>DATCVR010000373.1:0-17130 GCA_036566745.1 Jiangellaceae bacterium | reverse complement strand
GACGGTGAGGCCGCGGTACTCGGTCAGCACGACGGCGTTCGAGCTGCGGAACTCGTCGGCAAGCTCGGCGACCGCGGCTGCCTTGTCAGGCCTCGCCATGGGACTCCTTCTGCGGGTGTCTTACGGGTGACCGGCCGCCCGCGCCCATGAAAAAACGCCCCGGCGCAGGCGCGGGGGCGTCGGCCACGCTCGCGGGCGTGGGCGTCACACTCTCACCTGCGCGGGCCGCCCGCATGGCGCGGGACCTTCGTCAGCACCCCGTGGTCAGCTCAGCCGAGCTGGATGGAACTGGGATGTGAGACCGGCGGTCTTTGGCACCGTCGATGATACGGGCCGGGCGCGACATCACCAAACCGGCGCCCGCCGGCACGGCTGCACCGGACCTCTGGCCCCTACTCAGGGAGTGGGCACGAACGAGTGGACCATGTCGCGCAGGTCCTGGGTGCGCTCGGCCGGCCAGTCGTCGGGGGGCGCGATGGCGAGCCAGGCGTCGACGAGCTCGCCGCCGTAGTTGTGGGCGTGCCCCGCCGGCACCTTCGCCGACACCGCCATGTCGGCCGCGATCTGCCAGAACGTCACGAACGGGTACCAGTCGAAGTTCGGCAGGACGTCGGGGCCGTGCTCCTCCATCAGCCAGTCGGGCTGGGACCAGATCAGCTCCGGCGCCCAGAACGCCACCGGGTCGGAGGCGTGCTGGAGGTAGAGCACGCGCGGGGTCTTCCATCCGTCGTCGAGGTCGAGGGGTTCCTGCCAGCCGCCCCAGAACCGGACGGTGCGGCCGTCGTCGTACACCGGCAGCCGGGCCGGCGACCCGGGCTCGCGCTCGGCGGTGAAGTGGGTCCGCAGCGCCTGCCGGGTCGGGGTGCCCACCCACAGCGCGCCGTCGACCTTCGAGGTGAGGTCGTCGAGGTCGTCGAAGGCCGCACCGCTGCCCAGCCCGCCCAGGCTCTCGCCGTAGACGAGCAGCCGGGGCCGGGTGGCCTCCGGCAGCTGCGACCACTCGTCGTACACGGCGTCGAACAGCGCTCGCCCGGCGATCTGGACCTGCTCCTGGTCGGCCACGAACGAGATCCAGCTCGGCAGGTACGAGTACTGCACAGTGACGATCGCGCTGTCGCCGTTGTAGAGGTACTCGAGCGCATCTGCCGCGGCGGCGTCGACCCACCCGGTGCCGGTGGTGGTCACCACGACCAGGACCTCGCGGTCGAACCCGTCGGCCCGCTCGAGCTCACGCACCGCGAGCGAGGCCAGCCCAGCGGGGGTCTCCGCGGAGTCCATGCCGATGTAGGCGCGCACCGGATCCAGGGCCGGCTCGCCGCGGAACGCCTCGAGATCGTCGACGGTAGGCCCGGACGAGACGAACTCGCGACCCTTGCGGCCCAACGACTCCCAGCTCACCAAGGATCCAGGGCCCCCGGAGTGGGTCGCACTGGCAGGCGCGTTGTTGCCGGCCTCGGTCTCCTGGTTGACGGCCGCGAACGCGTTGTTGGCCACGCCCAGCAACGTCGGGTACAAGACGCCGTTCCACGACCACAGCGCCACGTAGGCCACGCACAGCACCGACACGACCAGCGCGACCGGCAGCGGCACCCAGCGGGCGAGCAGGCGCCGCAGCCATCGCGAGGCGCCGCGCACGGCTCGGCCGACCCCGATGAGTCCCAGGAACAGCGCGCCGGCCAGCAAAAGGATCAGGAGGTAGTGGTTGGGTCCGGGGCTCTCGACGCTCATGAGGGCACGCAGCTGGGTCTGCCACCGCGCCGCCGCCGTGAGGTACCACGCGGCCGTGCCGCCGCCGACGACCGCGCACAGCCACCAGGCGACGAGCACGGTGCGCCGCGCCGGGGTCCAGCCGCGCCGGATCCGGTGGGTGAGGAACCGGATCACCGAGCCGGCCATGGCGCCGAGGGCGTAGCCGATGGCCGCGGTGAGCCCGCTGACGACCGCCTGGTACAGCCACGGCCGGGGCAGCAGCGAGGGGGTCAGTGACAGGCAGAAGAAGAACGCCGCGCCGATCACACCGCCGAAGTCGAGGCGCAACCAGCGAACGAACGTGCTCAGCACCGGAACCTTGCCCAGCTTCGGCAACCCTCGACGCAGCCGCGCCGTGGTCTCCGGAACGAGTGTGGTCACCGGCATCGAGCTGATCCTCACAAAACGTCGACCGCCGCGACCCCTGAGACGGGACCGCGGCGGTCGGAGGGTGGTCGGTACGCATCCAGGAGCGCGACCCTACCCCGGGTCACGCGTCGGCGGACTCCGATGCACGAACCTTGGACGGGTCGAGCGGGATGCCCGGGCCCATGGTGGTCGTGAGCGTGGCCTTCTGGATGTAACGGCCCTTCGCGGCGGAGGGCTTGAGACGGTTGATCTCGTCGAGCGCCGCGGCGTAGTTGTCGGCCAGCGCCTCGGCCGTGAACGACACCTTGCCGATCACGAAATGGAGGTTGGCGTGCCGGTCGGTGCGGAACTCGATCTTGCCACCCTTGATCTCGGTGACGGCCTTCGCGACGTCGACGGTGACCGTGCCGGTCTTGGGGTTGGGCATCAGGCCACGCGGACCGAGCACCCGGCCCAGCCGCCCGACCTTGCCCATGAGGTCGGGGGTGGCGACCACGGCGTCGAAGTCGAGACGGCCGCCCTGGACCTCCTCGATCAGCTCGTCGCCACCGACGATGTCGGCGCCCGCGGCCGTGGCCTCGTCCGCCTTCGGGCCCACGGCGAAGACCAGGACCCGAGCGGTCTTGCCGGTGCCGTGCGGAAGGTTGACGGTGCCGCGCACCATCTGGTCGGCCTTGCGGGGGTCGACCCCGAGCCGGAGGGCGACCTCGACCGTGGCGTCGTACTTGGTGCCGGAGGTCTCCTTGGCGAGGCGGACCGCCTCGCCCGGGGCGTACAGGCGGGAGTAGTCGATCTTCTCAGCTGCGGCCCGGTAGGCCTTGCTGCGCTTCATTGCTGTCTCCTGGGTGTGTCGGGAGGTCGTGGTGCGGGCCAGCGCGTGGCCCTCCCACTGGATGCTGACGCGGTGGGCGTCAGCCCTCGATGGTGACGCCCATCTGGCGGGCGGTGCCGGCGATGATCTTCTCGGCGGCGTCGAGGTCGTTGGCGTTGAGGTCGGGCATCTTCGTCTCGGCGATGGCGCGGAGCTGGTCGCGGGTGATCTTGGCGACCTTGGTCTTCTGCGGTTCGCCGGAGCCCTTGTCGATGCCTGCGGCCTTGAGGATCAGCTTCGCGGCCGGCGGGGTCTTCGTGACGAAGGTGAACGAGCGGTCCTCGTAGACCGTGATCTCCACCGGCACGACGTTGCCGCGCTGCGACTCGGTGGCCGCGTTGTAGGCCTTGCAGAACTCCATGATGTTGACGCCGTGCTGGCCCAGCGCGGGGCCGACCGGCGGCGCCGGAGTCGCCTGGCCGGCCTGGATCTGGAGCTTGATCAGGCCTGCGACCTTCTTCTTCGGGGGCATTCCTCGGGTCCTTGTCGTGAACTGGTGGTGCAGTTTCCGTGCGTGCCGGTCGGCTCGTACGGCGGGTTCGTCAGAGCTTCTGGATCTGGTTGAACGACAGCTCGACGGGAGTCTCGCGGCCGAAGATCTCGACCAGACCCTTGATCTTCTGAGAGTCGGGATTGATCTCGTTGATCGTGGCGTGCAGGGTGGCGAACGGGCCGTCGACGACCATGACGGAGTCGCCGACCTCGAAGTCGACGACCTCGACCTGCTTCTTCTCGTCGGACGGCTTGGCCTGCTCGGTGACCTCGGGAGCCAGCCACCGCTCGACCTCGTCGAGGTTGAGCGGGAGGGGCTGGTGGGCGTGGCCGACGAAACCGGTGACGGCCGGGGTGTGCCGAACGGCCGCCCACGACTCGTCGCTCATGTCCATGCGGACGAGGACGTAGCCGGGGAAGCGGTTGCGCTTGACGAGCTTGCGCTGGCCGTTCTTGATCTCGGCGACCTCTTCGGTGGGAACCTCCACCTCGAAGATGAAGTCCTCCATGTTGAGGCTGCCGATGCGACTCTCGAGGTTCGTCCGCACGCGGTTCTCCATGCCGGAGTACGTCTGGACGACGTACCAGTCGCCGGGCTTGGCGCGCAGGACCCGGCGGAACTCCTCCAGCGGGTCGGGCTGCTCGGCGTCGGCGGCGGGCACGTCCTCGCTCGGCGTCGAGGCAGCATCCTCGGCGTCGGGGGTGGGGACGGCCTCGACATCATCGACGGGCGACTGTGGTTCGGACACGGTGTGGACTTCTTCCTCCTCGTAGCGGTGCTGCGCTGACCGGCTCAGCTGAAGATCTCGAACATCGCCCAGCCCATGGCCAGGTCGAGCAGGGAGACCACAGCGATCATGATGCCGACGAACACGAGCACCACGGCGGTGTAGGTCAGCAGCTGCGGACGCGTCGGGTAGACGACCTTCCGCAGCTCGGCCACCACCTGGCGGATCCACAACGACAGCCGCGCGAACGGTCCGCGTCGCTTCGGCGAACGCGGGCGCTCGGGCGTGGCGGTCTTGCCGCTCGTCTCCGTCACGTGCTACCTCGCTCTGTTCCTACGGCGTCCGGCCGGACGCCGCACATCGGCACCGCCTGGTCGTCGGGACCCGGCGGCCAGCAGGGCAGGAGGGACTCGAACCCACAACCCCCGGTTTTGGAGACCGGTGCTCTGCCAATTGAGCTACTGCCCTTCGGCGGCCGGACGGACTTCTGTCGCTGACTTCGGGTGCTTGAGGGCACGCTTCGACAGGGGTCCGATGACCACCAGGGACAAGAGTGTACGTGGTGCCTACCGTTCAGGTCGAACGGAGCCCGCCCGCCCGGGCCGCCCGCCCTGACACGCGCGCCCGGATGCGGGCGAACGGAGCGCCTCGATCCGGTGCCGAGTCGCACCTCGCCCCGCGGTGACGACGCCGCTAGGGTCGACGGAGACCGTGATCAGCGCGCTTGGAGGGCCGGACATGAGTGGTACGACACCCGCTGGAGACGACGAATCCCGTCCCGACCCGTACGCCGCACCCACACCGGGCAACGGCTCGGTGCCCCCGCAGCCCCGGCCCTACGGTGAGCCGTCTCCCGACGCTCCGCAGTGGACGGACAGCCCGGCGGCCTCGCCGTACGCCCAGGCCGTGCCGGAGCCGCCGCAGCCGATCATCACCGCGGCCCGGCTCATGTGGGCCGGCGCCGCGCTCCAGCTCGTCGGCGGTCTGGGGTCGCTGCTGACGCGTGACCAGATCCGCGAGAACCTCGCCGACACCAATTCCGAGCTGGAGACTCCGCTGTCGCCCAGTCAGATCGACGCCAGCGCCAACATCCTGGTCGGCGGCAGCGTGACCCTCGCCGTCATCGCCGCACTCATCTGGCTGTGGATGGCCTCGGCCAACAAGAAGGGGCGGTCCTGGGCCCGTGTCACCGCCACGGTGCTCGGCGGTCTGAACATCGTGACGAGCCTCTGGCTGATCACGACCGGCGGGGTGCCGGGCGGAATCAACGCGGCCGTCACCGTGATCCCCGTGCTGATCGCCGCGATCGTCCTCTACTTGCTGTACCGGCCGGAGTCCAGCGCCTACTACTCCGCGGTGTCCCAGCTGCGGCTGCGAGTACCACGCTGACGATCCACAGCGTGAGAACTCGCTTGGCACGGCGCGGCGAGGTGGTGCCAGGATGGTCGGCATGACCTCGCCCGCTCCCGCCGACGCGCGCGTCGGCACGTCCCGTCCCCGCATCTCGGCCCGCATCGGCTCGATCTCCGAGTCAGCCACGCTGGCGGTCGACGCCAAGGCCAAGGCGCTCAAGGCAGCCGGGCGCCCGGTCATCGGGTTCGGCGCGGGCGAGCCCGACTTCCCCACCCCCGACTACATCGTCGAGGCGGCCGTCGCCGCGTGCCGCGAACCCAGGAACCACCGCTACACCCCGCCCGCCGGCCTGCCCGAGCTCCGCGAGGCCATCGCGGTGAAGACCGCACGCGACTCCGGCTACCAGGTCGAGGCCGCGCAGGTCCTGGTCACCAACGGCGGCAAGCAGGCCGTCTACGAGGCCTTCGCCACCCTGCTCGACGTTGGCGACGAGGTCATCCTGCCCACGCCGTACTGGACCACCTACCCCGAGTCGATCAAGCTGGCCGGCGGAGTCCCGGTCGAGGTCCTCACCGACGAGTCCACCGGGTACCAGGCCAGCGTCGCCGACCTCGAGGCCGCGCGCACCGACCGCACCAAGGTGCTGCTCTTCTGCTCGCCGTCCAACCCCACCGGCGCGGTGTACTCCCCCGACCAGGTCCGCGAGATCGGCCGCTGGGCCTACGAGCACGGCATCTGGGTCGTCACCGACGAGATCTACGAGCACCTCACCTACGGCGAGGCACGGTTCGCCTCCATGCCGGTCGAGGTGCCCGAGCTGGCCGACACCTGCCTCGTCCTCAACGGCGTCGCCAAGACCTACGCGATGACCGGCTGGCGGGTCGGCTGGATGATCGGGCCCACCGACATCGTCAAGGCGGCCGGCAACCTCCAGTCCCACGCCACGTCCAATGTCGCCAACGTCTCTCAGCGGGCCGCGTTGGCGGCGGTCTCGGGCGACCTGGCGGCCGTGGCCACCATGCGCGAGGCATTCGACCGTCGGCGCCGCACCATCGTCTCCATGCTCAACTCCATCGACGGCGTCGTGTGCCCCGAGCCCGAGGGCGCCTTCTACGTCTATCCCTCGGTCAAGGGGGTGCTCGGCCGAGACATCGCCGGAAAGGTGCCCACCACCAGCGCGGAGCTGGCAGGCATCATCCTCGACGAGGTCGAGGTCGCCGTCGTGCCCGGCGAGGCGTTCGGGCCGAGCGGATACCTCAGGTTCTCCTACGCCCTCGGCGACGACGACCTCGCCGAAGGCGTGTCCCGGATCCAGCGGCTGCTCGGCTGAGCGCGCTGGCATCGTGACGGACCGGCCGAGACGCGATCTGCGGGCGCTGCCCAAGGCCCATCTCCACCTGCACTTCACCGGGTCGATGCGGCATGCCACGCTGCTCGAGCTCGCCGACCACCACGGCCTGAGCCTGCCCGAAGCGCTGCGTGAGGACTGGCCGCCCCAGCTGTCGGCGGCCGACGAGAAGGGCTGGTTCCGCTTCCAGCGGCTCTACGACATCGCGCGGTCGGTGCTCCTCACCGAGGGCGACGTCCGGCGTCTGGTGCTCGAAGCCGCCGAGGACGAGGCGACCGAGGGATCGCGCTGGCTCGAGATCCAGGTCGATCCGTCGGGGTACGGCTCGCGCTTCGGCGGGATCACGGCGTTCACCGACCTCGTCCTCGACGCCACCAGGCAGGCCGCCGAGGCCACCGGCGTCGGCATCGCGGTCGTCATCGCCGCCAACCGCACCCGCCACCCCCTCGACGCTCGCACCCTCGCCCGGCTGGCCGCCCAGTACGCCGGCCGCGGCGTCGTGGGGTTCGGCCTGTCCAACGACGAGCGGCGCGGCGTGATCGAGGAGTTCGCCCCCGCGTTCCAGATCGCCACTCGCGCCGGCCTGCTCTCGGCTCCCCACGGCGGCGAGCTCCGCGGGCCCGACAGCGCCCGCGCGTGCATCGACGCGCTCGGGGCGCGCCGGCTCGGCCACGGTGTGCGCGCCGTCGAGGACTCCTCGCTCCTGGCCCGCGTCGTCGACGAAGCCGTCACCCTCGAGGTCTGCCCCGCCTCCAACGTCTCGCTCGGCGTCTACCCGAGCCTGGCCGACGTACCGCTGCGGAGCCTCGTCGACGCCGGAGCCCGCATCGCTCTCGGCGCCGACGACCCTCTGCTGTTCGGGTCTCGGCTGCTCGACCAGTACGAGACGGCGCGTTCCGTTCACGGCCTCGACGACGCCGCGATCGCGGCACTCGCACGCGGCTCGATCGAAGGCTCCGCCGCTCCCGACGACGTCCGCAAGAGGCTCCTCGCCGACATCGACGCCTGGCTCGATTGACCGGAGGACGCTCGCCGCGGTACTTATGTCTCAATACATAAGTACCGCCGAGGAGACCCATGAGCGTCCGGACCCACGTGTCATCCACCCGGAGCCGCCTGCCGGGCCGGCCGGCGTGAACGCGCCCCTGGTGGCACTCGGCCTGACCGCCCTGGCAGCGCTCGGCGCCCTCGGTGCCGTCGTCGTCACCGCGCGCGTCCGTCACGCCACCACGCGCGTATGAACCCGCCGATCGCGCTCCAGATCGACACCGCCGCCGCGGAGCCTCCGTACGAGCAGATCCGGGCCCAGGTCGTCGAACTGATCGCCTCGGGCGAGCTGCTCCCCGGGACCAGGTTGCCCACCGTCCGGCAGCTGGCCGCTGACCTGGGCCTGGCTGCCAACACTGTCGCCCGCGCCTACCGCGAGCTGGAGCAGGCCGGAGCGGTCGTCACCGCCCGTCGCGCGGGCACGCGAGTGGCGACGCCGCAGGACTCGGGCGGTTCGTACGCCGATGCCGACGCCCATCGCCTGGACGCCGCCGCCGACGCCTACGTGGCGACGATCCGCCGCCTCGCCGTGGACGACGAGGCGGCGTCGGCGGCCGTGCGACGTGCGCTGCGCCGGCATCCGGCCGGGCCGAGCGCGGATCGGTGAGCCCGATCGCCCTGCCGGTTCGGCGAACTCAGCGGGTCGCGGCGAGGAACCCGGCCACCCGCTCCTGCTCGCCGACCAGCTCGTCGAGGATTCCGCGCGCGCCCTCGCGCACGTACCACTCGTAGCCGTACGCCTCGGCGAACGACGCGTGCGTGACGGCGTCCGGGCTCACCTGACTGGCGTGCACCCCGATGGCCGCCCGCTTGGCTACCAGCTCGACCGGCGTGGCCGCGAGGGCGAGCCCGATCTCGGCGGCGCCCAGACCGTATGGCAGCCCGGCCGCCTCGGCGGCGCCGTGGATGAGGTGCGCCCGCTCGGCCGGATCGCGTAGGTGCTCGTTGTCGACCGTCGACTCGTAGCTCGTCACGCCCACGAACCGCGCGGCCAGCCGGCCGATCAGGTGGACCGCGACATGGTCCGGGTGACCGTAGATGCCCTGGGCGTCGTAGTGGACGATCGCCTCGGCCCGCTCGGCTTCGGCCAGCTGGGCGATGCGGCGGGCCACCCGGTGCACGTCGGCCGCAGCCAGCGCGTGGGGATGGACGTTGTCGGCGGCCCCGGGCAGCCCGGAGTCGCGCTGGCCCAGGAGCACGAGCCGCGAAACCCCGAGGAGGTCGGCGGCTCTTTCGAGCTCGTCCACCCGGCGCTGGGCCATCGTCTCGCCGGGCCGGAGCGGCACGAGGACCTCGCCGAGTTCGCCCAGGGTGGCCGTGACCAGCACGACCCTTGCGCCGGCATCGGCGAGGCGGCGGATGGTGACGCCGGTGAAGATGGCTTCGTCGTCGGGATGGGCGTGGACGACGAGAACGGTGCGGCCACGCATCGACGGAAGTGCGGTGTTCATCGGAAACCTGCTGTCGAGAAGAGCCCAGGGAAGGGCCCGGAGTGTCAGGGGACCGGAGCGGTCAGCGACAACAGCAGGGCATGGCGAAGCTGGCCGCGGCGACCGCGTCAGGGTTCGTCATGTGTGTCACGCGCAGGATTGTGCCACAGCTCACCGGTCGACGCGCGGCGTTTCTCCTCAGCGCCCGCGCCGGGTCGGCTCAGAGCGTGCAGCCGACGAGGACCGGCTCGTTGGTGAGCTCGACCCCGAACGCCGCGCGCACGCCGTCGCGCAGCTCACGAGCGAGCGCGATCAGGTCGGCGGCACTCGCGTCGCCGCGATTCGTCAACGCCAGGGCGTGCTTGCCGGACAGCGCCACCCGCCCACCGGCACCGGGGTGACCTCGGTCGAAGCCCGCATGCTGGATCAGCCAGGCGGCGCTGGTCTTGACCCGGTCGTCGGGCATGGCCCAGCGCGGGGCGTGCTCCGGCAACCTCGCCGCCGTCGCGGCGTCGAGCACCGGATTGGTGAAGAACGAGCCGGCGCTCCAGGTGTCGTGATCGTGGGCGTCGAGCACCATGCCCTTGCCCCGCCGCAACCCGAGGACCGCCTCACGCACGTCGTCGAGCGGCGCCCGCGCCCCCACCTCGACGCCGAGGGTCCGTGCCAGCTCGGCGTACCCGATCGGCGCCGCCAGGCTGCCCTGTCGCAGCTGGTAGCTGACGTCGAGGATGACGTAGCGCGGCGAGCCCTTGAACCGGCTGTGCCGGTAGGCGAAGTCGCAGTCGGCGTTGGCGAAGGTGCGGACCCGCCGCTCGACCCGGTCGTACGTGCGCACTGTCCAGATGGTCTGCGCGACCTCCTGGCCATAGGCGCCGACGTTCTGCATCGGGGTCGCGCCGACCAGGCCCGGGATGCCGGACAGCGCTTCGATACCCACCCACTCCTCGGCGACCGCCCGGGCGACCAGCGCGTCCCACGGCTCGCCGGCCGCCACGGTCAGCACGATGCCGCCGCAGGCCGCCAGCTCGCCGGACTCGCAGGAGGCGGAGTCGTCGACCTTCACCCCGGAGGTCACCACCCGCACGACGGTGCCGTCGAAGCCGTCGTCGGCCACCACGAGGTTGGATCCGCCGCCGAGCAGCAGGAGCGGCTCGTCACGCTCGTCGCACGACCGGACGACCTCGATGAGATCGGCCTCGGAGTCGACCTCGAGGACGCGCTTGGCCGGACCGCCGACCCGCAGGGTGGTCAGGCCGGCGAGCGGGACGTCGAACGTCTCACGCATCGGGCGGACGGACGAGGGCACGGGCCTGGGTCAGCACCTTCACATCATCCACCCGGACGTCGATCTCGACCGCGACAGCGCCGTCGTCGTGGACGCCGGTGACGGTGGCGGAGACGTGGACGGCCACCCCGGCGTCGTCGTCGGGCACCACGATGGGGCGGGAGAAGCGCACGCCGTACTCGACCACGGACTCGGGGTCGCCGAGCCAGTCGGTGAGCAGCCGGCCGGCCAGCGCCATGGTGAGCATGCCGTGGGCCAGCACGCCGGGCAGCCCGACCGACTCGGCCACGCGGTCGTTCCAGTGGATGGGGTTGAAGTCACCCGAGGCCCCGGCGTAGCGCACGAGGTTCTCGCGGGTGATCCAGTACTCGCGGTCGGCGACGACGTCGCCCACGCTGAATGTCTCAGGCATCGTCGCCCTCTTCCTCGGGACGGACGAGCAGGGTGGCCCGGGCGGTACAGACGTCGGTGCCGGCCTCGTCGCGTACGTCGCAGCGGATGGTCAGAAGGTCGTTGCCGGCCACCGTCCGGAGCCCTTCGAGGGTCGTGGTGGTCTGGAGACGGTCGCCCACGGCCAGCGCGCGGACGTACTGGAATCGCTGGTCGACGTGGACCACCCGGGCGAACTCGATGCCGAGGTCGGCCATGAGGAAGTCGAAGCCGCGCATGACCGGGATCATGACGAACGTGGGTGGAGCGACCACATCCGCATGGTCGTGAGCCCGGGACGCCTCGGCGTCGACGTACACCGGGTTGGAGTCGCCGATCGCCTCGGCGAACTCGCGCACCTTCTCGCGACTGACCTCGTATGCCTGTGGTTCGTAGACTCGGCCTGCCGCCGATGGATCAATCGCCATGACTCGACGTTAGCTGCACATCCTCAGACATAGATCGCCGACCGGGCCATTGCAGGCCGCCGGTCGGCGATGTCGTCAGGATGCTCAGCGAGTCTCGCGGTGCGTGGTGTGGGTGCGGCAGCGCGGGCAGTACTTCTTGAGGTCGAGCCGGTCGGGGTCGTTCCGCCGGTTCTTCTTCGTGATGTAGTTGCGCTCCTTGCACTCCGTGCAGGCCATAGTGATCTTGGGACGGACGTCAGCGCTCTTGGCGGCCACGGGGTGCCTCTTTCACATACGGGTCTGAGAACCTGGTAAGGGTACCGGACTCGGAGGCAGCTCTCCCAATCGAGACGAGCCGCCGCCCACGCCGGCAGTGTGGTAGCGGGGGCGGGACTCGAACCCGCGACACCACGATTATGAGCCGTGTGCTCTAACCACCTGAGCTACCCCGCCAGGGAGGTTCCGCCATCGGCGGCGGAACCTGTCCAGAGCCCCAAAACGGAATCGAACCGTTGACCTTCTCCTTACCATGGAGACGCTCTGCCGACTGAGCTATTGGGGCGCGTGCGCCAGTTGAGGGTACACAACCGGAGCCTCTAGCGTGAAATCCGCAGGCCACCTCCGCCGGAGGCGATCCGCACACCGAAATCGGCCTCGCACACGCGCTCGTGCGCGAGGCCCATCTCAGTGGTGGCAGGTGCAGGATTCGAACCTGCGTAGGCTGTGCCGGCTGATTTACAGTCAGCTCCCTTTGGCCGCTCGGGCAACCTGCCGCTGGCCGGACTAACGCCCGGACCGGTGAGAGGATACAACAGCGCAGGAGGCGTCGGACAATCGACGGCGCCCGCCATCACAAGGGAGTGCCACGTGGCAGCCGAGTCCTCGTTCGACGTCGTCAGCAAGGTCGACCGACAGGAGGTCGACAACGCCCTCAACCAGGCCGCGAAGGAGATCGCCCAGCGCTTCGACTTCCGCGGCACCGACGCAGCCATCCGCTGGTTCGGTGAGTACGGCATCGAGATGGAGGCTTCGGCCGAAGATCGCGTGCTGGCCGTGCTCGACGTGTTCAAGGACAAGCTCGTCAAGCGGCACGTGTCGCTCAAGTCGCTGGACACGGAGGAGCCCAAGGCGTCGGGCAAGCTCTACAAGATCACCGGGACGCTCCAGGACGGCCTCACCCAGGAACAGGCGAAGAAGATCACCAAGGCGATCCGCGAGGAGGGTCCCAAGGGGGTCAAGACGCAGGTCCAGGGCGAGGAGGTGCGCGTCTCGTCGAAGAAGAAGGACGACCTGCAGGCAGTCATGGCGCTGCTGAAGGACCAGGACTTCGACTTCGCGGTGCAGTTCACCAACCGCCGCTGACCGCGCCGTCGCGACCGCTGCCACAGCAGCCGCCGCGCTCCGTCACCAGCGTCCGGAGGAACTCCCGTGCCCCGCGAGTCCGCCTACGACCGCGTCTTCACCGCCGCCGGCGCCGCCACGATCGCACTCACGGCCGCACCCTGGCTGTCGACCTCGTGGCCGCCGACCCCGGATCGTCCGACGTGGGGTCGGCGGCCACCACGACGGTCCACCGAACGGTCACGCTCTGGGGGATGCTGGGGCAGGTCAGGGAGTCGATCCTCTCCTTGGCGGTCCTGGCCGTGCTCGTCATCACCGGCTTCGGGATGGCCTGCGTGCTGTGGCACGCCGGCACGGTGGCCGCGCCCGGCGGTCAGCCGAGGCGGCCTGGCGGTCAGCGACGGTATCCGGCGAGTTGCTCGAGCCGGGCGATTCGCTCCGACATCGGCGGGTGCGAGGAGAACCACCGTGCCAGGCCGGAGCGCTGGACCGGATTGGCGATCATCAGGTGGCTCGAGGCGATGATGCCGCGCTCGGGAGGCAGGACGAGGCGGCGGGTGCTGGCGTCGATCGCCCGCAGCGCGCCGGCCATCGCCAGCGGGTCGCCGGTGATCCGGGCGGCCGCGGCATCGGCGTCGAACTCCCGCGACCGGTTCACCGCCAGCGCGATCACGCCCGCGGCGACCGGCCCGAGCACGGCCAGCAGCAGACCGCTCACCAGCCCGGGGCCGTCCTCGTCTTCGCCACCGGGCAGCAGGATCGACAGCCCGGCCGCCATCATGACGATGGCCGCCAGCGCGCCCGCGACCGACGACACCAGGATGTCGCGGTGCCGGATGTGCGCCAGCTCGTGTGCCACGACGCTGCGGAGCTGGGCCTCGTCGAGGAGATCGAGCATCCCCTCGGTGCAGCAGATCACCGCGTGCTCGGGGCTGCGCCCGGCGGCGAAGGCGTTGACCGCGCGCGTGGGACTGACGAAGACGCGAGGCATCGGCGTCCGGGCCCGCGTGGACAGCTCGCGGACCAGGCGGTACAGCATGGGCTGTTCGGCCTCGCCCACCGGGTAGGCCCGCATCGCCCGCAGCGCCATGGCGTCGCCACGCAGGTAGACGTAGCCGCTGACCAGCGTCGACCCGGCCACGGCGAACCACACCCCGGCCGGTCCGAACCGCGAGCCGACGACCACCGCGCCCACTGACAGAGACCCCAGCAGCGCAGCGGTCTTCACGCCATTGCGATGCACACTCACCTCTCGACCAACCCCGCGGCGGCGCCCACGACGGCGCACACCTGCCCAACGAGCGGCTCCGGACCCGGGTTCCGGCCCCACCTCGTGGAGGCTTGTCCACCCTTGCATGGCCATCGTTGGGTGGATTTCCCTCCAGAAGGTCCGCGGCCCGGAGACCACAGGCTGACGTAATGCAGTGATCTCTCACTTTTCGGACGCCCCGCCGGTCGCCCTCACGCCGCGACGTAGCATGAGATCGGCAATTCAAGCCCTGCGGCACCCCTCCCGGGAGGCCGCGCGAGGAGGCGTCGACGCGTTGACGGCTAAGCAGGTACACGAGCTCGACCGCGTCGTGATCCGGTTCGCCGGCGACTCCGGCGACGGCATGCAGCTGACCGGCGACCGCTTCACCGCCGAGACCGCGTCGTACGGCAACGACCTCTCGACGCTTCCGAACTTCCCGGCCGAGATCCGCGCGCCAGCAGGCACCCTTCCCGGCGTCTCCAGCTTCCAGCTGCACTTCGCCGACCACGACATCCTCACCCCGGGCGACGCTCCGGACGTGCTGGTGGCGATGAACCCGGCAGCCTTGAAGGCGAACCTCGGCGACCTCCCCAAGGGCGCCGTGGTCATCGTCGACACCGCCGAGTTCACCCCACGCGCGCTGAAGAAGGTCGGCTACCCGGCGAGCCCGCTCGACGACGGCAGCCTGAGCGCCTTCCAGGTCCACCAGCTCGATCTCACGGGCATGACCATGGAGGCGCTCGGCGAGTTCGGCCTGACCCGCAAGGAAGCCTCGCGGTCGAAGAACATGTTCGCCCTCGGGTTGCTGTCGTGGATGTACGGGCGCTCGATCGACGGCACGGTCCGCTTCCTCCAGACCAAGTTCGCCACCAAGGCGGCCATCCGCGACGCCAACATCGCCGCGCTCAAGGCCGGGTGGAACTACGGCGAGACCACCGAGGACTTCGCCGTCTCCTACCAGATCGCGCCAGCCCCGATGCCGTCGGGCACGTACCGCAACATCACCGGCAACCTCGCACTCGCCTACGGCCTCATCGCCGCTTCGCAGCGCTCCGGCCTGCCGCTCTTCCTCGGCTCGTACCCCATCACGCCGGCCAGCGACATCCTCCACGAACTGTCCAAGCACAAGCGCTTCGGCGTGCGGACGTTCCAGGCTGAGGACGAGATCGCCGGCATCGGCGCGGCGCTGGGTGCGGCGTTCGGCGGCGCGCTCGGAGTCACCACCACCTCCGGGCCGGGAGTGGCGCTGAAGTCGGAGACCATCGGGCTGGCGGTCTCCCTCGAGCTCCCGCTGATCATCGTCGACGTCCAGCGCGGCGGGCCGTCCACGGGGCTGCCCACCAAGACCGAGCAGGCCGATCTGCTGCAGGCGATGTTCGGGCGCAACAGCGAGGCGCCGGTGCCCATCGTGGCCCCGGCGTCGCCCTCGGAGTGCTTCGAGGCCGCCATCGAGGCCGCGCGCATCGCTATCACCTACCGCACCCCGGTGTTCCTGCTCTCCGACGGTTACCTTGCGAACGGCTCCGAGCCGTGGGCGATCCCCGACGTCGACCAGCTGCCGGTCATCGAGCCGGGCTTCGCCACCGAGCCCAACCACGTCGACGGCGACGGCACGGCCTCGTACTGGCCCTACCTCCGCGACGACGCCACGCTGGCCAGACCGTGGGCGATCCCCGGGACACCGGGGCTCGAGCACCGCATCGGCGGCATCGAGAAGGCCGACGGCATCGGCACGATCTCCTACGACCCCAACAACCACGACCGGATGGTCCGCCTGCGCCAGGCGAAGGTCCAGAACGTCGCCGGCATCGACGACCTCGTGGTCGACGACCCCTCCGGCGAGGCCCGCCTGCTCGTGCTCGGCTGGGGGTCCACGTTCGGCCCGATCGGCGCCGCCGTCCGGCGGGTCCGGCGCGCCGGACACGCCGTCGCCCAGGCACATCTGCGCCACCTCAACCCGATGCCGGCCAACACCGGCGACGTCCTGCGCGCCTACGACCGCGTGATCGTCCCCGAGATGAACCTCGGCCAGCTCTCCTTGCTGCTGCGGGCCCGGTATCTCGTGGACGTGATCGGGTACAACCGCGTCCGTGGCCTGCCGTTCAAGGCCGAAGAACTCGCCGAGGTCATCCTCGAGGAGGTCGGCAACGCATGACCGCCACCGATCTGCCCGTCCCGGGCCTGCGCGGCGTCCCGGCCGCCGACGTCACCCAGACCAAGAAGGACTTCACCAGCGACCAGGAGGTCCGCTGGTGCCCGGGCTGCGGCGACTACGCCGTACTGGCCTCGGTCCAGGGCTTCCTGCCCGAGCTCGGGCTGGCCCGCGAGAACATCGTCTTCGTCTCGGGTATCGGCTGCTCCTCGCGCTTCCCGTACTACATGAACACCTATGGGATGCACTCCATCCACGGCCGTGCCCCGGCGATCGCCACCGGCCTGTCCGCCTCGCGACCCGATCTCTCGGTCTGGGTGGTCACGGGCGACGGCGACGCCTTGTCCATCGGCGGCAACCACCTCATCCATGCCTTGCGCCGTAACGTCAACGTGACGATCCTGCTGTTCAACAACCGGATCTACGGGCTGACGAAGGGCCAATACTCCCCCACCAGCGAGCAGGGCAAGATCACCAAGTCGACACCGATGGGCTCGCTCGACGCGCCGTTCAACCCGGTGTCGCTCGCCCTCGGCGCCGAGGCGAGCTTCGTCGCCCGCACCATCGACTCGGACCGCGCCCACCTCACCTCGGTGCTGCGCGCGGCGGCCGCCCACCGCGGCACGTCGCTGGTCGAGATCTACCAGAACTGCAACATCTTCAACGACGGTGCCTTCGAGATCCTGAAGAACTCCGAGACCCGCGACGAGGTCCTGATCCGGCTCGAGCACGGTGAGCCCGTGCGGTTCGGCCCCGACGGCGGCCACGGCATCCGGCGCAACCCCCACACCGCGGCGCTGGAGATCTGCGACGGCGACGACCCTGCGGTGGTGGTCCACGACGCCCACGCCCACGACCCCAGCGCCGCCTTCGC
>DATCVR010000372.1:0-7904 GCA_036566745.1 Jiangellaceae bacterium | reverse complement strand
GGGGCTGATCTCCGGCGGAGGCTCGGGCCACGAGCCGCTGCACGGCGGCTACGTCGGCCACGGCATGCTCGACGCCGCCGCGCCCGGTGAGGTCTACACCTCGCCGGTGCCCGACCAGATCCTCGCCGCCACGAAGGCCGCAGACGGTGGGGCCGGCGTGCTCCACATCGTGAAGAACTACACCGGCGACGTCCTGAACTTCAGGATGGCCGCCGAGCTGGCCGAGGACGACGACATCCGGGTCGTGGCGGTCGTCACCGACGACGACGTCGCGGTCCAGGACTCCACGTACACCGCCGGTCGTCGTGGCGTCGGTGGCACCGTGATGGTGGAGAAGATCGCCGGAGCCGCGGCCGAGGCAGGCGCCGACCTCGACGAGGTCGCCCGCATCGCCACCGAGGTCAACGACCGGTCGCGGTCGTTCGCGATCTCGCTGACCGCGGGCACCGTCCCCGCCGCCGGCAAGCCGGGCTTCGACCTGGCCGAGGACGAGGTCGAGCTGGGCGTCGGCATCCACGGCGAACCCGGCCGCGAGCGCGGCAAACTCGCATCGGCCCGCGACCTCGTCGCCTACGCCCTCGACGCCATCCACGCCGATCGCCCGATCGAGGGCAACGTGCTGGTCATGCTCAACGGCCAGGGCGGCACCCCCCTGATCGAGCTGTACGGCGCCTTCGCCGAGGCGTCCGACTGGATCACCGGCCGCGGCGCCACCATCGCGCGCAGCCTGGTCGGCAACTACATCACCAGCCTCGACGCCGCCGGGTTCTCGGTCACCGTCACCTGGCTGACCGACGAGTTCCAACGCCTGTGGGACGCCCCGGTCGAGACGCCCGGCCTGCGATGGGGCCGGTGATCATGGGCTTCGACACCGCCACAGCCACCGCCTGGTTCATGGAGGCCGCCGAGGTGATCGCCGCGAAGGCCGACTGGCTGACCGAGCTCGACGCCGCCATCGGCGACGGCGACCACGGTGCCAACCTCGCGCGCGGCCTGGCCGCCTCGGTCGCCGCGCTGGCCGAGAAGGAACCGGCCACGCCGGGCAAGGTGCTCGTGACCGCCGGCACCGGCCTGGTCGCCAAGACCGGCGGCGCCTCGGGGCCGCTGTACGGCACCGGGTTCCGCCGCGCCGGCAAGTCGCTCGATGACGTCGACGACGCCGACCCGGCTGCCGTCGGTGCCGCCCTCACGGCAATGCTCACGGGCATCCAGGAGCTCGGCGGTGCTGCCGAGGGCGACAAGACGATGATCGACGCACTCGCTCCCGCCGCCGCGGCATTCACCAAGGCCGCAGCCGACGGCGCCGACCTGCATGATGCCGCGGTGGCCGCCGCCGACGCCGCCGACGCCGGGCTGGCCGCCACGATCCCGCTTCAGGCGCGCAAGGGCCGGGCCAGCTACCTCGGCCCGCGCAGCATCGGCCACGAGGACCCCGGCGCGGCCTCCACCGCGCTGATCCTGCGGGCGCTGGCGGACGTCACGGCGGCTCCGGCGTGATCGGCATCGTCCTGGTGTCACACAGTCCTGACCTGGCCGGCGCGGTCGCCGAGGTAGCTGCCGCGCTGGCCGGCCCGGACGTCCGCATCGCACCCGCCGGAGGCACCGACGACGGTCGGCTCGGCACGAGCATCGACCTCATCCGCAGCGCCGTCCTCGACGCCGACTCCGGCGCGGGCGTCGTCATGCTCATGGACATGGGCAGCTCGGTCCTCACGGCCAAGACGCTGCTGATGGAGTTCGAGGACGACGACGACGCGCCCACGGTCCGGTTGGCCGACGCGCCGTTCGTCGAGGGTGCGGTGGCAGCGGCGGTGATCGCCTCGACCGGCCAGGATCTCGCCGCCGTGGCCGACGCCGCCGAACAGGGCTGGTCGATGCGCAAGCTCTAGCCCCGGCGGCGCCCAGGCGCCCTGCCCGGACACGTCACCGGAACTGCCGCAACTTGGCCGGGTTGCGGATCATCAGCACCTCGTCGACGACGCCGCCGACGCTGACGAGCTGGACGAAGACGAACGGGACGCCCTCGTGGCGTCCGAGCAGCGCGGGCGAGCCGTTCGCCTCGACCCGTTCCATCGTGTAGTCGAACGCCACGGTGGCGAGGCCGAGCAGGAGGCGGGCGACCTTGTCCGCCCCCACCACGGGCCGCACAGCCGAGGTCGCCGCTCCGCCGCCGTCCGCCGTCCGCCGTGAGCGTGACCTGCGGAGACAGCAGCCCGAGCAGAGCACCGAGGTCACCGCCGGAGCAGGCCGCCAGGAAGCTCTCGGTCACCGCCAACTGGGTGGACCTGTCGACGTCGAACCTCACTCGCCGGGCTCGGAGGTCGTCACGCGCCCGCTTCGCCACCTGTCGCACGGCCGGTTCCGAGCTGCCCACGTAGTCGGCGAGCTCGGCGGAGTCCCCGGAGCGGCGGGGCCGGTCGCGATCGGCTCGGGCAGCCAGGCCCGACATAGGTCTCCCGGCGGCCGTCCAGCGGTTCCCCCGCGTGTACTGGCGTTACCTCACGCCACTCAAGCTCGCTGCCGCGACAGGGCTGGTCGCCGGGATCTGGCTGCGTTACCTCGGCCTGCTGACCAGCGGTTGCCTCGTCGCGTACTTCGTGGTCGCCATCACCCATGCACATGAGGGCCAGTGACGTCGTCAGCCAGCTGCTCCTCAACGTGAGCGGCATGCTCATCCTGTGCGGGTCGGTGACGTACGCCAGCTTCTTCCAGGCGTGCCTAGGGGGCGGTGACCAGGCCCGACTCGTAGGCCAGGACCACCAGCTGGGCGCGGTCGCGGGCTTGGATCTTCATCATCGCCCGGCTCACGTGGGTCTTGGCGGTGGTGGGGCTGATGACCAGCGCGGCCGCGATCTCGTCGTTGGTGAGCCCGCGGGCCACCAGCGTCACTACCTCGCGCTCGCGGTTGGTCAGCTGGTCCAGCGCCTCGACCGGACGGTGGGGTGGGCGGGCGACGAACTCGTCGATCAGCCTGCGGGTGATCGACGGCGAGAGCAGCGCGTCGCCACGGGCGGCGGTCCGGACGGCGTGGAGGAGATCGTCCGGCTCGATGTCCTTGACCACGAAGCCGCACGCGCCGGCGCGCAGCGCGTCGAAGACGTACTCGTCGATGCCGTAGTTGGTCAGGATCACGACGTGCAGCTCGCTCAGCTCCGGAGTGGTCGCGACCCGCCGGGTGAACTCGATGCCATCGCAGACCGGCATCTGCACGTCGACGAGCGCGACATCCGGCAGATGCTCCGTGGCGAGCGCGAGCCCTTCCCGCCCGTCCGCCGCCTCTGCCACGACCTCGACGTCGTCCTCGGCGTCGAGCAGGGCCCGAAAGCCGCCCCGGATCAACGCCTGGTCGTCCACGAGCAGGACGCGGATTGGCGCCGTCATCCCGCACCGTCCACGGGGAGCTCGGCCCGGACGGAGAAGCCGCCGGCGACCCGCGGCTCGGCTTCTAGGGTGCCGCCGAGCGCCATCACCCGTTCCCGCATGCCGGTCAGACCCACGCCTGTCTCCACCGGCGTCCCCGGCCGGCCCCGGCCGTCGTCCTCGACGCGCACGACCAGCGTGTCGAGCCCGTAGTCGAGGTGGACACTGGCGCTGGCTGGGCCGGCGTGCCGGGCGACGTTGGTGAGCGACTCCTGGACGATCCGGTACGCGGCTCGGTCGACCTCGGCCGGCAACGTGCGTGGAGCGCCGCTGATCGTGACAGTGGCCGGCAGCCCGGCCGAGCGGGCCCGTTCGACCAGCTCGGCCAGCCGGTCGAGGCCGCTGCCGGCCTGGTCTTCGGGGGCACGCAGGACGTCGAGGGTCGCCCTCAGCTCGCGGACCGCGTCGGCGCTGGCCTCCTCGATCGCGAGCAGCGCCTCAGGCACCGGCTCGCCGCGTTTGCGGGCGAGATGGACGGCCACCCCGGCCTGCACCTTGATGACAGAGATGCTGTGGGTCAGCGAGTCGTGCAGCTCACGGGCGATCCGCAGGCGTTCCTCGCCGGCCCGGCGGCGTGCCGTCTCCTCGCGGGTGCGCTCGGCGTCGGCGGCGCGCTGCTCGACCTCGTCGAGGTACTTGTGACGTTGCCGGGCCACCTCGCCCATGACGCCGGCCGCCATGAACCAGCCGAGCGAGAGCACCCGGGCCTGCACGACCTCGAACGTGGTCGCCGCGCCCGCCAGGTCCGGCGGGTCAACAGCGAGCGACGCGAGGATGAACGGCGCAGCGGCCACGACCGAATGCAGCCGCCGGCCGCTGAGCACCGCGGTGTAGTGGGCGATGACCACGGGAAACGCCACGGCAGGGTCGGGGTGGACCCGCAGGTAGTAGGCAGCGACCGCCATGGACGTCACCGCCAGCACGCTCACCGGGAACCGCCGCCGCCACACCAGGGCGGCTGCGGCGACCGCCACCAGCAGGTAGTCGAAGGGAGTCCGCGACGCGTCGTCACCCGAGAGTAGGACGAGGTTGCCCAGGGCCACCGTGCCCACCGCCACGGCCAGCGCCAGGTCGACGGCATACGCGCGGCGGTCGGGGCGAGGCTCCACTCTCGAAACGGTAGTCCGCGTGTGGGGCCGTCTCGTCCTCATCCGGGAGGACTCCGCCGTACTCCCGCTGCGGTAGCCCGGCCGCGAGTACGCCGGCACGACGAGGCCGGAGTGACTCCCTGTGCAGGACGACCACACATCGCCCCGCGGCAGACGATCGGTCCCATGACCGACACCGAGCTCAGCCCCCGTCCGAGTCCATCGCCCTCCAACCCGACCGGGGACCGCCGATGAGCGGCCCTGCACCCGCAATCGAGGCATCCGGGCTGGTCAAGACCTTCGGCCAGACCCGCGCCGTCGACGGTGTCGACCTCGAGGTGCCGGCCGGGCGGGTCTACGGCTTCCTCGGGCCCAACGGCGCGGGCAAGACAACGACCGTGCGCATGCTGGCCACGCTGACCCGCCCGGACGCCGGCACCGCGCGCGTACTCGGACACGACGTGGTCGCCGACGCCGACGCCGTCCGGTCACGCATCACGCTCACCGGTCAGTCCACGTCGGTCGACACCGACCTCACCGGCCGCGAGAACCTCGTCCTCCTGGGCCGGCTCCTGGGTCTCGGGGCCACAGCCGCGCGGTCACGAGCGGACGACCTCCTCGCGGCCTTCGGCCTCGACGACGCGGCCGGCCGGCAGGTGGCGAAGTACTCCGGCGGCATGCGGCGGCGCCTCGACCTCGCCGCCAGCGTCGTGGTCCGTGCCCAGGTGCTCTTTCTCGACGAACCCACGACGGGCCTCGACCCGCGTAGCCGCGCACAGGTATGGGAGGTCGTTCGAGCCATGGTCGACACCGGCACCACGGTGCTGCTGACCACGCAATACCTCGACGAGGCCGACCAGCTCGCCGACCGGATCGCGGTGATCGACCACGGCCGGGTCATCGCCGACGGGACGCCCGGAGAGCTCAAGGCGTCGGTGGGCTCCGGCACGCTCGCGGTCCGCCTGCACGAACCCGGCCGGCGCGCCGAGGCACAGCTCGTCCTGGTGCGGGCGCTCGGTACGCCCGTGCAGGCCGAGGCGGACCCGGCCGCACTCAGTGCCCGGATCGACGACCCCGACCGCGCCGCTCAGGCGCTCACCGCGTTGAGCCACGCAGGCATCGACGTCGCCACGTTCGCCGTGGGACAGCCCAGCCTGGACGAGGTGTTCCTGGCACTCACCGGGCGCCCCGCCCAGGCCCCGAACCCCCCGCAGGAGGAGCAGCCATGACCACGACCCCGGCCACCCCGCATCCGTCCACGGCCCACCCCGCGCTCGACGGCCCGGACGCGTCGGTGCGAGCCGTGCTCGCCACCGGACCACGCCCGCCGAGGCCGGGGCCGGGATCGGTCTCGCTGGCCTTCGGTCATCGCGCGCTGCTCAAGATCAAGCACGTGCCCGAGCAGCTGATCGACGTGATCTTCATCCCGGTCCTCTTCACGCTGATGTTCACATACCTGTTCGGTGGCGCGCTCGCCGGCTCGATCGGCGACTACCTCCAGTTCCTGCTGCCAGGGACGCTCGTCATGACCATCGTGCTCGTGTCGACCTACACGGCGGCCACGCTGAACTCCGATCTCGCCTCCGGCGCGTTCGACCGCTTCCGGTCGCTGCCGATCTGGCGGCCTGCGCCTCTGGTGGGGATGCTCATCGGCGATGCCGGGCGGTATCTCGTCGCCTCGAGCATCGTGCTGGCACTCGGCCTGGCGATGGGTTTCCGGCCCGAGGGCGGGGTGGTGGGCGTCCTGCTCGCGGTCGCGCTCCTGCTGGTGTTCTCCGCCGGACTCGCCTGGGTCTGGATGACGTTGGCGCTGGTCGCGCGCACACCGGCCACCGTGTCGACGGCGAGCCTGCTGGTCGTCTTCCCGCTCACGTTCGCCAGCAACGTCTTCGTCGACCCGGCCACGATGCCCGGCTGGTTGCAGAAGTTCGTCGACGTGAACCCGGTCAGCCATCTGGTCACCGCTGTCCGCGGACTGATGGCCGGCGAGACGCCCGGCGCGATCGGCTGGGTCCTGGCGGCCTCGGCGGGTCTGGTCGTGGTCTTCGCCCCACTCGCCTTGCGACTGTACGGCCGGAAGGGCTGAGGCGGCCCGGGCGGTCAGCCGCGAGCGGCGGCCCAGGCCCGGATGGTGTCGATGCGCTCCTGGATCTCGACCGCCGTGGCCAGTGCCGCCGGCGGGCCGCCGCACGAGGTGCGCAACTCGGTGTGGATGGCGCCGTGTGGCTTGCCGGTGCGGTGGTGCCACGCGCCCACCAGCCCGTTGAGCTCGCGGCGCAACAGGGAGATCTGCTCGTGGACGGCGGGGTCGCGCGGCGGCGGCGCGGTGTCGCGGCCGGTGCCGGCGGAGCGGCCCGCTTGCTGCTCGGCCTGGCGTCGTTTCAGCAGGGCCGTGACCTGATCGGGTTCGAGCAGGCCGGGGATGCCGAGGTAGTCGGCCTCCTCGAGCGACCCGACCTGGGCCTGGGTGCCGAACTCGCCGCCGTCGTACAGCACGCGGTCGAACTCGGCATCCGAGCCCAGCGCCTCGAACGGCACCAGCTCCTCGGTGCCGGTGTCCTCCTTCTGAGCGGCGGCCATGAGCCCTTCCTCGACCGCCAGCACGTCGTCGTCGGCGGATGCCGGCTTGCCGAGCACGTGGTCGCGCGCCGTCTCCATCTCGCCGGCGTATCCCAGCAGGTTGGGGACGGTGGGCAGGAAAATCGACGCCGTCTCGCCACGCCGCCGGACCCGGACGAACCGGCCGATGGCCTGGGCGAAGTAGAGCGGCGTCTGGGTGGCCGTGGCGTACACGCCGACCGCGAGCCGGGGAACGTCCACGCCCTCGGACACCATCCGGACGGCGACCATCCACCGCGAGTCGCCCTCGGAGAACTCGCCGATCTTCTTCGACGCGCGCGGCTCGTCGGAGAGCACGACCGTGGGTGCCTCGCCGGACAATCGGCGCAGCAGCGCGGCGTAGGCCCGGGCGGACTCCTGGTCGCTGGCGATGACCAGGCCGCCGGCGTCGGGGACATGGCGGCGCACCTCGGTGAGCCGGGTGTCGGCAGCCCGCAGGACCGAGGGGATCCACTCACCCTGGGGGTCGAGGGCGGTCCGCCAGGCCTGGGCGATGAGGTCCTTCGTCATCGGCTGGCCCAGTCGCGCAGCCACCTCGTCGCCGGCCCGGGTCCGCCAGCGCATCTCGCCGGAGTAGGCCAGGAAGAGCACGGGTCGCACGACGCCGTCGCGCAGAGCCTCGGCGTAGCCGTAGGAGTGGTCGGCGACGCTGCGCGGGCGGCCCTCGTGGTCGGTGGCGTAGGTGACGAACGGGATGGGATTGACGTCGGAGCGGAACGGCGTGCCGGTCAGGGCCAGGCGGCGCGCGGCCGGCTCGAACGCCTCGCGGGTGGCCTC
>DATCVR010000371.1:0-6795 GCA_036566745.1 Jiangellaceae bacterium | reverse complement strand
AGGCAATGGATCTCGCCTGGCTCGACCACCAGGTCGATCTGGTCGTTGGCCACCAGCGAACCGAATCGCTTGGTGATGCCGCGCAACTCCAACTTCACCCGACTGACCGCCCTCCTCGTGGCGCGAACCTCGTCGGTTCGCCGTGGGGTGCGACCCCACCGTTACACGGCCTCGACTGGGATGCGTGTCTCGACCGGCGTCAGACTCGTGGCACGACCGTACCCCGGCCGCCCGCGCGCGGTGCGGACTCGAGAGAGTTCCGCACCGGCGCGGCGGCCGGGGCGACACGTGCCGTACGAACGATCAGAACGCGGCGTCGGACTCGACGACCAGGTCCCCGGAGATGATCTGCTCCTGGATCTGCTCGAGTTCGTCCTTCGTCTCCTGCGAGATGTCGCCGTCGAAGTCGTGGAACGGCGCCAGCCCCACGCCGCCGTTCGCCAGGTCGCCCACGTAGGGCTCGTTGGTGAAGTTGCCCTCGACGGTCTCGCGGATGGCTTCCTCGACCGCGACGTCCATGCCCTTGAGGACGCTGGTGAGGATCACGTCGCCGTACTCCGGCGCCGACTCGAAGCCGTCGGAGTCGGCCCACACCACCGCGACGTTGCCGGCTTCCTGCGCCGAGGTCGCGGCCGAGGCGGCCAGCGGGCCGGCCACCGGGTGCAGGACGTCGGCGCCCTGGCTGATCAGGTTGTCGCTGATCTGCTTGGCCAGGCCGGTGTTCGCGAAGTCGCCGACGAACTGGCCCTGCTGGGTGGCCTTGTCCCAGCCGAGGACCTCGACCGCGGCGTCCTTCTGCTCGTTGTAGTACTGGACGCCGTCGTAGAAGCCGTCCATGAAGATGGTGACCGTGGGGATCTGCGCACCGCCCCAGGTGCCGACCTTGCCGGTCGTGGTGTACGACGCGGCGGCGTACCCGGCCATGAAGGCCGCTTCGTGGGTGTTGAAGACCAGCGGCTTGACGTTGTCGATCTCGTAGACGGTGCCGGTGTCGTCCTTGTACTGGAAGTCGACGATCGTGAACTTCTCCTCCGGGTTGGCGGTGGCCGCCTCCTCGGTGGCGCCGGCCAGCAGGAAGCCGACCGTGACGATGAGTCCGCAGTCGTCGCCCACCATGGCCTGCACGTTGGGACCATAGTCGGCATCGGCCACCGACTCGGCGAACTTCGGCTCGCCGATGAGGCCGTCCTCGTGCGCCTGGAGCATCCCGTTCCACGACGTCTCGTTGAACGACTTGTCGTTGATGCCGCCCTGGTCGGAGACCATGCACGCGAGGAAGTCGCTGTCGCCGGTGGCGCTGTCGGTGGCGCCGTCCTCGCCAGGCGCCTCCCCACACGCCGCGGCGAGAAGAGCCACCGCACCGATCGCTGCGGTCAGTCGAAATGTCTTGTTCACGTGCCCTCCTGGGCGGCCTCAGGGTTCTACCGAGTCAGCGACAGAATAGAGGCGTATCTCACGATTCGAGAGCAGACCGGGCGCCTGAGACACAGCTGTGACCAACTCGCCGTCCAACCGCCACACCAGCGCCCGGGCGGCGGAACGATCAGATGCCGGCGGGCGGGACGTACACGCCCCACACATCGCGCAACGCGTCGCAGACCTCGCCCACCGTGGCGCGGGCAGCCAGCGCGCGACGCATCGGATAGAGCACGTTGTCGGTGCCCGAGCCCGCCGCACGCAGCTCGTCCAGCGCGCGCTCGACCTCGTCGCCCTCGCGTTCGGCGCGAAGCTGGGCCAGCCGGGCCGCCTGGGCGTCACCGATGGCCTGGTCGACCCGCATCGGCTCGTACGGTTCCTCGCCGTCGGCGACGAAGCGGTTCACCCCCACCACGGTGCGATCGCCGGAGTCGATCTCCTTGGCGATGGCGTAGGCGGAGCGCTCGATCTCGTCCTTCTGGAAGCCTCGCTCGATCGCCGCGACGGCGCCACCGAGGTCCTCCACCCGGGTCATGAGCGCCCGGGCGGCCTCCTCCAGTTCGTCGGTGAGCGCCTCTACCGCGTACGAGCCCGCGAACGGGTCGACGGTCGAGGTCACGTCGGTCTCGTAGGCGAGCACCTGCTGGGTGCGCAGCGCCAGCCGGGCGGCCTTCTCGGTGGGCAGCGCGATGGCCTCGTCGTAGGAGTTGGTGTGCAGCGACTGGGTCCCGCCCAGCACTGCGGCCAGCCCCTGCACCGCCACCCGCACCAGATTGACCTCGGGCTGCTGCGCGGTCAGTTGGACCCCCGCGGTCTGGGTGTGGAAGCGCAGCATCTGCGACTTGGGGTTCCTCGCGCCGAACTCGTCGCGCATGACCTGGGCCCAGATCCGCCGGGCCGCGCGGAACTTCGCGACCTCCTCGAGGATCGTGGTGCGGGAGACGAAGAAGAACGACAGCCGTGGCGCGAACTCGTCCAGGTCGAGCCCGGCCGCCAGCGCCGCCCGCACGTACTCGCGGGCGTTGGCCAGCGTGAACGCGACCTCCTGCACGGGTGTGGCGCCCGCCTCGGCCATGTGGTAGCCGGAGATCGAGATGGTGTTCCACCGCGGGATCTCGTGCTGGCAGTAGGCGAAGATGTCGCTGGTCAGCCGCAGCGACTGGGCCGGCGGGTAGATGTAGGTGCCGCGCGCGATGTACTCCTTGAGCACGTCGTTCTGAATCGTTCCGGTCAGCTGGTCGCCGGCTACGCCGTGTTCCAGGCCCACCAGTTGGTAGAGCAGCAGTAACAACGCCGCCGGGGCGTTGATCGTCATCGACGTCGACACCTGGTCCAGCGGGATCCCGTCGAAGAGGATGCGCATGTCGTCGAGGGAGTCGATGGCCACGCCGACCTTGCCCACCTCGCCGGCCGCGACCGGTGCGTCGGAGTCGTAGCCCATCTGGGTGGGCAGGTCGAAGGCGACCGACAGCCCGCCGGTGCCCGCCGCGACGAGCTGGTGGTAGCGCCGGTTGGACTCCGCGGCGGTGCCGAAGCCGGCGTACTGGCGCATGGTCCAGGGCCGGCCGGTGTACATCGTCGGGTAGACGCCACGCGTGTAGGGGAACTCGCCGGGCTCGCCCAGGCGCTGGGCGGGGTCCCAGCCCTCGAGCGCGGCCGGCCCGTAGACCGGTTCCATCGGCAGGCCGGACTCCGTCGTCTGGCTCATCATCGCAGTCCTCACGTCGAACGCAGCGTCGTTCAACGGTAGTGACCCGGCCGCCGTCCCGGGTGGTGAGATTGTCCACAGCCAGCGAGGCCGCCGCCGCTCGGGATCGATCAGGCGGCCGGAGTGGGCGAGTCCGACGCGCTGGCGTCGGCCGGGGAGTTCTCCCGGCGGCTGGCGACCAGGAACGGCACGGCGATGAGCTGGATGAGGCCGCCGAAGACGAAAGACATCGGATAGCCCTGGACGTCGGCCACCCGGCCCAGCACCGGTTGGACGACCACCCCGCCGGTGCTGCCCATCAGCGAGTCGAACGACAACACGGTCGCGCGCTGCTTCGAGGGGATCATGTCGTTGAGGTAGGCCTGCCGCACCGGCATCTCGGCGGCGAAGATCACTCCCCACACCACGAGCAACCCCAGCGCCACCCAGAACACGTCGGTCACCCCGAGCAGGCAGAGGACGCTTCCGCTCACCACCGTCCCGATGATCAGCACGGACGTCCGCTTGCGGAACAGCCGGCGGATCCTCGGCGCGGCATATCCACCGATGATCTGCGAACCCGCCACGATCGCCGCGGCCAGCCCCGCGATCGAGTACGCCTCGGCGTCACCGAACAGGTCCAGCAGGTGCGGCTGCAAGGCGTAGAACGTGTAGAAGCCGACCCCGGCCGTGAACGGCGCCGCCAGCATGACGAATCGGATCGGGCGCCTCTTCAGGCCGTACTCGATCGAGGCGTCGAGCACCTCGCGGGTGGCCCGGAGTGGGTGTGAGCCCCGCGCCGGAGTGAAGCCGAGGTCGCGCATGTACATCCACGCCACCACGAACATCGCGAGGAGCACGCCGGCGCGCAACAGGAACGGCACGCCCAGCGACGTCGCCTGGGCGATGATCCCGCCCGCCACCGAACCGCTCAGCATGGCGACGCCGGAGATCATCTGCCCTCTCCCGAGGACCGACTCGAGATCGCCCTCGTACTCGGCGAAATGCAGGGCGTCGACCAGCCAGGCCTCGACCGCGCCGGAGAAGAACGTGAAGCCCAGCCCGAGCAGCGCCGACACCACCGCCCACGACCAGAACGGCGCCTCGACCTGCCACATCAACCAGTAGAGCAGCGTCGACACGGCCAGCGTCACGGTGCCGAGCAGGTAGGACGTGCGCCTCCCCCAGGTGTCGGCGATCACGCCGGTGGGGACCTCGAAGAGCACCATGCCCGCCGTGAAGAAGGCGTTGGCCGCGAACGCCTCGAGGTTGTTCAGCCCGGCATCGAGCAGGAACAGGGTGTTGATGCCCCAGATGAACGACGCCGCCAGCGTGTTGCCGAGCAGGAGCACCAGGTAGGTGCGCTGGACACGGCGAGCGAGCGGGTTCATCGGCACCGGCCCGCCAGGACCGGGAGTCGACGCCGTCATGACGCCCCCAGGTGTGGTCACGCGAATGTGCTGCGTGACATACAAGCGCACCCAAGCGCGCCTTATGCCCGATATCGGAAAGCTGTGCCGGGCCCGCCCCGGCGAGCCTGCTCAGCCGATCTTGTGCACGGTGGTCTCCGAGTCGGCGTGGACCACGAGGAATCGCTCACCACGCCCGATCCGCCGTAGCACCGGAAGGTGCTGGCGACCGCGGTCGAGGCGTCCGGTGAAGATCGGCTCCTCGTGGGCGCGGTAGATGGGGTCGAGACGATGCAGCGTGACCGACACGTGTGCCGGCCGGCGCATCACCAGGACGAATCGGCTGTCGGCCGGCTCGAACGCCGCCCCGCCGACGATGCGCACGTCCTTCGCCGGAGTGCCGAGGGTCTCCTGCACCTGGGCGACCAGCACCGCGGTGATGGGCACCAGCCCGTCGACCACCTTGACCAGCGGGTTGCGGGCGCGGAGCGCGGCCACGAGACCGTCGCGGATGGACCCGGGGACGGCCCGGCCGAGCGCCAGGACGTCGACCGTGGAGCCGTCGATGCCGCGGCGGACGCGGTCGACGTCGGTCTCCTCGCGGACATGCATCCCCACCGAACGTAGGGCCCGCCCCAATTCGTCGAGCACTCGAGGTCGGCGCCCGACCAGAAGAACACGCGCAGCTTGCTCGGAGACAGTCGTCATCGAAGCCACCCCCACGCATCGGCCCTTTGACTGATCTTCCGCTCAGTCACAGCTCTAGTCACGGGGTGATCTCGGATGTCGAGACGTTTGTCCAGCGAACGAGTGAGACGTCAGACCGTCATCCGAGATTCATGTCGCTCTCGCCGCAGGGCTACCGACCACGGGAACGGTGTGGTCCATGAGGGTGGCGATCGTCACGGAGTCGTTCCTTCCGCAGGTCAACGGTGTGACGAACTCGGTGTGCCGAGTGGTCGAGCACCTCGTGGCGCACGGTCACGACGCGCTGATCGTGGCGCCCGGGCACGGCGCGAGCACCTACCTCGGCCAGCCGGTGGTCCGCGTCCCGTCGATCACGCTGCCCGGCAACGACGACAGTGTGGTAGGGCTGTCGACGCGGCGCCGGGTGGCCCGGATCCTGCGGGACTTCGGCCCGGACGTGGTGCATCTCGCCTCCCCCGCGTGGCTCGGCAAGGCGGGCATGAGCGCGGCCACCCGCCTCGGACTGCCGACGGTCGCCGTATTCCAGACCGACCTGGCCGGGTTCGCTCGGGGCTACCGCCTCTGGCGCACCCTCGGCGACGACGCCATCTGGGCCTGGCTGCGCCGCATCCACGACCAGGCCGACCGCACGCTCGCACCGTCCACGCCCACCATGCGACTGCTGGCCGAGCACCGGTTCCCGCGGCTGGCGCGCTGGGGGCGCGGCGTCGACCTCGTCCGCTTCCACCCCGCCCACCGCGACGACGCCTGGCGGCGGCGGCTGGCTCCCGGGGGCGAAGTGATCGTCGGCTACGTCGGCCGGCTGGCACCGGAGAAGCGCGTGCACGACCTCGCGACGCTGCGCGACCTCCCCGGGGTCAGGCTCGTCGTCGTGGGCGACGGACCGTCCGCGCCGTCGCTGCGAGCGGCCCTGCCGGACGCCGCGTTCCTCGGGCAGCTCACCGGCGAGGAGCTCTCCCGCGCCTACGCCGGCCTCGACGTCTTCGTCCACACCGGCCCGGCCGAGACGTTCTGCCAGGCCGTCCAGGAGGCGCTGGCCTCGGGCGTGCCGGTGGTCGCGCCGGCCGCCGGAGGACCACTCGACCTGGTCGAGCACGGCCGCACCGGCTTCCTGATCCCGCCCGACGACCCGGGCGAGCTCCGGCGCAGCGTCACCGGCCTGGTGAGCGACCCCGAGCTCCGAACGACCCTGGCGCGCGCCGCTCGCGAGTCGGTCCACGGCCGGTCGTGGAGCGCCGTGCGCGACCAGCTCCTGGAGCACTACCGGGCCGCCATCGCGCGGCGCCACGTAAGGCTAGGCATGCCTGCGTGATCGATCTCACCGGCTCCACGGGCACCCGACCCCGGCCGGGGTGAGATCCGCCACGGAACGGCCCTGCGCACGGGGCTACGATGAACGCCGGTCGGGGCAGCGACGCCCCGGCGGGCCGGACGGGACAGGCAGCACGGGCACCACCGCAACGCCGCAGTCCGGGCCCCACTTGACACCTGGAAGGCAACAACCAAAGTGCCCAAGGCACCGGCTGGCACGATCTATCGCGGCCGCGACGGCATGTGGTCGTGGGTCGCTCACCG
>DATCVR010000370.1:0-18111 GCA_036566745.1 Jiangellaceae bacterium | reverse complement strand
GTCGACGCCACCCTGCCGCGCCCCGGCCCCACCACCCACCTCGACCTGCTGCGGGCCGCCGATCCGGGCGCCGCCGACGCGGTGCACGACGCCCTGCACGAGCCGCACGGATCCTGGCCGCCGGACGCCGCCCAGCCTCGAGACCACGAGTTCTGGACCGCTGCCCTGCCCGCCGCGATCGACTGGCCCGACGCGCCGTGTGCGTACCTGACCACGGGTGCGGCGTCTCCGGGCTGCGGCGACCTCGGCTTCTGGGCCCGCTCGGCCGCGGCGCGGGGGTGGCCGGTCACCACCGGCACCGACCTGCCCTCGACGCTCACCCAGGTGGTCGCCTCGCTCCCCGGCTGACCGCATCGATCAGCGCTTCTGTGGTGCGAGCCGCGCCTCGGTGGAGTGAGCCGGGCCTCAGCGGTGCGAGCGGCGTCGTCGATCCGGATGGCGCCGGCCGAGGGCCACGACCAGCCGCCGCGGCAGCCGCGGCAGCGCCGTCGCCGCCACCTTGTACACCGAGCCGGGCACCGACACCGTCTTCCCACGGCTCAGGTCGCGCAGGCCGGCGTCGACCAGCGCGTCGGCGTCGAGCCACATCCAGCTCGGCAGGCTCGTCATGTTCATCTCGGCGCGATCGTGGAACTCGGTGCGGGTGAAGCCGGGGGCCAGTGCCATCACCCGGACGCCGGTGCCGTTCACCTGCGACGACAGCCCTTCGCTGAAGGCCGTCACCCACGTCTTGGCCGCGCTGTAGCTCCCTCGGGGCAGCCACCCGGCGATCGAGCTGATGTTGACGACGGCTCCGTGGCCGCGTTCGATCATCCCCGGGAGCGCCGCGTGGGTCAGCCGCAGCACCGCGCGGATCAGCACGTCGAGCATCCGCTCCTCGTCGGCGATGTCGTTGGCAGGAACGGCTTGCGCAGCCCGAAGCCTGCGTTGTTGACCAGCAGGTCGATCGGACGGTCGGGGTCGCGTAGCCGCGCGCCTGGACGGCCGAGGTGTCGGTCGCGAGATCGGCGGGCAGCACCTCGACGTCGACGCCGTACGCTCCGCGCAGCTCGCCGGCGACCATGCCCAAGCGCTCCACGTCCCGCGAGACCAGCACGATGTCGTGGCCCCGCGCGGCGAGCTTGCGCACGAAAGCCAGCCCGATTCCGGAGGTCGGTCCGGTGACCAGCGCCGTCGGCATGCCCGGACTCTACGAGACGCCGGCGCCACCACGCCCACACGGTCCGGGTGACAAATGGGACCGATCTGCTCCATTAATGTCGGCGCATGATCCATCCCAGTCACAACGACGTCGCCCAGGCCGCCCGGTACGCCGACTCGTGGTTGGCCTTCCGGCAGCGCTTCAACCGCGTCCCGGGGATTCAGGCGGCGCTCGTATTCGGCGAGGAGCTGGTGCTCTCCAGTGCACACGGAAACGCCGACGTCGAGGCCGGCGTGGAACTCTCCACGCGGCACCTGTTCAGGATCGCCTCGCACTCCAAGATGTTCACGGCGACGGCGGTGATCCAGCTGGTCGAACGGGGTCTCCTGCGGCTGGACGACCCGATCGGCCAGTGGCTGCCGTTCCTCGCCGACGCGCCGCTCGGCACCGTCACCGTCCGCGACCTGCTCGGTCACGGCGGCGGCGTGATCCGCGACGGTCGCGACGCCGACTTCTGGCAGCTCACCAGGCCGTTTCCCGACGAGGTGGTGGTGCGCACGACCAGCCTCGACCGCGCCGACATCATGCCCGCGAACACCCGGTTCAAGTACTCCAACGTGGGATACGGGCTGCTCGGCATGATCATCGCCGCCGCCTCCGGGCGCACGTACGCCGCCCAGCTGCACGAGACGATCGTCGATCCCCTCCGGCTCGAGAACACCGGCCCCGACTACGACCCGGCCCGCGGAGCAGTTCGCCACCGGGTACTCCGGGTTGTCGTACGCCGAGCGGCGGCTGCCTCTCGGCCAGGGCGACACCGGGGCGTTCGCGCCGGCCATCGGCTTCTACAGCACCGCCGCGGACGTCGTCCGATTCGCGTCGGCGCACTTCCACGGCGACGACCGCCTGCTCTCCGACGCCTCGAAGCGCCGGTTGCAACGCACCGAGTGGGACGTGGGTGGCGGCGACGGCCAGTACGGCCTCGGCTTCGCCATCAAGGACATCGGCGGACGCCGGGTGCTCGGCCACGGCGGCGGCTATCCGGGACACATCACCCGCACCTGGTTCGACCCCGTGGACCGACTGGCCGTGGCCGTGCTGACCAACGCGATCGACGGACCAGCCGATCTGCTCGCCACGGGCGTGATCCGGATGGTCAACCTCGCGATGACGCCACACCCCGGCGAAGCCCGCCGCCTCGGCGTCGACCTGTCGCGGTTCACCGGGCGCTTCACCACCATCTGGCGGCCCTTCGACGTGGCCGAGCTGGGCGGGCGGCTCTACATGCTCGACCCCACGGCCGACGACCCCGCGCGCCAGCCAGCACCGCTCGACGTCGTCGACGCCACCACTCTCCGGGTCATCGGAGGCACCGGCTTCGCGGCGATCGGCGAACACGTGGAGTACACGTTCGCCGACGGCCACGTCTGCTCGCTCACCGGCAACGGCATGACGGCGCATCCGCTCGAGCGGTTCAGTGCCGCGGCCGCCGGTCGTGACCGGATCACCGTGGGCGCGCCCGTCCTCTGACCGGCGTTCAGACGCGGGTGACGACGAGCTTGTCGGCGTCCTCGTCGAGGTCGACCAGCACCGCATCGCCGTCGCGGACGTCGCCGGCCAGGATCTCGCGGGCAAGTTGATCGCCGATGGCCGACTGGACCAGGCGCCGCAACGGGCGGGCGCCGTAGACCGGGTCGTAGCCGGTGAGCGCCAGCCATTCCTTCGCGCTCTCGGTGACCTGCAAGGACAGCCGGCGATCGGCCAGCCGTGCGGCGAGTCGCTCGACCTGGATGTCGACGATGCGGGCCAGCTCGTCCGTGCCGAGCGGTTCGAACATCACGATGTCGTCGAGGCGGTTGAGGAACTCGGGCTTGAACGAGGACCGCACGACCTCCATGACGGCGTTGCGCTTGGCGTCGTCGTCGAGGGTCTGGTCGGCGAGGAACACCGAGCCGAGGTTGGAGGTCAGGACGAGAATGACGTTGCGGAAGTCGACCGTGCGGCCCTGACCGTCGGTGAGCCGGCCGTCGTCGAAGACCTGCAGCAGGATGTCGAAGACCTCGGGATGGGCCTTCTCCACCTCGTCGAGCAGGATGACGGAGTACGGACGCCGGCGCACCGCCTCGGTGAGCTGACCTCCCTCTTCGTACCCGACGTAGCCGGGCGGCGCACCGACCAGGCGAGCCACGCTGTGCTTTTCGCTGTACTCACTCATGTCGATGCGGACCATGGCCCGCTCGTCGTCGAACAGGAAGTCGGCGAGCGCCTTGGCCAGCTCGGTCTTGCCCACGCCGGTAGGCCCGAGGAAGAGGAACGCGCCGGTGGGACGGTCGGGGTCGGAGATGCCGGCCCGGGCCCGGCGGACGGCGTCGGACACGGCCGACACGGCGGCTCGCTGCCCGATCACCCGGCGGCCGAGCTCGTCCTCCATGCGGAGCAACTTGCCGGTCTCGCCCTCGAGGAGCCGCCCGGCTGGGATGCCGGTCCAGGCGGCCACGACGTCGGCGACGTCGTCCGGGCCGACCTCCTCCTTGACCATCAGCTCGGCCGTGGGGCTCTCGGCGACTTCGGAGGCTTCCGCGAGCTCCTTCTCCAGCTCGGGGATGCGGCCGTAGAGGATCTCGCTGGCTCCGGCCAGATCGCCCTCGCGCTGGGAGCGTTCGGCCTGGCCACGCAGCTCGTCGATGGTCTCCTTGAGCGAGCCGACGCGGTTGAGGCCGGCCTTCTCCTGCTCCCAGCGGGCCTCGAGACCACGCAGTTCCTCCTCGCGATCGGCCAGCTCGGCCTGGAGGGCGCTCAGCCGCTCGCGGGAGGCGTCGTCGTGCTCCTTCTCCAGCGCGAGCTGCTCCATCTTGAGCCGGTCCACCTGACGACGCAGCGTGTCGATCTCGACCGGGGAGGAGTCGATCTCCATGCGCAGCCGGGACGCCGCCTCGTCGACCAGGTCGATCGCCTTGTCGGGGAGCTGGCGGCCGGTGATGTACCGGTGCGAGAGCGTGGCGGCGCCGACCAGAGCGGCGTCGGAGATCTGGACCTTGTGGTGCGCCTCGTAGCGCTCCTTGAGTCCGCGCAGGATCGCGATGGTGTCCTCGACGCTGGGCTCGCCCACGTAGACCTGCTGGAAGCGACGCTCGAGGGCCGGGTCCTTCTCGATGCGCTGGCGGTACTCGTCGAGGGTGGTGGCGCCGACCATGCGCAGCTCGCCGCGGGCCAGCATCGGCTTGAGCATGTTCCCGGCGTCCATCGCAGAGTCGCCCGTGGCGCCCGCCCCGACCACCGTGTGCAGCTCGTCGATGAACGTCACGACCTGGCCGTCGCTGGACTTGATCTCGTCGAGGACGGCCTTGAGCCGCTCCTCGAACTCGCCACGGAACTTCGCGCCGGCCAGCATCGCGCCCAGGTCGAGGGCGACCAGGCGCTTGCCGCGCAACGACTCGGGAACGTCGCCGGCCACCATTCGCTGGGCCAGTCCCTCGACCACGGCGGTCTTGCCGACGCCGGGCTCGCCGATCAGCACCGGGTTGTTCTTGGTGCGGCGCGAGAGTACCTGGACCACCCGGCGGATCTCGGCGTCACGCCCGATGACGGGGTCGATCGTGCCTTCGCGGGCCCGTTCGGTGAGGTCGACGCCGTACTTGTTGAGCGCGTCGTAGGTGCCCTCGGGGTCGGCGCTTGTCACCCTCGCCGAGCCGCGGACCTGGGTGAACGCGGCGCGGATCTTCTCGGCCGTCACGCCGTGGCGAGTCAGCAGCTCGCGCACCGGCGACTCGACGTGGGCCAGCCCCACCAGCAGGTGCTCGGTCGAGATGAACTGGTCGTCCAGCTCGCGGGCGACCTCGCCGGCGTAGGCGAGCGCGGCGTAGGTGGGCCGCGCGAGGTTGGGGGCGGCGACGGTGGAGCCCGATGCCTTGGGCAGCGCTGCGAAGGCGTCGTCGACGTCGCGGCGCAGCGCGCTCAGGTCGGCACCGGCGGCTTCGAGCAGCGGACCGGCCAGTCCGTCGGCCTGCAGCAGCAACGCCCGCAACAGGTGGACGGGCTCGACCGCGGGATTGCCGGACGATGCGGCGCTGCGGACCGAGACCGACAGCGCTTCCTGGGCCTTGGTGGTCAGCTGGTCGTTCATGGTTCTCCTGGTTCTCGATCACGTGTCCATCAGGAGCAACAACGCTAAAGTTGAGTCTGTTCCGCTCAACTTTAACGTGCCCGCCGCCCGTGGCGCATCGCCCATCCCGCCGCGGCCGATCGCACCTCCGCGACGTCGACGCAGCGGTCGGCGCCCCAGTACGGGTAGGCGGCGTTGAGCTTGTACGCCACCTTGTTCACCAGCACGTTCTCTTCGTCCGCTCCCAGATTGTCACAGGCGATGTGCTGGGCGTAGCGCACCGAGTCGACCACAGCCGACTTCACCCGCTCATGGGCCAGATAGCTGGCGAGGTCACGCCTCCACCCGCGGGTGTGGACCGCGTCGAGGGCGTTCCACCACCCCACCAGCAGACGGAGTCGCTCGTCGGCCCGATAGGCCATCTTGTGGAGGTGAACGGCTAGGTCGTACACCGGATCGCCCCACAGCGCGAGCTCCCAGTCGAGGAACACCGTCGCGCCGTCCCGCCCGAGGATCATGTTCTTGCGGTGAATGTCGGCGTGGACCAGCGTCAGCGGGCGCTCGGCGAGCCCGGGCCAGAGGTCGCGTATCGGTGCGCACGGATCCGGCGGCACCCCGATCTCGGCGTAGAACGACGCGAAGGGCCCGCGGAACCGCTCGTAGACGCTCGTGGTGAAGTCGGACAGCACGGCACCGAACCCCGGGGTGTCCGATCCGGTCGGCCACCCGTGGGCCAGCGGAGGCAGCGCCGCCAGCGGCACCCGAGCGGCCTGCGCGAACAGCGCGACGACGTCGTCGATCACCTGCCCGGGCACCACCACCCCGCGCGGGTGGTCGTCGTGCACCACGGTGCCGGAGACGAAGTCCTGCACCTGGAACGCCGGCTCCCGGTGCACGTGGCGCACCTGCGGGACCGCCCGCAGGCGGCCCGCGAGCGCCGACAGGAGCTCTGCCTCGGGCCAGAGACGGACGTCCATGAGCTCGGCGCCGGGGATCGGGATCCGTACGTTCACCGCACCGGCGGACAGGTCCACGCGGATGTTGTGGTTGTAGTACCCCGCCGCGGCCACGCCGTTGTCGCGAGCCGTCTCGTACACCTCGAGCCAGTTCATCCGGCCACCTCCAGCCACCCACTCTGGAGGAACGATCGCCGTGGCAGGCTGTGCGCCATGCCGGGACCAACCGCTGTGCTCGACCAGCTGGCCGCCGTCGTGGGTGCCGACCACGTCCTGACCGATCCGGGGCTGACCGAGGGGTACGTCACCGACTGGTCCGGGCGGTGGAGAGGCCACGCCACCGCGGTGGTCCGCCCCGGGTCCACCGCCGAGGTGGCGGCCGTCGTCCGGGTCTGCGCGTCGGCCGGTGTCGCGGTGGTCCCCCAGGGCGGCAACACCGGCCTGGTCAACGGCTCGATCCCACACTCCGGCGAGGTCGTGGTCAGCGTGCGGCGCCTCAACCGGATCGAGGGGGTCGACCCGGTCGGGGGCACCATCGCCGCGGGCGCGGGGGTCACGGTCGCCGACGCACAGCGCGCCGCGGCCGAGCATGAGCTGGCCTTCGCGATCGACCTCGCCTCCCGCGACTCCGCCACCCTCGGCGGCATCGTCGCGACGAACGCCGGCGGCGTCCGGGTGGTGCGCCGCCGGGCCACCCGGGCCCAGGTGCTGGGCATCGAAGCCGTCCTCGCCGACGGTTCGGTGCTGCGGCGCTGGACCGGTCTGGAGAAGGACAACGTCGGCTACGACCTACCCGGGCTGCTCACCGGCAGCGAAGGCACGCTCGCGATCGTCACGGGCGTGCTGATGCGCCTGGTGACGCCGGCCGTTCACGTGCAGGTCCTGCTCGTCGCCGTCCCGTCGCTCGACGCCGCCCTCGTGGCGCTCGACCGGGTGCGCCGGTCCGGCCTCGACGTCGAGGCCGCCGAGTTCTTCGGCCAGCCGGGGCTCGATCTCGTCTGCGGCACCTCGGGCCTGCGCCCGCCGTTCGCCGAGCCCTCGCCGCACTACCTCCTCGTCGAACTGTCCGGCGGGTCGGACGAGGCCGTGATCGAGGTGCTGGAGGACCTTGCCGACGTGATCGACGACGGCACGGTCGAGGCCGGGCCGGGACGCCGCCTGTGGGCCTATCGCGAGGGTCACACCGAATCGATCAACGCGGCATCGGCCACGCCGCCGGTCAAGCTGGACGTCGCCGTGCCGCTCGCCCGCCACGCGGAGTTCGAGAGGGTTCTGCGCACCCGGGTCGCCGAGGCGTTTCCCGAGGTCAGGCTCGTGACGTTCGGCCACATCGCCGAGGGCAACGTCCACGCCAACCTCCTCGACGTGGACCCCGCCGACGTCGACGCCGTCACCGACCTGGTGTTCGGCGAGGTCGCGGCCCACGGCGGCAGCATCAGCGCCGAGCACGGCATCGGCCGCTCGAAGCTGCCGTGGATCGGGCTGGGGCGGTCCGCCGTCGACCTCGCCACGATGCGGGCCATCAAGGACGCCCTGGACCCGCACGGCCTGTTCAACCCCGGCGTGCTCATCCCGCCCGCACCATCCCCGTGATCGTTGGAAGGCTCGGGCGGCCAGGGCGACCGGATCCTCCCGACGATCACCGGGGAGGGAGAGGCTCGGGGGCGCTGCTCCAGCCACGCGTGGTCGCCCGGACGGCCGCCTCGAAGATCATCGCCGGATCGCCGGCCCGGGGTGGCACGAACGCGCCCAGCTCGAGCGACACGAGGCCATGGACGTTGCCCCACAGCGCGGTCGCGATCGACTCGGCGGCGGGGCTCGCGGGATACCGGCCAGCGGCGACGGCACGCCGCACCGCGTCGAGCAGCGGGTCGAACGTCCCGGCGCCGACCCGCGCGGCCCGCCTGCTCACCGCTGACGGCCGCACCTCGTCGCCGAACATCACCCGGTAACCGTGCGGGTCGGCGAGCGCGCCGGCGCGGTAGGCCAGACCGAGCTGGACGATGTCCTCGACCGGGTCGGCACCGACGCCCACCGTGGCGAGCCGATCACCCAAGCGCTGGAACGCCTGCTCGTACAGGGCCGAGAGCAGCCCGGGCTTCCCGCCGAAGAGCGAGTACACCGCTGCCGTGGAGGTCTCGGCCTCGGCGGCCAGCGTCCGCAGGCTCAGCTCGCGGACCCCGCCTGACGACACCGTCTCGGCAGCCCTCGTCAGCAGTCGTTCGCGCAGCGCGTCGTCGTGCAGTCGTCGTCTACCCACTTGACGAGAATAACCTAACAGTGTTTGCTAACAGTGTTTTGAAACGCCGCCACAGGAGGACACCGTGCTCGAACTCAGCTCCGAGGCCCGGCAGCTGGCCGGAGTCCTGCTGCTCGCCGCGATCACCATCGAGTCCGGCGGCTGGTACCTGACCCGCCTCGTACGCGGCGCGATGCCCGCCACCGACTTCCAGCGGGCATTCGCCCGGGCCGGCCACGGCCACGCGGGCATGTTCATCACGCTCGGGCTGATCGCGGCCGTGCTCACCGACGCGACCGAGCTGGAGGGCTTCGCCGCATGGGTGGCTCGCAGCGGGGTCGCCGTCGCGGCCATCGTGATGCCCGCAGGGTTCTTCTTCTCCTCGATGGGCGCCGGCCGCACCTCGCCGAACAAGCTGATCTGGCTCGTGTGGATCGGGGCGCTCGTTCTGGCCGCCGGCCTCGGCACCCTGGGCGTGGGGCTCCTCACCGCCTGAGCGCCCAGGCCAGAGGGCTGGGCGCTCAGCCTGCGCTGTCCTTCACGACGATCTTCACGAAGGGCAGCGGGTCGCGGAAGGGTCAGCGCGACGAGGGTGAGTGCCAGACGGCCAGCGCGGCCCCGCCGAACGCCGGTACCGGGAGGTAGTCGGGCTCGGGATCGACGACGTCGGCCAGCGCGGCCAGGTGGGCGCGCAGGGCATGGACCTCGGCCTCGAGCTCGAGGATCCGCTTGATGCCGATCAGGTTGACGCCTTCCTCCTGCGAGAGGCGCTGGACCTCGCGCAGCAGCTCGACATCGCGCAGCGAGTAGCGGCGGCCGCCGCCACCGGTACGCCGCGGCGACACGAGGCCGAGGCGGTCGTACTGGCGCAGGGTCTGGGGATGCATGCCGGCCATCTCGGCCGCGACGGAGATGACGTAGAGCGGCTCGTCATCGCGTACGAGCCGGGCCGATCCGGACATCGCGACGACGAATCTCGTACCAGCGTCCATGATCAGCCTCCTCTCGCTGCTTCGTTCATGAGTTCGGCGCGGATGTCGTCGCCGGACGTGGCCGACTGGAATGCCTCGAGGGCTTCCTTGGCCTGCCCGTCGACGACCTTGGGCACGGCGACCTCGACGGTGACCAGGAGGTCGCCGCGGGTGCCGTCCTTGCGGGTGGCGCCGCGCCCGCGCACCCGGAAGGTGCGGCCGTTGGGCGTGCCCGGGGGCAGCTTGAGGGTGACCGGGACGCCGCCCAGCGTGGGCACCTTGATGTCGGCGCCGAGCGTGGCCTCGGGGAACGTCACCGGAACCGTGACGGTGAGGTGCTCGCCCTTGCGTCCGAAGATCGGGTGGGTGCCGACGTGGACCTTGACGTAGAGGTCGCCGGCCGGTCCGCCACGCTCGCCGGGCGCGCCCTTGCCCTTGAGCCGGATGCGCTGGCCCTCGGTGACGCCCGCCGGAATGCGGACGTGCATGACCTTGCTGGTGGTGCCGCGCCCCGAGCCGTGGCAGACCGGGCAGGGGTCGTCGACCACCAGGCCGCGGCCCTTGCAGTCCTTGCACGGCTCGGCCATGCCGAATCCTCCGGAGTCGGTGCTCGTGTAACCGGTGCCGGAGCACGTCGGACACACGCGCGGGACGGTGCCAGCTCGGGCGCCTGTGCCGGCACAGGCCGTACACGCCGACGAGCTGGTCATCTTCAACGGCACCGTCTTACCCTCGACCGCCTCGGTGAAACCGATCTTCACCTCAGTCTCGACATCGGCCCCGCGCCGGACTCCTGACGTGCGCGGACGCGGGCGCTGGCCGAAGATTCCGCCGAACACGTCGCCGAGCCCGCCGGAGCCCCCGCTCGAACCGGAGCTGGAGAACAGGTCGCCGAGGTCGAAGTTGAACGACCCGCCGTTGCCGGAGCCGCCGGGAGTGCGGACGCCCCCGCCGAAGAGGGTGCGGGCTTCGTCGTACTTCTTGCGCTTCTCCGGGTCGGACAGGACGGAGTACGCCTCCGAGACGTCCTTGAAGCGCGCCTCGGCCTGCTTGTCGTCGGAGTTGCGGTCGGGGTGCAGCTCGCGAGCCAGGTTGCGGTACGCCTTCTTCACCGCCGCGGCGTCGGCGTCCTTGGTGACACCCAGGATCTTGTAGTAGTCCTTCTCGATCCAGTCCTTGGTGCTCACGTGCTGCGCCCCTCCCTCCTGTCAGTGGTGCGTGGGTGACTCAGTTGTCGTCGCCGGAGTCGGCCGGTGTGGGCAGCGCCTCGGTGGGCTCGGCCACCGACACCCGGGCCGGCCGCACGATGCGCTCGCCCACGCGGTACCCCGGCTGGAGGACCTGCGTGCACGTAGCCACCTCGACATCATCGGCATACCCGTGCATCAAGGCCTCGTGGATGGTCGGGTCGAACTCGTCGCCCGGCTCGCCGTACCGGACCAGCCCGGCCTTGGCGGTGGCCGCCTCGAGCGCCTCGCCGACCGCCCGGAACGCTCCGGTGAGGTCGCCGTGCTCGCGCGCGCGGCCGATGTCGTCGAGGACGGCCAGGAACTCGCCGAGCACCTCGACCTTGGCGTTCTCGCGCACGGCCTCACGGTCGCGCTCGACCCTGCGGCGGTAGTTGACGTACTCGGCCTGGAGCCGGCGAAGGTCGTCGAGCCGCTCGGCCGCCTCGGCCTGAGCCGCGGCCAAGGCGTCGGCCACCTCGGACCCGGGCGGACCGGAGGCGGCGTCAGCGGACGCGGCGGCGGGCGCCCCCGAGGTGTCCTCGGAGACGCGCCGCTCGCCGGTCACCGGATCGATCCGCCGCCGGTCCCGGATGGTGGGGCTGCCGCCCTCGGCCGGGTCCTGCTGCTGGTCGGTCATCAGTCGCGCTCGCTTCCTGGTTCGACCGCTCCGGTCACTTCTTGTCGTCCTTCTCCTCGTCCACGATCTCGGCCTCGACGACGTCCTCTTCCTCGGTGACGGTGTCGCTGCCGGGAGCGTCGGCCGTGGCACCAGCAGCTGCGCCGTCGGCTCCGGGAGCGCCGGCGTCGGTGGGCTGCTGAGCCGTAGCGTAGATGGCCGCACCCAGTGCTTGGAAGGCCGTCTGCAAGCGGTCCGAGCTGGACTTGATGGCCGACTCGTCGTTGCCCTCGAGCGCCTTCTTGGCCTCGGCGAGCGTGGAGTCGACGTCGTCGCGCACTTCCTGCGAGAGCGTGGCGACCTTCTCGGTGTTGTCGGCGAGGAACTTCTCGGTCTGGTAGACCAGCGACTCCGCCTGGTTGCGGGTCTCGGCCGCCTCGCGACGCTTGCGGTCCTCCTCGGCGTACTGCTCGGCCTCCTTGACCATGCGCTCGATGTCGTCCTTGGGCAGCGACGAGCCACCGGTGATGGTCATCGACTGCTCGCGGCCGGTGCCGAGGTCCTTCGCCGACACGTGGACGATGCCATTGGCGTCGATGTCGAAGGTGACCTCGATCTGCGGCAGGCCCCGCGGCGCCGGCGGCAGGCCGGTGAGGTCGAAGGTGCCGAGCTTCTTGTTGTACGCCGCGATCTCGCGCTCGCCCTGGTACACCTGGATGCCCACGGTCGGCTGGTTGTCGTCGGCCGTGGTGAAGATCTCCGAGCGCTTGGTGGGGATCGTGGTGTTGCGCTCGATGAGCTTCGTCATCACGCCGCCCTTGGTCTCGATGCCGAGGGAGAGCGGGGTGACGTCGAGCAGCAGGACGTCCTTGACCTCGCCGCGCAGCACGCCGGCCTGGAGGCTGGCGCCGACGGCGACGACCTCGTCCGGGTTGACGCCCTTGTTGGGCTCCTTGCCGCCGGTGAGCTCCTTGACGAGGTCGACCACGGCCGGCATCCGGGTGGAGCCGCCGACGAGGACGACGTGGTCGATCTGGTCGACCGAGATGCCGGCGTCGCGCACGACGTGCTCGAACGGCGACTTGGTGCGCGCGAGGAGGTCGGCGGTCATCTGCTGGAACTGGGCCCGCGAGAGGGTCTCGTCGACGTGGACGGGGTTCTTCTCGGCGTCCTGGGCGATGTAGGGCAGCGAGATGGAGGTCTGGGTGCTCGACGACAGCTCGATCTTGGCCCGCTCGGCCGCTTCGCGGACGCGCTGCATCGCGATCTTGTCCTTGGACAGGTCGAGACCGTGGGTGCTCTTGACCCGGTCGACCAGCCAGTCGACGACCTTCTGGTCCCAGTCGTCGCCACCGAGGTGGTTGTCACCGCTGGTGGCCTTGACCTCGACGACGCCTTCGCCGATCTCGAGGAGGGACACGTCGAACGTGCCGCCACCGAGGTCGAACACGAGGATGGTCTGGTCGTGCTCGCCCTTGTCGAGACCGTAGGCGAGCGCCGCCGCGGTGGGCTCGTTGACGATGCGCAGGACGTTGAGGCCCGCGATCTCGCCGGCCTCCTTCGTGGCCTGGCGCTGGGCATCGTTGAAGTACGCGGGCGTGGTGATGACCGCGTCGGTGATGGTCTCGCCGAGGTAGGCCTCGGCGTCCCGCTTGAGCTTCTGGAGCACGAAGGCCGAGATCTGCTGCGGGGTGAAGGCCTTGCCGTCGATCTCGGTGGTCCAGTCCGAACCCATGTGGCGCTTGACCGAACGGATGGTGCGATCGACGTTGGTCACCGCCTGACGCTTGGCGACCTCGCCGACGAGTACCTCGCCGTTCTTGGCGAAGGCGACCACCGAGGGGGTCGTGCGCGACCCTTCGGCGTTGGCGATGACGGCGGGCTCGCCGCCCTCCAGGACGGCCACGACGGAGTTCGTCGTGCCCAGGTCGATGCCGACGGCTCGTGCCATGGCTGGATCCTTTCGAACGAGTGCGTGTGAACGTGGTGCCCATGCCCAACGGATACGTTGAGTCAGTTCCGCTCAAGTATTGTCACCCCCGCCTCTGTGTCAAACTGACTTGAGTCGAGGGGACTCAACTTGGCGCTGTCTGTTCCAACGGACGAACTGGCGGGTCAATTCCCTGCCCCGGATGATTCCCCGACCGAGCGCCCCGCGACTTACCCTGGGCGGCATGAATGGCGACGACGACGCCCCCCGCCCGCGCGACCACCGCACCCGCCTGGTGGCGATGGTGCTCGTGGTGGTCCTCATCCTCGGCGTCGCGCCGTTCCTGCTGGCACTGTTCCTCTGACACGGCTGCGCTGAGCGCGATGCCCACCTCCCGCGACGCCGCTCGGCTACTCGGCGTCGACGCGGCGCGCGGGCTCGCCCTGGTCGGCATGATGTCGGTCCACATCCTCCCGTCCGTGGGCGACGACGGCGGCACCACCGCGGCCCATCTCATCGCCGGCGGACGGTCGTCCGCGCTGTTCGCCCTGCTGGCCGGGGTGGGCCTCGCGCTGGCCAACGGCCGGTCCACGCCTCCTCGCGGGAGGGCCCTGGCGCGCTCCGGGGTGGGGACGGCCGCCCGTGCACTCGTGCTGATCGTCATCGGCCTCCTGCTCGGATATCTCGACTCCGGCGTGGCGGTGATCCTCGTCTACTACGGCCTGCTGTTCCTCGTGGCGATCCCGTTCCTCGGTCTGGGCCCGCGGGTGCTGCTGCCGCTGGCAGGACTGTGGGCCGTCGCGATGCCCTTGCTGAGCCACGTGTGGCGCGAGTCGATGCCGCTGGCGTCGTACGACAACCCGACGATGGAGTCGCTCGCCGACCCCGGGGCGCTGGTCCGCGAGCTGGCGCTGACCGGGTACTACCCCGTCCTGCCGTGGACGGCCTACATCGTGGCCGGCCTGGGCATCGGCCGCCTCGTGCTGGCCCGGACCAGCACGGCCGCCACCCTGTTGATCGGTGGCGCCGCGCTCGCTGTCCTCACCTGGGTGACGTCGATGCGACTGCTCGACTCGGGCGGGCTGAACGCCCTGGTCGAAGCCGGCGTCGGGACCCACCCCGTGAGCCGGCCGTTCGTCGACGGCGTGCTGACCACCGGCTTCTACGGCACCACGCCGACCACCAGCGTGCGGTGGCTGACGATCGCCTCGCCCCATTCCGGGACGCCGTTCGACCTGCTCCACACCATCGGCGCGGCCGTGGCGGTGCTGGGGGCGATGCTGCTGCTCGCCAAGATGGCCCACGGCGTGGTCTGGCCGGTGGCCGCGGTGGGCAGCATGACGCTGACGCTGTACACGCTCCACGTCGTGCTGCTCTCGACACTCGTCCCGCGCGAGTCGGCGTACGCCTTCGCGACCCACGTGGTCATCGCCTTCGCGATCGCGATGCCCTGGCGCGCCTTCGTCGGACGTGGCCCGCTGGAGGCCCTGACCGCGCGGGTGTCGGCGCGGGCCCGCGAGCTCGTGCCGGCGGCCACCGATGGCGGCCACCGGCGACCGGTGCGGCGCTGAGGGCTCAGGCCGGCCCGAGGCGGAGGATCGCCACGCCGCGCTCGCCCAGCGTCACCGCGGTGATCGGGTCATCCGGCGCCAGCACGTCCGTCGCCGGCTCCGGCAGCGTGACCTCGTGCGAAAGTTCGCCGTGGTTGAGCAGGAACAGGAACCGGCCGTGGTCGTTCTCCCGGATGGCGGCCTGCACGCCGGCCGGCAGCCCGGGGAGCACCGGAACCACTCCCGCCTCCCCCGACACGCGGCCGATCAGCGCCCGCATCGCCGCCTCGTCCAGCCGGGTCCCTAGGTACCACGCCACGCCGTCGCCGAAGCGGTGCCGGGTGACGGCCGGGGCACCCTCGAGCTCACGGGCCCGGAACCGGCCGACCACCTCGGCGCCCTCGACCTCGATCAGCTCCGACCACAGCGTCCCCCGCACCGGCTGCCCCGCCAGGTCGACCGCCAGGGACGCGCCCTCGTCCAGGGGCCAGAACTCCTGGACGTGGAGGCCCAGGAGCTCCCGGAACGGCGCTGGGTAGCCGCCCAGGTGGATCCGGTCGCACTCGTCCACGATCCCGGAGAAGAACGACATCACCAGGTGGCCGCCGCCCCGGACGTACCGGGTGAGCCGGGCGGCGTTCTCGGCAGAGACCAGGTAGAGGTTGGGGACCACCACGAGGCGGTACGACGACAGGTCGCGCCCCGGCGGGACGACGTCGCAGGTGACCGACGACTCGAAGAACGGCGCGTAGTGGGTGAGGACGGCCTCCAGCTGGTCGAGCTCGGCCGGGTGCGCGCTGCGCTGGAGCCCCCACCAGCTGCGCCAGTCCATGACGATCGCGACGTCGGCCGCGCTCCGCCCGCCGACGACCTCCGCGGCGGCCTTCAGCTCGGCGCCCAGCTCGCGGACTTCGCGGAACGTCCGGGTGTTCTCGCCGCCATGGGGAACCATCGCCGAGTGGAACTTCTCGGCTCCGCCGGCCGACTGTCGCCACTGGAAGTACAGCACCGCGTCGGCACCCTGGGCCACTGCCTGCCAGCTCCACAGTCGCATCACGCCGGGCCGCTTGGGGGCGTTGCGCCGACGCCAGTTGACCGCGTTCGGGGCCTGCTCCATGAGCATCCACGGCCGGCCGCGACGTAGCGAACGCATCAGGTCGTAGTGGAAGCCGGCCTCCACGTGGGCCTTCGGGTCGTACGGATCGGGGTAGGAGTCGTAGCTGACGACGTCCTCCTCCTCCGCCCAGGCGACCGGGTCGACGTAGCGCGAGCCGGGGACGAAGTTGGTGGTGACGGCGACATCGGGGGTGATCCGGTTGACGATCTCCTTCTCCATCGAGAAGCAGGCGAGCAGCGCGTCGGAGCTGAACGCCGTGAAGTCGATCTCCTGGGCCGGATTCGGGAACGTCGGTGCGGTGCGCGGTGGGTTGACCTCGTCGAACGAGCTGTAGCGCTGCGACCAGAACGTCGTGGACCACGCGTCGTTCAGGCCGTCGACATCGACGTAGCGCCGCTCGAGCCACCCGCGGAAGTCCGCCGCCGACACGTCGCAATAGCACCGCGAGACATGGCAGCCGTACTCGTTGCCGATGTGCCAGAGCGCGAGCGCCGGGTGGTGGCCGTACCGGGCGGCGACCTGCTCGACCAGGCGGCCCGCGAAGCTGCGATAGACCGGGCTGGACGGGCAGTAGTGCTGGCGGGCGCCGGGCCACAGCCGCACCCCGTCGGCGCGGACCGGCAGGGTCTCGGGGTGCAGCCGGGCCAGCCAGGGCGGCGGTGAGGCCGTCATGGTCGCCAGGCAGGCCTTGATGCCGGCCTCGTCGAGGGTGTCCATGACCCGGTCGAAGGCGGTGAAGTCGTAGCCGCCGGGCTCGGGCTCGATGACGGCCCACGAGAAGATCCCGACCGTGGCCATCGACACGCCCGCGTCCCTCATCAGGCGCATGTCCTCGGCCCAGACCTCGCGCGGCCACTGCTCGGGGTTGTAGTCGCCGCCGAAGGCGATGCCCGGGAGGTCCGCGTTCCAGGGTCGTGGGCTCATGATCGTTCGCTCCCTCGGCGGACCGGATCGATCACCGCTGGCGGTGGCCGCAAGGCGATATCAAATCATAATTAATGGACTATGCTCGACGATCTGCCGCAGCGTAACGGAGGCGCCGTGCCCGAACCCACCGAGCCGTGGCCTCGACGTTCCACCGTTCGGGTGGCCGCATGAGTTCGGCCACGCGGGCGCGCGCGTGATGGCCGCCTACACCGGACGAGGCCTCCACGGCCAGACGGTCGAGACGCTCGGGCAGCGGATCGTCGGCGGCGGGCTCGGTGAGGGCGAGACCATCGACGTCGCGGCCCTGCGCGACGAGCTCGACCTGAGCGTCACGGCCATCCGCGAGGCGTTGCGGGTTCTGGCGGCCAAGGGCCTCGTGGACGCCCGGCAGAAGCGCGGCACCTACGTCCTGCCGCGAGCCCACTGGAACCTCCTCGACGACGACGTCGCCCGCTGGCAGCTCTCCGGCACGGTCGACCGCGGGCTGTTGCGCGACCTCCACGAGGTGCGGGCCATCGTCGAGCCGGCCGCCGCCGAGCTGGCCGCTGCCCGGCGGAGCGAGGCCGACCTCGCCGAGCTCGACGCCGCGCTGGCCCGGATGGCGACCGCCGTGGGCCCCGGCAGTGCCGGCGACGCGGTCTCAGCCGATCTCGCGTTCCACCGCACGCTGCTCGCGGCCTCCCACAACGAGCTCCTCGCCCGCATGGAGGTCGTCATCGAGGCCGGGCTGGCCCAGCGCGATCGCCTCGTCCACAGTGCCGAACCCGGCCACGATCCCGTCCCCGCGCACCGGAGCGTGCTCGAGGCGATCCGCCGTCAGGACCCGGCCGCCGCCAGGCGAGCCGTCGGCGCCCTGCTGGCGACGTCGGCCGCCGACCTGTCCCGCCTCCATCCCGCGGCCGGATTCCCCGGCCTCGCCGGGGAATCCGAGGCGCCCGTCACCCCCGCGGAGGCTCCGTGAAGATCACCCGGATCGAGACGTTCATGGTGCCGCCGCGCTGGCTGTTCTGCCGGGTGGAGACCGACGACGGTGTCGTGGGCTGGGGCGAGCCCGTGGTCGAAGGGCGCGCCGAGGTGGTGCGCGCGGCCGTCGAGGTGCTGGCGGAGTACCTGGTCGGGCAGGACCCCCTGCGGATCGAGCACCACTGGCAGACCCTGACCAAGGGCGGATTCTATCGCGGCGGCCCGGTGCTCTCCAGCGCGGTGGCGGGCCTCGACCAGGCACTGTGGGACATCGCCGGGCGCACGTACGGCGTCCCGGTCCATGCTCTGCTCGGCGGCGCCGTCCGCGAGCGGGTCCGGGTCTACGCGTGGGTCGGGGGCGACGAGCCGA
>DATCVR010000369.1:0-4157 GCA_036566745.1 Jiangellaceae bacterium | reverse complement strand
GCGCTGCCCGCCGAGATGGCCGAGGCGGCCGGTCCGCTGGTCAACATGCTCCAGCAGGTCGGCGTCTCGATGTGGGGCGCCCAGGTCGGCCAGAGCATCGGCACGCTCGCCGGCGAGGTCCTCGGCGCCACCGACATCGGCGTCCCGCTGGCCGAGGGGCACCCCGCGCTGCTGCCGGCGAACCTGCGGGCCTTCGGCGAGGGCCTCGGGGTCGACGCCCGCGACGTCACCCTCTACGTCGCGTTGCGCGAGGCGGCCTACGTGCGCCTCTACGCCCACGCGCCGTGGCTGCGCTCCCACATCATCTCGCTGGTCGAGGAGTACGCCCGGCACGTCGAGGTCGACACCGGCGCCATCGAGTCGAAGCTGCGCGATATCGACCCGTCCAACCCCGAGGCGTTGCAGGCCGCGCTCGAGGGCGGGCTGTTCGACATGGCCGACACACCCGAGCAGAAGGCCGCGCTGGACCGCCTCGAACTGGCGCTGGCGCTGGTCGAGGGCTGGGTCGACGACGTCGTCACCCAGGCCACCGAGGGCCGGTTGCCGTCGGCCGGCGCGTTGCGCGAGACCGTGCGGCGCCGTCGGGCCACCGGCGGTCCGGCCGAGCAGACCTTCGCCACCCTGGTCGGTCTCCAGCTGCGTCCCCGGCGGCTGCGCGAGGCGGCCGACTTCTGGGCGGCCGTGCGTGAGGCGCGCGGCCTCGACGGGCGCGACGCCATCTGGGCCCACCCCGACCTCCTGCCCGAGTCCGACGCACTCGCCGACCCGGCCGCCTTCCTGGCGTGGGACGAGTTCGACGTGTCGTTGCTGGACGAGACGCCGCCGGCCGCCGACCAGGGCCCCGATGCCGCGGCCACCGGCGAAGCTGGCGACGACGGTGACGACGGCAGTGGTGACGGCGGCGACTCGGGCGGTAAGCCCGGTGGGAAGCCCGGCCCGTCCGCTCCCCCCGAGTGAGCCTCCACGCCGAGGCGCGCCGCACCCTCACGTCCTGGTCGGCACCCGACCCCGCGCAAGAGGCGCTGCGGCGCGACTTCGTCGATCACCTCGACCGCCACGACGACGCGGTCTGGCGATCCTGCGCTCCGGCTCACGTCACGGCGAGCTCGCTGGTGGTCGACCCCGCCAGGCGGCGGGTCCTGCTGGTCCTGCACGGCAAGGTGAACCTCTGGCTGCCATCCGGCGGCCACTGCGAGCCCGGCGACGCGTCGCTGGCCGACACGGCGTTGCGCGAGGCGGTCGAGGAGACCGGCATCGCCGGGCTGCGACTGGCCGACCCCACCCGCCCCACGTGCCTCGACCGGCATGCCGCGCCGTGCGCGCCCGGGGTCGTCGAGCACCATCTCGACGTCCACTACCTCGCGATCGCGCCACCGGAGGCGGTGCCGACGGTCAGTGACGAGTCGCACGACGTGGCGTGGTTCGGCTTCGACTCGCTGCCCGACCTGATCGGTGACGACGTCCCGGGGTTGGTGCGGCACGCGAGGCGGCTCACCGCACGGTGATCGTTGGAAGGATGTGGTCGCCCTGGTGGCCACGTCCTTCCAAACGATCACGGGCCGCCGGGGTCGGCTGAGGTCGCGTGGCTGATGCCGTCGAGGAAGCCGCGGGCCCGTTCGCTGCGCGGGTACCGGCCGACCAGCTCCCAGAACTCCGGGCCGTGGCCGTTGACCAGCAGGTGGGCGAGCTCGTGGACGAGCACGTAGTCGACCACCCAGGCCGGCACACCGCGCAGGCGGTCGGAGATGCGGATCGAACCGTCGCTGCTGGTGCACGAACCCCACCGGGTGTTCTGGCTGGAGCTCCAGCGCACGCTCGTGGGCTCGGCCCGGCCGTCGAGGTGCCGCCGGGAGAGCTCTCGGGCGCGGACGAGCAGCTGCTCGTCGCTGGGCTTGCGGCGCTGTTCCTGAGCGGCGAGCCGTTCGAGCATGGTGGCCACCCAGCGGCGCTCCTCGGCGGCGCTCATCCGCGCCGGTACGCAGACGACGACCCGCCCGGCCTCGCGATAGGCCGTAACCGTGCGCCGGCGGCGTTTCGATCGCCGGATCTCGACGTCGGGCTCCTCCATGCCAGCACCGTAGTCGCCACGCCGGACACGCATCGTCAAATGTTGTGGATAACCGGCGTTGGCGCGTCGCCTGTGGTAGCACATCGCGCGTCGCGCCAGATCGACCCACTCGCGCTCCCCCTTTCTTCTGTCCACACTCGGTGGACGACATCACCGCAGGCCAGAAGCGCTTGCCCGGGCTGACGCCCGACCCTGTCAACAGGCTGCCCACCGCTGGTCCACAGCTCATCCCCGCGTGGCGCACAAGTCCTCCACAGGTTTATCCACAGGCTTGGGATGGACTTCTCCGGTTCACGTTGCAGGCACCAGGTGACGGTCCTACGTTCGCTTGCATGTCCGCTGGTCGTGGTCGTCCAGGTGGGTTCTCACGGCTCAGGCGGATCCGCTCCCGGCGGGGCCTCGGAAAACGACGGTGGCGCGTGGCACACGGGGAAGGTGCACACGCGGCTCGGCGGAACTGGGGCCCCGCCGCACCACGAACGTCCGATCTGCCAGCAGGAACGGCGTTGCCTGTACGCCGCGCAAGCAGCTCTCGCCTGACGTAGTGTGTCGGCGAGGCGAGCGGGACCGATCGATGGTCGCCGATCCCGTGCCAGCCACTTCGGATGACAAGAGGAGGCCGTGATGGCCGAGACCTACTCGGGCGAGTTCTACTGCGTGAAGTGCAAGGAGAAGCGCGATGCGACTGGCGACGTCGTCGTCAACGACAAGGGCACCCGGATGGCCAAGGCCAAGTGCCCGGTGTGTGGCACCAACCTCAACCGGATCCTCGGCAAAGCCTGAGACCCTGGCAGGTCGGGCACAGGGGCGGCGGTCCACGGCGGACTGCCGCCCCTGAGTCTGTTCCGGACCGTGCGGCAGCCCCTGTGGACAGGTGACGGCACGGTTCGCGCCTCACCGGGCAGGATGCGGGAGTCGTCCGCCCACTCACTCCCGACGAGGCCCCGTTGCGTCCACGTCTCAACCCCGCGCTGTGCCGTGTCTGGCGCGAGCCCGGCACCGTTCAGTTCGGCATCACACCTGGTCACGCCGTCGTGCTCGGCGGGATGGGGCGGGTCGAGTCCATCGTGCTCGCGGCCATGGACGGCGAGCACGACCTTAGGTCGCTGCGGGCTCTGGCCATCGCGTCGGGCGGGCGCGGCGAGGTGGCCGACCGGCTGGTCGACGTGCTGACCTCGGCCGGAGCCGTCCTCGACCGCGACGCGACCACCGCTGAGCCGGGCGGGGACGCGGTACGAGCACCGGACGTCGCCTCCCTCGCGCTCGTCGCCCGCACTCCTGACGGCGGGCAGGCCGGCCTGACCGCCCGCCACCACGCCCGCGTCGACGTGATTGGCGCGGGCCGGGTCGGCGCGACGGTCGCGCGGCTGCTCGCCTCCGGCGGTGTCGGCGAGGTCAACGTCGACGATCCCGGGCTCACCCGGCCCGCCGACGTCTCTCCGGGCGGCCTGGGTCGCGACGCCGTGGGGCTCCCGCGCGAGCGGGCCACGGGCGAGCTCCTCGCGGCCGAGCTTCCCGGGCCGACGGACCACACCTCGCCCCCCGCCGCGCACGTCGCCGTGGTCGCTCCCGCCCCGCCCGCCGCATCCGACCACCCCGATGCCCGTCCCGACCCCGGCCGCACCGACCGCGACCTGGCCCAGCTCCTCCGGGCCGGAGTACCCCACCTTGTCGTCCAGATCGTGGAGACCACCGGCATCGTCGGGCCCTTTGTCGTCCCGGGGCGGACGTCGTGCCCGCGCTGCCACGACATGCACCGCACCGACCGCGACCGCGCTTGGCCGCTCGTCCTCCACCAGTCGGCGACCCGGCCACCGCGGCTGCCGGCATGCGACGCCAGCCTCGCCACAACCGTGGCTGGCCTGGCCGCCGGACAGGTCCTCGCCCACCTCGACGGCTTCGATGTGGCCACCCTCGACGCCACCATCGAGATCGACCTGCCGTACGGGCTGCCGCGCCGCCGGAGCTGGCGACCGCACCCCGGTTGCGGGTGCGCCTGGGTTTGATCCCGTTCACACGGCACAATGGCCTCGTGAGCGATCTGCCACGCAAGGCCGTCACCCGCACCGTCAAGCTCGCGAGCTTGCCG
>DATCVR010000368.1:0-9974 GCA_036566745.1 Jiangellaceae bacterium | reverse complement strand
GTGTACGCGTACGGGCACCAGGACTACTTCGGCACCCGCACCGCCGAGCCAGGCTGCCACCGATCCGGCACCGTCGACGGCCTGCCCTACTGCTGGTACTCCGCGGTCTCGGTGTGGAAGGCCAAGGTCGAGCCGCCGTCGGCGAGCCTGAGCTTCCGCATCGCGCGGCCTGGCCCGGAGCACGTCGCGATCTTCCCCAACATCGCCTACCCCGGCCACGACCAGACCCCGAAAGCCGGCTGGATCGGCTACGGCAGCCCGTCGAACATGATCGCCGGTCGCGACGAGCACGGCCGCCCCGACGGGTCGTACTACCTGTTCGCCTACACCAGCACCGGTGGCGGCGGCCAGCCCAAGGGCGTCTGCCTGTTCCGGTCCACCGACCCGACCCGCGTGAACAGCTGGCGGGCATGGACCGGCGACTCGGCGAACCCCGAGTTCACCCAGCGGATGCGCAACCCGTACCTCGTCGACAACGAGCCGTGCGCCGTCGTCAACCCGGCGGCGTTCGGGTCCGCCGTCCGCACCGTCGCCTGGCACCCGGAGTCGCGCCACTACATCGCGTTCGTCACCGACTCCCAGGGCGTCAAGTACGTGACGTCACGCGACCTGCTGACGTGGAACCCGGCGCAGTTGCTGAGCGCGGACCAGATCAGCGGCTACCCGTCGGTCTTCGACTGGGACGGCGGCACCGGCCCGGGCGCCAACTTCGACGTCTTCACCGACGGCGGCCGCGGCTACCTCTACTTCCGCACATCGGTCGCCTACGGCCACACCCAGATCAACCGGCTCGGACTCGACATCACCAACTACTGAATGATGGCGCGGGCCGTAGGCCCGTGATGTGGACGAACGCACGCCGCCACCATGGGCGCTTTGGGCCCCGGTGGCGGCGTGCGCCTGTCAGACGTCGTATTCGTCGGGTGGGCGCATCGCGGGGCCGCCGACCTGCAGCCCGAGCGGGACCGCGCGGCCCTTAGGTTCCTCCCACGCCTCTTGGCGGCCGAGGGCGGTGAGGTCGAGGTAGTGGTAACCGTTGTGGAACTCTTCGATGCCGCGTCCATACGTGGAGTAGGTCTGGAAGACCTCGTCACCGACCCGCAGGAACGCGCTGATGCCCGGCAGTTCCTCACCGCGCATGCTCTCCGTCCACGGCCCTCCCGTCCAGGGTGTCCCGGCCTCGGCGAGTTCGGCTTCGGTACGGAAATGGAGCAGCACCGGCACGACCCGGTCGTCGAGGGTGGCGTGGAAGTCGTAGTTGAAGTCGGTGCCGTACGAGGAGTACCAGGGGAACGTCCAGCCCATCCGATCGCGGAACGCGGCGAGCTTCGGGTACGGAGCCCGCGACACGGCCACGAGCGTGGTGTTGCGCACATGCAACTGTCGCAGCCTGCCGATCCCGTCGGCGGCGGACGAGCAGCTCGAGCAGCACTGATCCCACTCCGGACTGAACATGAAGTGGTGCATCACCAGCTGTGGCCGGCCCTCGAACAGGTCGAGCAGGCTCACCGTGCCGTCCGGGCCCTCGAACGTGTACGGCTTGTCGATGCGGACCATCGGCAACCGGCGGCGGTCGGCGTTGATCCGGTCACGTGCCCGGGTGAGCTCCTTCTCCTTCACCAGCAGTTCTTTCCGGGCGGCGAGCCACTCCTCGCGCGACACCACCTCCGGCAGGTTTCCCATCGTGGTCATCTCGATCCCTCCCGGCTTCCTGCGCCAGCACGTGCGGTCAGGCTTGTCCGTCGAGGTAGGCGACCAGCTCACCCAACTCGTTCGTCCAGCCCTCGGTGTTGCTCGCGTAGGCCACCTTGTGCTCGCCGGTATCCGGCAGTTGGGCGAAGCCGCTCTCGACCATGGTCAGCGTGGTGCCGGTACTGGAGGGTTCCAGCCTGAACTCCACATAGGTGCGTCGGGGATCACCGTCCGGAAGACCGTTGACCGGCCAGGTGTAGCCGAACACGCGCGGCGGCTCGAGGCGCTCGATGGTGAGGGTGGCGGTGTCGCCGCTGTCCCAGGTGAGGGTTGCCTGGCCACCGACGCGCAGGTCGACCTCGGCGCGGTGCCCGAACCAGGTGCCCAGGCCCTGGGAGGTGGTCAGCGCCGCCCAGACCCGCTCCGGTGGGTGGGCCAGCTGGAGCGTGCGCTCGATCCGGTCGGGAAATGCCATGTCCGTCTCCTTATAGCAACCAAATAGTTGCCATCAACTTATAGCAATCATCTGGTTGCGTCAACCATGTCCCTGGCCTTCTGTGTCTCATGGACGGATCCCGGGGTTCGGGCCTACGCTCGTCACGAGGGTCCAGCAGTCGACGAGGCCGACGTCGCGGACTCTGCAGGGGGGCATCATGTGGCCATTCACGAAGTTCGCACTTGCCGTTCCCGCGCTCGCACTCACGGTCGCGGCCGGGGCGGTGTTCCCGCCGTCGGTGCCGCTGCCTGACGACTTCGCGCCGGAGGGCATCGCCGTAGGCACCGGGTCCACGTTCTACGTCGGATCGCTGATCGACGGCGACATCTATCGAGGTGATCTCCGCAGCGGTGCCGGGTCGGTGTTCGTCGACGCTCCCCCGGGCCGGCAGGCCGCTGGGCTCAAGGTCGACGAGCCGCGCCACCGGTTGTGGGTGGCCGGCGGAGCCACCGGCCGGGGCCAGGTCTACGACACCCGCACCGGGGCGCCGGTCGCCGACCTTCAGTTCACCACGGATCCGTCCGTCATCAACGACGTGGTGGTGACGAACGACGGCGCGTACTTCACCGACTCGGTGAACCCGGTGCTGTACAAGGTCCCGATCGCTCCCGACGGGACGATCGGCACACCACAGACCCTCACGCTGAGCGGACCGGCCGCCACGAACATCGGCTTCCCCGGGCTGAACGGCATCGACGCACCCCCGGACGGTGCCGTGCTCATCGTCGGGCACTCGCTGCTGGGTGCGATGATCACGGTCGATCCACAGACCGGGGCCAGCCGGACGATCGACGTGACCGGCGGGACGGTGACTCCCGGCACGCCCGACGGCATCCTGCTCGCCGGCCGCAGCCTCTGGGTCGTCGAGAACTTCGCCGAGCGGCTCGTCGAGATCCGGTTGAGCCCGGATCTGTCCAGCGGCGAGATCGTCTCGGTGCTGACGGACGCCGACGTCGACGGGCTGTTCCGGGTCCCGACCACCGTCGCCGAGCACGGCAACCAGCTCGCGATCGTGAACGGACGCTTCGACCTGGGCCTGCCACCGCCGTTCGGCCCGGGTGCGCCCCCCGGCACCGACTACGACGTCGTGCTGGTCGACAAGCCCTGACCGCTACGTCAGGTGCCGCCAGTTCCTGGTGAGGTGTTCGGCGCTGCGGAGGGTCCAGGCGACCTGGGTGTAGGTGGGGTTGACGCTGGATCCGGTGGGGAAGACGCCGGGGGTGGCGATGAAGAGGTTCTCGATGTCGTGGGTTTGGCCGTAGGAGGTCACGACCGAGGTGCGGGGGTCGTTGCCCATGATGGTGCCGCCCATGATGTGGGCGGTCGCGCGTGGGCCGGCCCAGGCCTCGGTGGCCCCGGCGGCGTCCATGACCTCGAGTCCTTGGGTGAGGGCTGCTTGGTGCAGGGCGCGGGCGTCGTCGTCGTGGGCGTGGGTGATCATGGCGATCGGCATGCCGTGCTCGTCGGTTTCGTCGAGCAGGGTGAGGCGGTTGTCCGCGCTGACCGTGCCGGTGCCGATGAGGTCCATCGAGGCCAGGTGGCCGGCTGCGCGGCGCATGAAGGTGTCCAGCTGCTCGCCGTGCAGGTCGGCTCGGGACATCGCGATCCCGGCAAGGTCGTTGGGCTTCTTCGAGGTGCCGATGAGCCATTGGTAGCCGCCGAAGTAACCCTTAGCGGGGTCGGAGTCGTGGCCGTCCTGGCACAGCAGCTGCGCGCCGGTGGGGCCGCGTCCGACGTCGGTGTGCTCGGTGAACAGGCCGTAGAGGCTGAACAGCACGTGGACGTGGACGTAGCTGCCGACCAGTCCGCTGGAGTTCGCCAGCCCGCCGTCGGCGGAGTTCAGCAGCAGCCGCGGGGTTTCCAGGGCGAACGCCGCCAGCACGATGACCTTGGCGGGCTGGACGTGCCGCTCGCCGCTCTCGTCGACGTACTCCACCCCACTCGCGCGGCCGCGTGTGCTCAGCACGCGCAGCACGTGTGCCCCGGTGCGGAACTCCGCACCTGCGCGTTTCGCGTCCGGGATGAAGGTCACCAGCGGGTTGCCCAGGGCGCCGATGGAGCAGCCGGCGTCGCACCAGCCGCCCAGATCGCACGCCGGGCGGCCACGGTAGGGCCGCGACAAGATCGCCTGTGGTGCCGGGGCGGTGCGCAGGCCGAGTGCGTCGAACCCGCGGCGCAGGATGCGTCCGTGCTCCTGCAGGGGTAGCGGCGGCATCGGATACGGGGCACCGGGCGGGCGCCACACCTCGGCCCGCGCGTCGCCGGACATGCCGACATCGGACTGGATGCGGTCGTAGTAGGGCCGCAGGTCGTCGTAGGACATCGGCCAGTCCAGCTGATGGCCGTACCGCGAACGCACGTCGAAGTCGTCGGCGTGCATGCGGAACCAGCCCGCGTAGTGGTGGATCCCGGCACCACCTAGACCCCGGCCCAGGTTGAACCCGACGCCGACCGGATCCGGACCGCCGCTGCGGTACGGGCCAATGTCGCCGCGCAACCGTCGCGACCAGATCTGCGAGCTGATCAGATCGCTCGATCGCCACTCCGGGCCGGACTCCAGCACCACCACTCGCTTGCCGGCCCGCGCCAGCTCACGAGCCACCAGCGATCCGGCGTAGCCGGCACCCACGACCACCGCGTCGACATCACGGTGCCGCGACGGAGCCCGCCCGGCGCTCGCCGCAGTCACCACGGCCTCCGCGGCTCGACCTGCGGCACATAGGGCAGCCCGATGCGCTCGTACCCCGAGGCCACGCCGTACACCACGTCCACCGCGTCACCACGCGTCACCAGGTAGAACAAGAAGAACGGCGGACCACCCCACACCACACTGCCAGCCAACAAGCCCTCCAGCAGCTCAGCCCGCTGGCCGGTCGCGAGCTCGGCGAACGGCACCCCGAACGACGCCTCAGCCGCGGCATCGACCGCGCCCAGCCCGTCGCGGTAGAAACTCCCCCACGGTGGAGGCCAATCGAAATAGCGGATGCCCAACAGCGCATCAACCGGGTCCTTCACCAGCTGCGTCGCGACGAAGTCGGCCACCCCGTGATCCGCGGCACCGGGAACCAGCAGGTCACACCACAACTCCAGAGTACGAGTCGCACCAGCACCCAGCGGGGACACACCGCTCGGCAGCGACGCCACCGGCGACACCGACCCCGCCGCCGGCTGGGCACCGAGCAGCCCCGGCCCACCCGCCACCACCACACCCAAGCCGGCCGCCCGAACGAGGAACGCCTTCCGCGAGAACGTCTGCGCCATGCCCCGCCCTTTCGTCCAACGACCTTCGTGAGAACACCGCGAGACTGGCCGGATGCGGCACCACTCGCCTGGATACGGCAACGTATCGAGCAAATGCTGTGTGCGGAATGCCCCCGAAGGGGGAAATTTCCGGCGAGCCTCGTCCTGACGGTTGCGGATGGCCCGGTCCTCGCGGCCGTCCTCCACGGTGAGGTCGACCATTCCTCACGCGGCCGGGAGCAGCACCTGGCGTGTCACGCCGGTGACGTCGTCGCGCTCGCCCCCAGGACGTCGTAGAGCAGCAGTGCCGCGGCGACGAACAACAGGCCGGTGTAGCTCAGGTCCTCGACCCAGTCGAGGAGGCCTGGCCGGCGCGCCGGCAGCATGACGGGGTTGTAGTAGACGACGGAGACCACGATCATGGCGACCGCGAAGACGAGTGCCACGATCGGCGCCCAGCTCAGGTCGAGCAGGAGCACGCCGACCACGCCCGCCGCGACCACGTAGAGCGGCAGCGTGTGGACGAGGTTGCCGATCGAGTCGTACCGCGACGTTCCGGCCTTCGCGGTTGCCCGGTAGATCTCGTACCCGAGCGAGATCGTGTACGCGGCTGCCAGGATCCACGCCGCGTGCACCGAGAGGTCCCAGCTCATGTCGGGTGATGTGGGTCGTCGCTGCACCAGGCGAGTCTCGCTCGAATCGCCTCGGCGACCTTGTGCCTGGTCCCACCTTCGTTGCTGGTCACCTGGCCCGCTCCAGCGCGACCCTGGGAATCACGCGGGCGAGCGGCCGCGGCAGCCACCAGGCGCGCCTGCCGAGGAGCTGCATGACGGCCGGCAGCGCCAGGCAGCGGATCACCAGCGCGTCGACGAGCACGGCGACGGCGAGGCCGAGTCCGAACTGCTGGAGCATCCGGCTGGGGCTGAGCAGGAACGCGGCGAAGACCACGACCATGATGGCCGCAGCGGCCGTCACGACACGGCCGGTCGTCGCGAGGCCCTCGCTCACGGCGGTGTCGGGGTCGCCGGTGCGCTCCCACTCCTCGTGCATGCGAGAGACCAGGAAGACCTCGTAGTCCATCGACAGGCCGAACGCGATGGCGAAGATCATCACGGGCACGAAGGCCTCGACCGGCCCGGGCTGGATGCCGAGGAACTCTCCGAGAACGCCGTGCTGGAAGACGGCTGTGACGACGCCCAGCGCGGCGGCGACGCTGAGCAGGTTGAGCACGGCGGCCTTGACCGGAACGAGCAGGGAGCGGAAGACGACGAGGAGGAGCACCGCGGACAACCCGACGACGACTGTGACGAAGATCGGCAGCCGGTCGGCGACGGCCGTGGCGAAGTCCTCGGCGGCGGCAGTCGGGCCACCCACCAGGAACGTCGCCCCGGTCTCGGTCGCCAGCGGTGGCAGCACGTCGTCCCGGAGCCGCTCGACCAGGGTGAGCGTCTGCTCGTCCTGCGGCTTGGAGTCGGGAAACGCCAGGACTGTCGTCAGGCCCTCGTCCACGGGCAGCGGGGGTGTCGTGGCGGCGATGCCCGGGGTGTCGGCGAGCGCCCCCGCCAGGGCCTCGGCGGCGCCGTCCCCGCCGTGGGTCACCACGACCAGCGGGCCGTTGAAGCCCGGCCCGAATCCGTCGGAGAGCAGGTCGTAGGCACGTCTGCTGGTGGATGTCTCGGGGTCGTTTCCGGCGTCGGCGAAGCCCAGACGCATCCCGAGAGCCGGCGCGGCGAGGGCCAGCAGGGACACGGCGGCGAGGATCGTGGCCGCCCACCGATGCCGCCGGACGAGGGCAGACCACCGCCGCCAGCCGGCGCCCTCGACTCGCCGGGAGCGCCGGGCGCGTCGCTGCACCGCCCGCTCGATGCGCCGCCCCATGATCGCCAGCAGAGACGGCAGCAGCGTCAGGGTGGCGAGCATGGTCACGAGCACCGTCACCGCGACGGCGACCGCCACCCCCTGCAGCGACCCCAGCCCGAGCGCCACCAGTCCCAGCAGCGCGATGATCACCGTGCAACCGGCGAAGAACACCGTGCGTCCCGCTGTGTCCAACGCGGTGCCGGTCGCGTCCTCCCGATCGGCTCCGGCCAGGAGCTCACTGCGGTAGCGCGAGAACACCAGCAGCGCGTAGTCGATCCCGACGCCGAGCCCGACCAGCACCATCAGCGGGGTCGTGAACTCCGCGACCGTGACGACGTGCGAGGCGAGCGTCACCACGCCGATGGTCGCGCCGACGGCGAAGAGCGCGATGATGAGCGGAAGGCTCGCGGCCAGGAACGAGCCGAACAGGATGACCAGGATGACCAGGGCGGCGAGCATTCCGGCGCCCTCTGCGGCACCTCCGGGCGCCTCCTCAGCGCCGCGGACGGCCTCGCCGCCGAGCTCCACCGTGAGGTCCTCGGCCCGAGCGGACCGGGCGGTGTCGATGAGATCGCGCACCGCCTCGACCGGCACCTCGCCGGCCTGGTCGTCGAGCGTGACCGTCGCGTATCCGATCGTGCCGTCGGCCGAGATCGCGGCAGGGTTGTCGTCGAAGCCACTGACGTCGGCCACATGTGCCAGGCCGGCCACGTCCGCGAGCATCGCCTCGAGCCGGCTCCGGACCGGGTCGGAGGCGACACCGTCGGTAGCCTCGACGACGATCTGGACCGACGTCCCAGCCTGCACGGAGGCGTTCTGGCTCAGCACGTCGAGCGCGCGCTGGGACTCGGTGCCGGGGAGTGAGAAGTCGTTCTGGAAGGCGCCACCCACCGCCTGGGCGCCTGCGCTCACGCCGATCAGCACCGCCACCCACGCGAGCACGGCCCACCAGCGGTGGCGGTACGACCAGCCGGCCAGCCGGCGGAACCGGCTCGCCCGGGTGGACCGGCTCGCCCGGCCGGGTTGGAGTGTGGTGTGCGAGGTCGGCATCAGGTCAGCCCTTCACGACAACGAGAACGCCCGCCACGCTAGGAAGCGCCGCCCCACGGCGACAACGCACCGGCGGGTGAATCCGGTGTCCCCTCCTGGGGGGAGGCCGGAGACCACCCCAGAACGATTCGCCGCTGCTCACGGCACCATTACGCTCGGCCCATGAGCCAGCGGAACCGGGTGACCGACATCGCGCTCGCGGCGGTCGTCTTCGGTCTCTCCGTGGGCATCACGGCCAATCACGGCGTCGGCGTGCCGAATCCGGCGGACCGCGACCTCGACGCTCGAGCGGTCGCCATCCTGGTGGTCTACGCACTGCCGCTGGTCTGGCGTCGCTCCTACCCGCTCGTCGCCTACGCCACGACCAGCCTGGCCACGTTCACGATGATCGGGCTCGACTACGCCCTCGACCTCCCGGTCGCACCGTTGATCGCCCTCTATCAGGTGGCCGTCACCTACACGGCCGATCCCCGACGAGCTCGCCGATGGATCGCCGCCGCCGCGGGAGCGGCCTTCGTCCCGGCGACCGCGCTGGCCTACCTCGTGAGCGACAAGACGGCACGGGTCGTCCCCGACATGCTCGTCGTGGCGATCGTCGTCGTCGCGGTCTGGATCGCCGGCGACCGCACCCGGTTGCGTCGCGAGAGGGTCGCCGAGCTGGAGGCCCGTACCCTCCGCGCCGAGCGCGAGACCGAGCGTGAGCGGCGGCTCGCGGCCGCGGAAGAGCGCACCCGCATCGCCCGCGAGCTGCACGACTCCGCGGGCCACGCCCTCAACGTCATCCTGGTCCAGGCCGGCGCGGCGCGGCTCCTGCACACTCGCGATCCCGACCGGTCTCGCCTCGCCATCGTCACCATCGAAGACGTCGCGCGGGGCACGATCGGCGAGATCGACCGGCTCGTGCACGCCCTGCGCGACGACCAGGACCTCGAGCCACCCGCCGACCCCGCAGCCCTCGACGACCTCCTCGACCGGCACCGCCTCGCCGGCCTCTCCATCGCCACCGACCTGCGCGGGCGACGCCACGACATGCCCCGAAGCGTCTCCTGGGCCACATACCGCATCCTGCAGGAGGCGCTGACCAACGCCGCGCGCCACGGCACCGGCAACGCCGAGGTCACCGTCAGCTTCGAGACCGACGCGGTCGACATCACCGTGACGAACCCGATCCCACGACACGGTCTCGCCGCAGGGTCCGAGCCGAACCGCGACACAGGAGGTCACGGCATTGTCGGCATGCGCGAACGAGCCACGCTGCTCGGCGGCACGCTCATGACAGCCGCGGAGGCAGGCTCGTTCCGCCTGCACGCACGGCTCCCCTACGGCGACGTGACGTCATGACCGCCCTCACCGTGCTCATCGCCGACGACGACGACCTCATGCGAGCCGGTCTCCGGGCCGTGCTCTCCACCGACGACACGTTGGCCGTCGTGGGTGAGGCCACCACCGGCCAGGAAGCCATCGACCTTGCCGCCACCCTGCACCCCGACGTGGTGCTCATGGACGTGCGAATGCCCGTGCTCGACGGCATCGGCGCCACCCGGAAGATCGTCACGGCGGCCCCGGACTCGCACATTCTCATCCTCACCACCTTCGAGGACGACGACTACGTGTTCGGTGCCCTCACGGCGGGCGC
>DATCVR010000367.1:0-6198 GCA_036566745.1 Jiangellaceae bacterium | reverse complement strand
CTGGCATCGGCGCTCCGTCGGTGCAGCTCGGCCGACGTGGGGGCCGTGGCCGCCTGGTTGGGCTGGGCCTGGGGCCGGCCGGCGTCGGCAGGAGCGGTCGCGCCGTTGCCTGATGCCGCGGGCGGGGGCGGAGCGGCCGCCGCGGGCGTTGCGGGAGCGCTCGGGTCGGACTTCCCGTTGCCGCGTCGTGGTCGCGACGAGGTGGCGGCGCGGGCGGCCGCGGCGCCGCGGGGTGCCGATCCCTCGGCCGCCGGCGGCTGCTTGCGCTGGGCTACGGCCGGATCGGGCTGACCGGGTGCCTCGGTGCCATTGCCGTTGCCGGCGTTCTGGAGCTTGCTGGCCGCGCCCTTGGTGGCCTGGGCGGCACGCGAGGCGCGGGACCGCAAGGATGCGGCCACCTCGTACGCCGTCGAGGCAGCGCCACGATTGCTCTTGGTCTCGCTTCCGTCGCCATTGCCGTTGCCCGCCGGCTTGGCGCCGTTCGAGCCTGCACCGGCCTGGTTCGGCGCGTCAGCATGCGCCTCGCGAGCCGTGGGACGTCCGGTCCCGCCGCTGCTCGTCACGAGCCATCACCCTCCGAGTCGGGTTCGGATCCCTCGGTCGTGAGATCCTCCGCAGCGTCATCCTCAGCGTTGAGCGCGATTGCGACAACCGCATCATCTTCACCCAGAGTGACGTACTTGACCCCCATGGTGTCACGTCCCTTGGCCGGGACATCCCTCACAGGGCTGCGTGTGACACCGCCAGATGCTCGGATCGCCAGGACTTCGTCGCCCTCGCCGACCACAAGCCCTCCGACGAGCGACCCACGATCTTCATTGATCTTCATAGCCTTGATACCCAGCCCACCGCGGCCTTGAACGCGATACTCCTCTACGACGGTGCGCTTGGCGTAGCCACCATCTGTGACGGTGAAGACATACGACTCGGTTCCATCCCGGACGATGGACATCGAAAGAAGTTCGTCGCCGTCGCGGAACTTCATGCCGACGACCCCACCGGTGGCCCGGCCCATCGGCCGCAGCTGCTCGTCGGTGGCGGTGAACCGGATCGCTTGCGCCTTGCGCGACACCAGCAGGACGTCGTCGGCCGCATCGACCATCTCGGCGCCGATCAGCTCGTCGTCATCCTCGCGGAAGTTGACCGCGATGACGCCGCCGGTGCGGTTGGAGTCGTACTCGGTGAGCTTCGTCTTCTTGACCATGCCGTGCTTGGTGGCCAGCACGAGGTACGGCGACTGCTCGTAGTCCTTGAGCGTGAGCACCCGTGCGATCTTCTCGTCGGGCTGGAAGGCCAGGAGGTTCGCGACGTGCTGGCCCTTGGCGTCGCGGGCCAGCTCGGGCAGCTCGTAGGCCTTCGCCCGGTACACCCGGCCACGGTTGGTGAAGAACAGGATCCAGTGGTGGGTGGTGGTGACGAAGAACTGGTCGACGACGTCGTCCTCGCGCAGCTGGGCGCCGCGCACCCCCTTGCCGCCGCGCTTCTGCGAGCGGTAGAGGTCGGCCTTGGTGCGCTTGGCGTAGCCACCGCGGGTGATGGTGACGACCACCGGCTCCTCGGGGATGAGGTCCTCGGCGGTCATGTCGCCCTCGGCCGGGATGATCCGGCTGCGGCGCTCGTCGCCGAACTTGTCGACGATCTCGCCGAGCTCCTCGCGGATGATGCTCCGCTTGCGCTCGTCGGAGGCGAGGATCTCCTCGAGGTCGGAGATCTCGGCGACCAGCGTGTCGTGCTCGTTCTGCAGCTCGTCACGTGACAGCGCGGTGAGCCGGCGCAGCTGCATGTCGAGGATGGCCGTGGCCTGCACGTCGTCGATGTCGAGCAGCTCCATCAGGCCGCTGCGGGCTTCGTCGACGTCGGCGGAGCGGCGGATCAACGCGATGACCTCGTCGATCGCGTCGATCGCCTTGAGCAGGCCCAGCACGATGTGGAGCCGCTCGCGGCGCTTGCGCAGCCGGAACTCGGTGCGCCGGCGGATGACCTCGACCTGGTGGGTGACCCAGTGCCGGACGAAGGCGTCGAGGGACAGGGTGCGCGGCACGCCGTCGACCAGAGCCACCATGTTGCAGCCGAAGGTGTCCTGGAGCTGGGTGTGTTTGTAGAGGTTGTTGCGGACGACCGTGGCCACGGCGTCACGCTTGAGGACGACCTCGATGCGCATACCGGTGCGCGAGGAGGAGTTGTCCTTGAGGTCGGCGATGCCGGGGACCTTGCCGGTGTCGGCCAGCTCGGCGATCTTGCGCAGCAGGGCGTCGGGGTTGACCTGGTACGGCAGCTCGGTGATCGCGAGGATGGTGCGGCCGCGGCTGTCCTCCTCGACGTCGACGACCGCGCGCATCGTGACCGATCCACGACCGGTGCGATAGGCCTGCTCGATGCCGGTGGTGCCGACGATCAGCCCGCTGGTGGGGAAGTCGGGACCCTTGACGCGCTCGAGCAGCGCCTCGAGCAGCTCGTCGTGCTCGGCGTCGGGGTGCTCGAGGTACCAGTCCACACCGGCGGCGACCTCGCGGAGGTTGTGCGGCGGGATGTTGGTGGCCATGCCCACCGCGATTCCGCCCGAGCCGTTGACCAGGAGGTTGGGGAACCGTGCCGGCAGGACGTCCGGCTCCGCGCTACGACCGTCGTAGTTGGGCGAGAAGTCGACGGTCTCTTCCTCGATGTCGCGCACCATCTCCATGGCGAGCGGCTCCATGCGGCACTCGGTGTACCGCATGGCGGCCTGCTTGTCGTCGCCGCGCGAACCGAAGTTGCCCTGGCCCTTGACCAGCGGGTATCGCATGGACCACCACTGGCCCAGCCGCACCAGGGTGTCGTAGATGGCGGTGTCGCCGTGGGGGTGATAGTTGCTCATCACCTCGCCGACGACGCGCGAGCACTTGTAGAACCCGCGGTCGGGGCGGAACCCGCCGTCGTACATCGCGTACAGCACCCGGCGGTGAACGGGTTTGAGGCCGTCGCGGACATCCGGCAGCGCCCGACCCACGATGACGGCCATGGCGTAGTCGAGATAGCTGCGCTGCATCTCGACCTGCAGGTCGACCGGCTCGATACGGCCGTGGTTGGGGGCCATGGTGGTGTCGTCAGTCACGTGTGGTTCCTCCGGATGCGGTCGCGGGTCCGCACGTCAGCTACGACGCACGAGCCCGGCCCGTGGTTGACCTGAGTGTTCAGATGTCCAGGAAGCGGACGTCGCGGGCGTTGCGTTGGATGAACTTGCGCCGGCTGTCGACGTCCTCGCCCATGAGCGTGGAGAACACCTCGTCGGCGTGGGCGGCGTCGTCGAGCGTCGCCTGGAGCAGGAGGCGCTGCGAGGGATCCATGGTGGTCTCCCACAGCTCGTCGTCGTTCATCTCACCCAGACCCTTGTACCGCTGGATGCCGTTCTCCTTGGGGATCCGCTTGCCGGCCGCGGTGCCGGCCTGGATCAGCGCGTCGCGCTCGCGGTCGGAGTAGGCGTACTCGGCGACAGAGTCCTTGCCCGTCCACTTGATCTTGTACAGCGGCGGCTGGGCGAGGTAGACGTACCCCTGCTCGATGACCGGGCGCATGAACCTGAACAGCAGGGTGAGCAGCAGTGTCCGGATGTGCTGACCGTCGACGTCGGCGTCGGCCATCAGCACGATCTTGTGGTAGCGCAGACGGTTGAGGTCGAGCTCCTCCTGGACGCCGGTGCCCAGCGCGTTGATGATCGCCTGGACCTCCTGGTTCTGGAGGATCCGGTCGATGCGCGCCTTCTCGACGTTGAGGATCTTGCCGCGAATGGGCAGGATCGCCTGGACCCGGGAGTCGCGGCCCTGCTTGGCCGGACCGCCCGCGGAGTCGCCCTCGACGATGAAGAGCTCGCACTCCTCGGGGTTGGTCGACTGGCAGTCGGCGAGCTTGCCCGGCAGGCCGGCCCCGCCCATCAGGCCCTTGCGGCTGCGAGCGGCGTCGCGGGCCTTGCGGGCGGCCAGGCGGGCGATCGAGGCACTCTGCGCCTTGCGCGCGATGAGCTTGCCTTCGTTGGGGTTCTGCTCGAACCACGCACCGAGCTCGTTGTTGACGACCTTCTGGACGAAGCTGCGGGCCTCGGTGTTGCCGAGCTTGGTCTTGGTCTGGCCCTCGAACTGCGGCTCGGCGAGCTTGATGCTGAGGATGGCCGTGAGGCCCTCGCGGACGTCGTCGCCGGTGAGGTTGGCGTCCTTCTCCTTCAGCACGCCCCAGTCGCGGGCGAACTTGTTGACGAGGGTGGTGAGGGCAGCCCGGAAGCCTTCTTCGTGGGTACCGCCCTCGTGGGTGTTGATGGTGTTGGCGAAGGTGTGGACCGACTCGCTGAACTGGTCGTTCCACTGCATGGCGACCTCGAGGCTCATCGCCTGACCGTCGCCGTCCTCGGACTCGGCCTCGAAGTCGATCACGCTCTGGTGGATCGGCGACTTGGCGGTGTGGAGGTGGTTGACGTAGTCGACCAGGCCGAGGTCGTAGTGGTAGCGCACCTCGCGCGGCTCGCTGGTCTGCTCGGACGCGACGTCCTCGTCGGCACCGACGTCGACGCCCTGGGGACGCTCGTCACGCAGGACGATGGTGAGGCCCTTGTTGAGGAACGCCATCTCCCGGAAGCGCGTGGACAGCGTCTCGAAGTCGTACTCGGTGGTCTCGAAGATGTCGGGGCTGGCCCAGAACGTGGTGGTGGTGCCGGTGGCGTCGGTGGGCTCGCCGCGGTGGATCGGGGCCTGGGGCACGCCGAACTCGTACGACTGGCTCCAGTGGTAGCCGTCGCGGGCCACCACGACGTCGACCCGGTTGGACAGCGCGTTGACCACCGAGACGCCGACGCCGTGCAGGCCGCCGGACACCTTGTAGCCCCCGCCGCCGAACTTGCCGCCGGCGTGGAGCACGGTCATGACGACCTCGAGCGCCGGCTTCTTCTCGATCGGGTGCTCGTCGACGGGGATGCCGCGGCCGTTGTCGACCACCCGGACCGCGCCGTCGGCCAGCAGGGTGATCTCGATGCGATCGGCATGGCCGGCGAGTGCTTCGTCGACGGAGTTGTCGACGACCTCGGTGACCAGGTGATGGAGCCCGCGCTCGCCGGTGGACCCGATGTACATGCCGGGGCGCTTGCGGACTGCCTCGAGACCTTCGAGGACGGTGATGGCGCTAGCGTCGTAGGCCGGCTGCGGCGACATGGTGTCGTCCGTCACGAGCGGGGACCTCCTGAACCAGGAATCAGGCCGCCCTGCTCTCCCCGTAGGCCGCTGTGCGCCCCAGGAGACCACGCGGCCTGGATGGACCCGCCCAGTCTACCCCGACCAGAGGCCAGAATGCCGCCTGCGCGGCCCTTGGCGCCACTTCTGAGGCGCCAGGATGACGCGGGCTGATCCCCCTACCCGCGAGGCGAGGGCGGAGGTCGCCGCGGGCCGATGAGCCGGGCGGCGGGATCAGGCCGGGTACTGCCGTCGGATCGGGCCGGTGCGCCCGGTCGGATCGGGCTGCCGTGCCCGGTCGGATCGGGCTGGCGTGCCCGGTCGGATCGGGCCGGTGCGCCCGGTCGCGGCGCGCTATCCGTAGGTGTCGCGCGGGCCCCGGCCGGGGACGCTGCGGGGGCCCTTGCGCCAGGTCGGCGACTGCGGTCCGAGGACCGTCACCCGCTGGACCGCGCCCTGGCCGATCTCCTCGTTGAGGCGGCGGACGAGCTGGGGCGCGAGCATGCGGACTTGGGTGGCCCAGGCCGTGGAGTCGGCCCGCACGCACAGGACACCGTCGGCGTACTGCTCGGGCGTGACGTGCGCCGCGACCTCGTCGCCCACAACGTGGTCCCAGCGCGCGACGACGCCGTGAACTGCGAGGTCTTCGTCCCATCCGTGTTCGCCGACCAGTTTGTCCACCGCTGTGGCCAAAGCCTGTGGATCACGGTCGTCGCCGCCCGGGCCACTCCAGCCGGCGCCGGGGGCACGGCGGGCCCGGCCGCTGGTGCGGGAGTTCGGCTTGGTGCGGCGGCGAGACGGTGCGCCGCCGTTGCGGCCGGCCGCCTTCGCCCGTGCCACCAGCGCCTTCGCGAGATTGACGCCGTCAGGCTCCCAGACCGGGCCGCCGGAGTCCGGACCAGCCGTCGCGGTGTCAGTGGCATCGTCGGGTCGCCCGTCGTGCTGCTCACGGGGCGGCTCGGAGGTGGACGACACAGCCCGAGGCTACCCCGGGAGAGCCGCGCAACCA
>DATCVR010000366.1:0-4390 GCA_036566745.1 Jiangellaceae bacterium | reverse complement strand
CACCACCGCGATGTCCTGGTCGCGGAAGAAGAAGCCGTCGCACGTGGCACACCACGAGACGCCGTGGCCGGAGAGCCGCTTCTCGTTCAGCAGGCCGATCTCGCGGTAGCGCGAGCCCATGGCCAGGATGACGGCGTGGGCTCGGTACTCGTTGCCCTCGCCGTCGGTGACGACCTTGACGTCGCCGTCGAGCTGGACCTCGACCGCATCGCGGGTGATGATCTCGGCGCCGAAACGCTCGGCCTGCGCCCGCATCTCGTCCATCAGGGCCGGGCCCATGATGCCGTCACGGAAGCCGGGGTAGTTCTCGACCTCGGTGGTGTTCATCAGGGCGCCACCCCAGGTGACCTCGCCTTCGAGCAGAAGTGGCTCGAGGCGCGCGCGAGCGGCGTAGACCGCGGCGGTGTATCCGGCCGGGCCGGACCCGATGATGATGAGGTTGCGGACGTCGGTCACGCTGGCGGCCTTTCCGTCGTTCGATGACACCTGCACCAACGGATCCTAGGTGCGCGGCATTCCCCGCGCAGGCCGCACCGCCGACGTCGCGTGCGTCACTCCGTTCGGCCGGGCGGTGCCCCTCAGGCCCAAGCGGGGTGGCCACGACGTTGATCTTGGAGAATCGGTCGAGTGCTGCCCGATTCGCCCGATCGATACCGCGAAAACTCCAAGATCAACAAGGACCGGGGTGGCGGCTGCGCTACTCCGGCGTGGGCACCACGACGGGCTCGCCGAGCGCCTGGGCGGGCAGCGAGGAGCACTCCGGAAGCGTCCAGCCGGCGAGCGTGCCGTCGGTGCGCGTGTCGAGGACCACGAGCACGCCGGTGTCGAGCTGGGCCGAGCCGACGAGGCTCTGTTCGAGGTCGTCGGCGAGCTCCTGACCACACTCGGGCTCGACCGAGGAACGCTGGTGCCAGACCTCGTCGATGCGCTGGAGCACGGCTTCGGCAGGGGCGGCTTCCTGACCGTCGGCGTAGGGCGCACCCTCGACGGCGGTCTCGCCGAGCTGGGTCTCGCCGGCCGAACGCTCCTGGACGGTGGCCGAGTCGTCCGCGCTGTCGGCGGCGCTGCCGGCGGTGGAGTCGACCGGAGAGCCGCCGCTGGAGCCGATGACGTAGCCGCCGAAGCCGATGACCGCGACGGAGGCGGCAGCCGCCAGCAGCTGGGGCATCCGGCGACGGAACCACACGACGTTGTCGGGGGTGGATGCGTCGGGGTCCGGCTCGGCGACGTGGGCCTGGGCCGGGACGAGCGAGGGGCCCGCGGCCTCGGCGGCCAGGGCGGCCGCGAGACGGGCGGAGACGTGGGACGGGATCGGCAGCTCGCGCGGCGCGGCCCGCAGAGCGGCCTGGACCTCGTCGAGCCGGGACAGGGTGTCGCGGCAGGCGGAGCAGGACCGCACGTGGTCCTCGACCGCGCCGGCGTCCCTCGCTTCGAGCACGCCCTCGGCCAGCTCGGCCAGGACGTGTTCGGACGGGTGCCCGTCGATGGGCGTCACCGAGGGTCACCTCCTCGTTCGCTGATGGACCCTGATCTGACGTCGGGGGCGGGCAATCGGTTCCCGGGGTCGTTGCCACGGCGTCCGGGAGCCACCATCGGCAGCAGCCGGGCGCGGGCTCGAGCGCACCGGCTCTTGATGGTGCCGACCGGCAGACCGAGCAGCTCCGCCACCTCGGCGACGGGGTAGCCCTCGACGTCGACCAGCACCAGGGGGATGCGCTGGTCGGGCGGGAGGGTGGCGAGGGCGGCCTCCAGATCGAGCCGCAGCGTGGTCTGTTCGGCGATGTCCGGACCGCTGGGGGTGGCCGCGCCGGTGATCTCGCCGCCGTCGAACGGGTTGGGGTCGGCCGGGCGCGCCGCGGAATGGCGCACGCGGTCGAGGCAGGCGTTGACCACGATGCGGTGCAACCACGTGGTGACCGCCGACTCCGCCCGGAAGGACGACGCCCGCCGGAACGCGTTGACCATGGCGTCCTGGAGCGCGTCGGCGGCTTCGTCGGGGTCGCCCAGGGTGCGCAGCGCGACCGCCCACAGCCGTTCCTGGTGGCGCCGGACGATCTCGCCGAAGGCCTCGGCGTCGCCTTCGACATGCCGTCGCAGCAGCTCGGCGTCGTCGACGTCGTGCGACTCGACTCCCGGTGTCACCCCATGACCTCCACCTCGGCGATACCTCCCCGATAGTCACCGCCGTCTGACGGCAGCCCGGTGAACCACACCAGGAGGTACCGAGATGTGACCGGCTCGTCAAGTTGCTGCTCGACGCTCTCGCCGGCACCGCCGATCTCGGCGACGGAGGTCCAGCCGTCGATCTCGTCCGGAGCCTCGGTCGCGGTGTCGGGTGCGACCATCAGCTGGACGTCGGAACTCTCGCCCACCAGCGCGAGCGTGATGGCACTGATCGGCTTCGCCTCACCCAGGTCGACGTAGAGCCCCACGCCGTCCTTCTGTGCCTCGAGCGTGGAGTAGTAGGTGACGGTACGCCACGCCGTCTCGGCGTCGCCGTCGGTGGCCAGCTCGACGTCGTCGGGGTTCTCCTCGCCGTTGCCCTCGGGGTCGAAGTCGCCGGCCCCGGCGATGGTCAGCACGCTGGGCTCGGGGTTGGGCGCGGGCGTGGTGGAGGTGGTGTCGTCGGCCGGGGTCTCCTGCTGCCGGTTGCCCCGATCGTCGATGGCGCCCAGGAGGAGCTGCAAGCCGACGAGGGCCGCTCCGACCAGCAGGAGCGCGCCGCCCATGACGCCGAGGGCGCGGGCCAGCCGGGCCGGACGGCGCTTGTCGTTGGCCGCGATGCGGGCCGCGGCGCGGCCGATCGGCTGGGCGCTGTCCGGCTCGTCGATCAGGGCGGGTGGCCGGTCGGCGGTCTCGGGGCCGTTGTCGTAGGTGTCGACGTGAGCCCGGCCGGACCGGGAGCCGTTCAGCTCGGCGGAGATGGCGGCCGGCGAGAGCAGAGGCGTGGCGTGGTGGCGGGCGGCGTGGCCGATCGCCCGGTCGGTGATGACGTCGAGGATGCGCGGCACCCCGGGACGGACCTGCCGGGGCGAGGCGAGGCGACCGTCGATGCGCGGGGCGGGGTCGAGGCCGCCGCAGGTGCCGGTGGGCCAGCGGGCGGTGAGGCCGGCGTACAGCACGTTGCCGATGCCCACGGCGTCGAGCTCGGCGGAGTCCGTGATGGGCGTGCCCGCGCTCGTGATCACCATCGACGGGCCGTGGAGCGCCGCCTCGGTCTCGAGCCCGGCGATCTTCACCGCGCCCTCGCTGGTGATGAAGACCAACGTGGGGTCGAGGCAGCGGTGAGCAAGCCCGATGGCATGAGCGCTGGTCAGGGCATCGGCGACCTCACGGCCGATGGCCGCGGCCTGGTCGGGCCGGAACGCGCCCGAGGCGAGCAGGGTGGCCAGGCTCTGTCCGGGCGTCCATTCGCGGACGATGTAGAACACGCCGTCGTCGGTGCCGACGTCGAGGATCCGCAGGAACCGCGGGTCGCCCACGGTCGAGGCGGTGCGCGCGGAGTTCTCGTACCGGGCGGCACGCGGGTCGTCGACCGGCACGGTCTGGAGGAACACCGCGCGACGCAGGACGTCGTCGACCGCCCGCCAGGACTGCACGCCGGTGTCGTCCTGGAGCAGCTGCTCCATCCGGTAACGGCCGGCGATGGCCTCGCCGGGCTGGGCCTTCCGGCGTCCGGAGCCGCGGGCGAGGTCGGGCTGGGTGTCGACGTCGAGGGTGTCGGGTGTGGGGGCGGGCGGGGGCGCGACGACGGCGGCGTTCCAGTCGACCTCGGGGGTGCGGCTGGAGCGGGGCGGACGGGCGAGGGTGTCGCCGAGGCTCGGCGAGGCGGACTCCCAGAAGCCCGGGACGCCGTGCATGGTCTCGTCGAGGAAGAACTCCGCCGTCATCTCGGGGTCGAGGGTCTGGCGGCGGAAGATGCTGAGCGTGCCGGTCTCGGTGGGCAGGACGTGCTCGGCGGTGTCCTCGAGGAGGTCGCCGGGGTCGACGGCCGGAGCGGCCTGCGCGGCGGACCGGCCACGCAGCTTGCCGACGACCATCGTGACGCCCTGGCGGACCTCGGCGATCCGCATCGCGTAGGCGATGCCGATGAAGGCCGCGAGCCCCACCGTCCCACCGATGGCGAGCTCGAACAGCCGGCCGAGCATCGCGGGGAAGCCGCCGAGCAGGTTGACCTGGGCCCAGCCCCACGAGACCAGCCAGGCCAGCGTCCCGGCGATCCCCGCCGGGACGGCGACTCGGCCGATGTGCCCCAGCAGTGAGCCGATGCCGAGGCTGCCGATGCGGCGCTGGAGGCGGAACATCCCCACCGAGGCGCCGACCAGGTACGCGGTGCTGTAGCCGATGGCCAGCCCCATCGTGACGACGCGGTTGCTCGGCGACACGAACG
>DATCVR010000365.1:0-6460 GCA_036566745.1 Jiangellaceae bacterium | reverse complement strand
GCTGCCCTCGACCCACCCGATCTCCGCCGACATCCGCGACCTCGAGGACGTCGAGGTCAACTTCGACGGCATCACCTACGCCAAGGGCGCCAGCGTCCTCAAGCAGCTGGTGGCCTGGGTCGGGCGCGAGGAGTTCCTCGAGGGAGTGCGGGCGTACTTCGCCGAGCACGCCTGGGGCAACACCTCCCTGACCGACCTGTTCCGGCACCTCGAGCAGACCAGCGGTCGCGACCTGTCGGCCTGGAACACCGAGTGGCTGCAGACCGCCGGCGTCAACACGCTGCGTCCGGTCGTCTCGGTCGACGAGAGCGGCGCCTACTCCGCCGTCGCGGTCGCGCAGAGCGCCTCCCCCGACCACCCCACCCTGCGCTCGCACCGCATCGCGATCGGTCTGTACGACGCCGTCGACGACCAGCTGGTGCGCCGCCGGCGGATCGAGCTCGACATCGCGGGCGAGCGCACCGAGGTTCCCGAGCTGGTCGGTGAGGTGCAGGCCGACCTCCTGCTCGTGAACGACGACGACCTCACGTTCGCCAAGATCCGCCTCGACGACCACTCGCTCCAGACACTCGTCCGCTCGATCACGGCGCTGCCGTCGCTGCCGCGCGCACTGTGCTGGACCGCCGCCACGGACATGCTCCGCGACGCCGAGCTCGCCACCCGCGACTACGTCGAGCTGGTACTCGGCGGCATCGGCACGGAGAGCGTCATCACCGTGGTCCAGCACGTCCTGGCCACGGCGCGCTCGGCCATCGACCTGTACGCCGACCCTGCCGATCGGATGCTGCTCTCGGCCCGGTGGGCCAGTGCCCTGCGTGGGCTGGCCGGTGCGGCCGAGCCGGGTAGCGACCACCAGCTCGCCTTTGCGCGGGCCTGGGTCTCGGCGGTGGCCAGCCCCGAGCACGTGGGCCAGATCCGGGCCCTGCTCGACGGCTCGACCGACGTGCTCGATGGGCTGGTCGTCGACACCGACTTGCGCTGGCACCTGCTCCAGCGCCTCGTCGTGATCGGCGAGGCCCGCGACGACGAGATCGACGCCGAGCTGGCCCGCGACGACACCGCCACCGGCGCCCGGCACGCCGCCCTCGCGCGCGCGTCGCGGCCCACCACCGAGGCGAAGCTCGCCGCGTGGAAGGCGGCCGTGGAGTCCGACGAGCTGCCCAACGCGGTGCTGGCCGCGACGGTGCGTGGCTTCGCCCACGCCGAACAGCGCTCGCTGGTCCGCCCGTATGTGTCGCGCTATCTCGACGCCGTCCCGCGGGTGTGGAACGAACGCACCAGCGAAGGAGCCCAGACGATCATCGTCGGGCTCTTCCCGAGGATTCTGGCCGACGCCGAGACCGCGGCCACGGTCCGGGAGTGGCTCGCGAGCGCGACACTGCCCGACGCGGCCCGGCGTCTGGTCGTCGAGGGCCTGTCCGACCTCGATCGAGCACTGCGCGCCCAGGCCCGCGACCGCTCGGCCGGCTGAGGCTGGCCCGCTCTCGCGTTCGCCCGCCGCCTTCTGGAGGGTTGCCCACCCTTCGCAACCAGGCTTGGGGTGGTCAACCCTCCAGAAGGCGCTCGCGCACGGCCGGCACCACGTCGACGGCGAAGCGCCGCACCTGCTCGCCGGCACCGCCGGCGAAGATCAGCACGTCGGCGCGATGGTCGGTCACGAGCGTGGCGAGCTCGTCGGCCCACTGCTCGGCCGGACCATGCAGGTACTCCTCGGTGGCACTGTCGGTGATGACGCCGCCGACGTTGAACACCCGCCGGATCGCCGACGGGTCACGCCCCGCCGACTCCGCGCCCTCGTCGACCCGCGCGTTCAGTTCCGGCAGCCTTCTGACCAGATCGGCGCGGATGCTCGGCACCCAGCCGTCGGCGAGCCGGCCGGTCTGGTACAGCGAGCGGGGACCGTACGACCCGACCCAGATGCCGATGTCGTGGACCGGCAGCGGCCCGGAGTGGACACCGCGCAGGTGGTAGTAGTCGCCTTCGTACCGCAGACCGCGTTCACCGCTCCACAGCCGGCGGATCACCTCGATGCCCTCGGCGAGCTGGGCGAGCGCCTGGCCGGGGGTCCGCCGCTCGCCGCCGTAGCCCTCGATCGCGTCCCAGAAACCACCAGCTCCCAGCCCCAGCTCGAAGCGACCGCCGGAGAGCACGTCGAGGGAGGCCGACGTCTTCGCCAGCACGCCGGGAGGGCGCAGCGGGAGGTTGGCGACGTCGGGGAACACCTTCAGCGTGGTGGTCGTCGCCAGGATCGCGCTCATCAAGGCGAACGTGTCGACGAATCGCCGCTGGTACGGATGGTCCTGGATGCCGACGTACTCCAGGCCCAGCCGCTCGGCCTCGCGTGCGATGTCGATCAGCGGATCGGCGGCGTTCGGGACCAGGAAGTAGCCGAAACTCGTCGCGGCCCCGGTCATGTCGACCACACCGGTGGCCGGCGATCGCGCCAGGGCCGAGCGGCCTCGAGCTGGGCCGCGAGCGACAGGACGAGCTCCTCGGCGCCGTGCCGCCCGCCCACCATCACCCCGATCGGGAGGGTCACGCCGTCGACCTCCGTCCAGTGCAGCGGCAGGCTGATCGCGGGCCAGCCGGTGAGGTTCCAGACGCTGGTCCACGGCGTATACGCCACCTGCGCCGCGAAGTCGGCGGCCGGGTCGGAGTCGTCGCGGATCGACCCGATGGGCGCGGGCGGCTGGGCCAGTGTGGGCGTGAGGACGACGTCGTAGGATGCCCAGGTGGCGGCCGCCTCGCGGGTCGTCGTCTGGATGGCGTTGATCGCCTGGGCATAGGCCAGGCCCGACGTCGAGCGGCCCTTCTCGCGCAGCCACCGGGTGAGCGGGACCAGCAGGCCCTCGGCCTCGGCCGGGACCGGCGCCGTCAGCGCGAGCACGGACCACAGCGCCTCGAACGATGCCCACCGTTCGGCGGCGAAAGGCACCGGGGCTGCCTCGACCTCGTGCCCGAGGTCGTCGAGCAGCCGCGCGGTCTCGGCGACGGCGGCGACACAGGCCGGGTGCACGCTCGCGTCGGCGTCGATGACCGGTGCGGTCAGCACACCCACCCGCAGCGTGCCGGGTTCGCGATCGCAGGCGTCGAGGAACGTCGTGGCCGGGCCGGTGAGTACGTGCAGGTCACCAGGCCAGGAGCGGGCGAGCACATCCAGGGCGGCGGCGGTGTCGCGGACGTCACGGGACAGCACGCCGTTGACGGCCAGCCCCGGGCCGTCGACGCCGTACGGACCGGGGCTGACCCGTCCGCGCGTGGGCTTGAGGCCGACGAGCCCGCTCGCACTGGCCGGGATCCGGATCGAGCCGCCGCCGTCGCTGCCGTGGGCGATGGGGACGATGCCGGCAGCGACCGCCGCCGCCGCTCCTCCGCTGGACCCTCCGGCCGAGCGCGAGAGATCCCAGGGAGTCCGCGCCGGAGGGCCGGTGTCGGGTTCGGTATACGGCGGCAGCCCGAACTCCGGCGTGGCCGTCTTGCCCACCATCAGCGTGCCGGCCTCGCGCAGGAGCGTCACGACGCCGTCGTCGACCGGCGCCACGAACTCGCTCAGCGCAGCGCTCCCGGCCCCGAAGGGCACCCCGGCCACCATGGCGAGGTCCTTGATCGGGCACGGGACACCGAGCAGCGGCGGCAGCTCGCCGGGATCGTCGGCGCCCGCTCCGTGCAGCCTGGCCTCCGCCGCCTGGGCCTGCTCGCGGGCCAGCTCCGGGGTGAGCGTGCTGAAAGCGCCCACCCGCGGGCCGAGCCGGTCGGCGCGGTCGATCGTGTGGTCGGCGACCTCGACCGGCGACACCTCGCCCGACCGGATCGCCGCCGCCAGTTCGAGGGCCGTGAGTTCGTGGATCTCGGTCACGGCTCCAACGTACGAGATCGGCGACGATCCGGTCGGGGCGGCCGGACGTCATCCGGCGCCGGCGCGACCTCCCGGCGTGCCAGGCGGACGAGGATCAGCCCGGGTTTCCGGATCCCGGCGGGTCGGCCGCGTAGTTCGTCACCTCGATGAGCCGCCGAGTGATGCGGGTGTGTCCGGCCTCGAACGACTTGCGGTAGAAGAGGTAGGACCGGCCGTTGTCGTGGATCCGGTCGAAGTTGTCGTCGCCCCAGTCGCCGCCGTCGAAGTCGACGATCACCGGGTAGTCGCCCTCGTCCCTGGTCGCCGTCAGCAGCGGGAGCGAGTCGTTCCAGGTCAGCAAGTCGGTCGACGTGGCGTACCGGATGCCGGCCCCGTCGCGGAACACCGCGATGTAGTGCCGGGACGGCTTGTGCCACTGGACGCTGCGGACGTACGACGTGAACTGGGTGGCGTTGACGACCGCACAGGGCGTGTTCGTCCCGGTGTAGGGATCGACCAGGTGCTGGGTGAACGCCGGCGCGGTGGGGTTGCCGTTCCAGCTGGTGCGATCGGTGGGATCGTCACTGCGGAAGAGACAGACGCCCTTGCTCTGCTGGGCGTAGCCGGAGTTCGTGTAGGCGAACATGTACCAGTACCCGTCGAGCGTCCCGTCGGGCCGGCGGCCGCGGACGATGTTCGACGGGGTGCCGTACCCGATCCAGCCGGCAGTGGGCGTCGCCGGATGCCCGGGATAGCGGACGTGCGGGAAGATCGCCACGTGGTCGCCCCGGGTGCCGTCACCGTCCTTGGCGAAGTCCAGATGCGTCCCCGTGGCCGGGACGGTCGCCTTCCACACCGCGATCGCGGAGTACCAGCACCGGGGTAGTCCGTCGTCCGGCGTCACCCGGTGGTTGTGACAGCCCGTCTCGAGGGTGCGGGTGCCGTAGTAGTCCTCGTGGCCGTAGGCGTAGACGGTCGGGTTGTCGAAGTAGAAGCCCTGGATGAAGGTCTTCTGGTCGAACGCCGCCGGGTCGTTGTTCCCGGTGTAGCCGTTCATGATCGACGTGCAGTCGAGGGTGGCGGTCTTCGGGTTGTTGGTGAACCCCGTGACCGATCCGGTCCACTGCCAGCCCCGGCCCTGCGGGTCCGAGGTCGTCAGGTGGATGACGTGGTTCTGGTCCTCGAAGACCCGCACCGGGCTGTCGACCTGGGCCTCGGCACCGCCCGGGCACAGGTCGGCGTCGCTGTCGTGGAAGGTCTCGATCACCGAGTCGGCGAGCTTCAGCACCGGTGGGTGGCTGCCACGGCCGCATCCGGCGCGCCTGGCGCGGCGCCGGCCGCGCCGCCTGCTACCAGTGCCATCACGCCGATCGCCAGGGCCGCGGTGGTCACGAGCGGTCGTCGGTACGGGATCACGGACATGGCAGCCTCCCGGGTGCGATGGGAATCAGCGACGCACGAGCTTGACGGCGTCGGCGCGGATGCACCCGGCTCCGTCCCTGGCCAGGCCGACGGTGAAGGCATCCCCCGCCGCGGCGTCGAGGGTCCCGAGCGAGGTCCAGCCCGATCCGGCGGCGGAGAAGTCCACACGGCCCTCGGCGACCACGGTCCCGCCCCGGCTCACGGTCGCCCGCGCCTGTGCGTTGCCGCCCGTGGCACCGGTGCGGAAGACGAACGCCTCGTAGCTCCCGGCCGCGGGCGTGCTGAGCCGCCAGCTCGCCGCCGCGCCGAGGTCGCACGAGAACCGCGAGGTCAATGCCGCGAATCCGGGAAGCGACGAGACCGCCCAGCCCGGTCCGCTCTCGGTGTAGGCGACCGACGCCGGGTAGTCGTTGTCGCCGTACACGTCCTTCTCGTAGAAGCGGAAGTAGTCGAACGCCACCCGGGCCGGGAGCTGGTCGACGTCCGGGTAATCGTTGTAGGCCACGGCCGTCAGCCACACCTTCATGGCGTCCTGGACGAACGGTCCGGCGGGATAAGGCAGGTACGAGGTCTGCTCGCCGTCGACGAAGAACCGCACGCCCGCTTCGCCGTAGTCGTAGCCGAAGGTGTGCCAGCCCTGCGAGAGGTCGGCGCCCACGTCGTACCAGCCGCTCGTCACCTGACGCCGGGTGGGACGGTGGTCGAAGACGTTGTGGATGACCCGGTTTGGGTTGATCGAGTCGATCTCGAAGCCGTCGATCTCGGCGAGCTGGCAACGGTGCACACCGTCGGCCCCACCGCACATCGACCAGAACGCCGGATGCCATCCCGGACCCTCGTTGATCCAGACCCGGGTCTCGTAGTAGCCGTAGCGCAACAGGTCCTTCGAGACCAGCCCACCGCCGGTGAAGGGCTTGCCGCGATCCTCCTCGGCGAGCAGGTCGACGACGACGGCGCCGTCGCTGCCCTCGACGTCGGGGTCGTACCGCACGTTGTCGGCCTGTTGCGAGCTGTTGCCCCGCACGTCGGTGCGCGGGTCCCACGGCCCGTTCGCCCAGTCGATCGGGGCGTTGAACTCGTCGGCGAAGGCCAGCCGGTAACCGCTGAGGTCGGGACCGTCCTGCGGCGGCGGGTTGACCGGCCCGCCCTGGCGCAGCCGGACGGCGTAGGTGCGGGCGTACTCGTCGAGCGGCTCGGACGTGA
>DATCVR010000364.1:0-13049 GCA_036566745.1 Jiangellaceae bacterium | reverse complement strand
AGCGGCACGATGCCCAGCTGCTCGGCCACCCAGCGGGCGATGTCGCGGTGCGATCGTTCGGCGGCGCCCCACTCGTCGAGCGCGTCGAACCACTCTTCCCAGCCGCGCCCGGTCCGCTCCCGGATCGCGTCGTCCGAGGTGATCAGGACCGGCTGCTCGGCAGCCCGCGTCACCTGGGCACCCAGCAGCGTCGAACGCGCCGCGGCGTAACTCTCGCCGGTCTTGGCCATCCGCGCCCGGACGAGCCGCTTGAATGATCTCTGCCTGGTCATCTGGTGTTCCTCCCACGGGCGGCCCGCCGCGACTCACGCTCGCCACGTCCGCCGGAAAGGACACACCAACCGGCATCCCGAGGGCTCGAGCCCCCTTTGCCTCCGCTGGATGCCGGCGGCGTGAGCGCCGGGATCGGAGGTTGGGCGCGGGATGGCGCCACTGGTCAGACTATCGCCGTCCACGGCTCGTGCCAACGAAACGTGTTTGATCACCACGCATGTAGCGTGGGCGCGGCTCCGCTGACGATCACGAGCATGGAGACGAGCGAATGGCACCCGGACTCATCAGCTTGACCACGGACTTCGGCGTGCAGACGCAGAGTGTCGGGCTCTTGGAGGGCACGGCGTTCGCCATAGCGCCCCAGGCCAAGGTCATCCATCTCATGCACGGGCTTCCGGCGTACGACACGCTGGCCGCGGCACGCACTCTGGAGACAGCGCGCTACCTGCCGGTCGGAAGCCATGTGTGCGTCTGCGATCCGGGCGTCGGGACCGACCGCAGAGCCATCATCTGCGAGGTAGGCCGCGGCGACCATCTCATCGGCCCCGACAACGGCGTGCTGATGCCCGCCAGCCGAATTCTCGGCGGGATCCGTCGAGCTCACGAGATCACCAATCCCGAGTACATGAGACTGCCGGTCTCACCGATCTTTCACGGTCGCGACATCTTCGTTCCGGCGGCAGCCCATCTGGCCAACGGGGTGCCGATGTCGCAGTTCGGGCCGTCGATCACGCTGGAGACCCTGGCCCCGCCGCCGTACGACGAGGCGACGGTGAACGCCGGTGTGGTGACCGCGACCGTCATTCAGATCAATCGGTTCGGGTCGCTCCACCTGAACATCCTGCACGAGCAGTGGGACCGGCTCGGCCTGTCCGACGGCGACACCGTCACGCTGCGTCTGCCGGACGGCGTCGACGTGGTGCTCCCGGTCGGTCGTACCTTCGCCGACGTGGCCGAGGGCGAGTGCCTGATTCTCCGGGACGACTACGGGCGAGTCGAGGTCGCGAAGAATCTGGCGGCCTTCGTCGAGCAGTATCCCGTTCGGATCGGGCAACGAGTGGAGATCGTCGTGCCCTGACGCGTGCACCAGGAGCCGCTGCGCGCCGACTCAGGACTGCGACGACGTGACTACGATGCCGCCGTGACCGAACCCATCGACCCGGCCGGTCGGCGAGCCCGGCGTGTTCTGGTGACCGGAGCCAGCCGGGGAATCGGCGCGGCCATCGCCCGGGCGTTCGCGGCCGCCGGCGACCAGGTCGCGGTCCACTACTCGTCCTCCTCGGACGAGGCATCCGAGACCCTCGCGTCGCTGGCCGGAGCGGGACACGCCCTCCTCCAGGCCGACATCGCCGACCCTGCGTCGGCCGCAGAGCTGGTGGACGGCGCCGTACGCACGCTGGGCGGGGTCGACGTTCTGGTCAACAATGCCGCGGTCAACCTGCGCCAGCCGGTCGCCACCACCCCCTACGACGCGTGGCACGACATCTGGCGTCAGACGATGGCCGTCAACGTCATCGGTGCCGCCGACGTCACACACCGGGTGGCGAGGCATCTGATCGACCGTGGCGCCGGGGGACACATCGTCAACGTCGGCTCGCGCGGGGCGTTCAAGGGCGAACCCGACCACGTGGCTTACGGCGCCAGCAAGGCTGCCCTCCATGCCCTCGGCCAATCGCTGGCGGTCGCCCTCGCCCCGTACTCGATCGTCGTCGCGTCGGTCGCGCCCGGTTTCACCGCCACGCCGCGGGTCGCGTCCCGGCTCGCGGGGCCAGAGGGCGAGCTCATCAACGCGCAGAGCCCATTCGGCCGGGTCGCGCGCCCGGAGGAGATCGCTGCAGCGGTCGTCTGGCTCGCTTCGCCGGACTCGATCTGGACCTCCGGTGCGATCCTGGACCTGAACGGAGCGTCGTACCTCCGGACCTGAGGGGCGTGCCCGTCTCGGGCCCCGGTCGTCAGCCGTGGGCCTCCACCGTCTCGACCCGTTTGGGCAGGACGGCCTGGATGTGCTCGACCAGCGTGCCCACCGCGCTCGCTCCCTCTCGTGCGGCCGCGACCACGGCAGTCCCCACGATGACCCCGTCGGCCGTGGTGCTCCGCAAGCTGGAGACGGCGTCGCGTCCGCGGATCCCGAAGCCGACGAGCACGAAGGCGTCGCGTCCCTGGAGGGCGGCACGGAGCTCACCGAGCCGTTCCGTCGCCTTGGCCGGATCGAACTGCCCGCCGGTCCGCAGGTCCGCCGACTGGAGGTAGATCACCGGATCCTCGAGTCCACTGGCCGACAGCCGTGGCAGGTCCTCTTCCAGATACAGGAACAGCACCTGCTCAAGCCCTGCCGCGCGCGCTCGGTGGGCGAACTCGAGCTGTTCGGCCATGGAGTGTTCCGGCAGCAGGATCGCGTCGGCGCCGGCGTCGACGCAGGTGGCGATCAGGGCGTCGCCGCCCAGCTGGTCGAAGGCGTGCCGGTAGGCCAGGGCGATGATCGCCTGCGAGTCATGGACCCGGCCAGCCGCTGCGCGACGCAGGGCGTCGGCGGGGCCGTCGACGTGCCGGGCGCCCACTCCGGCAGCTTCCTGGATGAGGGGGCCGTCCACGGCGAGCGGTGGGTTGGGGAGGGAGATCTCCATCGCGTCGGCGCCGGCGTCGAACGAGGCCCGGACCGAGGCGGTGAACTCCGCGCCTGTCGGGTACCCGGCCGGCAGGTAGGCCACGAGGAACAGCCGATGTCCGGCTCGGCTCCAGCGGAGGCGCCGCACCAAGCGATTCACATGCAACTCCCAGTCACCCAGAGGTCGAGACGACGCTAGGAGCGTTCATCATTGTCGTCAACGGTGATCGTTTGGCAAAAATGTTTCCGTTAGGCAACTGTCTCATGGCCACGCGGTGACGAGAGCGATGCCCACCTGACGTCCAGGGCGCTCGCTCGCCGGTTCGCTCAGGCCGAGCGACGCTCCGTCCAGTGGACTGGGCGGGTGAGCGATGGCGGCACCCTGGTCGAGGCGTCGCCTCGTGCCGCGCTGAGCTGCGGCTGGGTGAGGAAGATGCATCCGGTGAGGTCGGCGCCGGTGAGGTCGGCATCGCGGAGGTCGGCGCCGATGAGGTCCGCTCCGCGCAGATCGGCACCCGTCAGGTCGGCCGCGATGAGGTAGGCGCCGCGAAGGTCGGCGGCTCTCAGGTCGGCGCCCCGGAGGTTCGCCCCCATCAGGTCGGCGCCCCGGCGATCTCTCGTGCCACCCGGCGGCGCGGAGCGGCCCCGCGATGCGGAGCGGCCCCGCGATGCGGAGCGGCCCGGCGATGCGGCGCGCACCAGCTCGCTCGTGCGCAACAGCAGGACGTTGACGTCGCGTCGGTGCGCCGCCACGTCGAGGTCGGCGAAGGAGTCCGCTTCGCCGAGGGTGAGCCGTTCGGTGCTCTCCAGCGCCTCGCGGATCTCGGCGTGGAGCGGGGCGGCGGGTGGGAGGGTCAGCGCCTCGGTCAGGTACCAGAGCAACTCGTAGAGCTGCCGCATGATCGGGAACACCTCGAACATCTGCCGCGCCGTCTGCGGGTGCCCGCGCCAATCCTGTCCGTCGAACGTGCCCTGTGAGGTCTTCTGCCCGGCGCCGAAGCAGTCGTACACGGTGCAGCCGGAGAACCCCTCCTGCCGCAGCCGGGCGTGGATGCCGCAGCGGAAGTCCGTGTGCAGGTTTCGGCACGGTTCGCCCGCGGCCTTGTCGATCGCGAAGTCGGCCGAGGCCGAGAACGGCAGGGCGACACAGCACAGCCCGAAGCAGTTCGCGCAGTCGGCGTGGAGGCTGCTGCGTGGGTCCTCGGGCATCTGTCCAGCACCTTCGTCGACGTCTCCGGCGGTCCGGGTGGGTTGGTACGAGTAGAGCCCGCCGCGGTCGTCCGGTCCAGTCGTTTACCCGGTGTCCCTCCGCCGTCCGGGTCGCGGCTACCTCGCCGCGATCGCCCTTCGGTACCATCCGCGCCCATGAGGTCGACACGGCTGGTCCAGGCGCTCGTCGCACTCCCGCTCGTCCTGCTCGCGCTGACGGCGTGCGGCGACGACTCGACCGCACCCACGTCCGGCGACGGCGGGAGCGAGACCACCGACTCCGGCGGTGGGAACGACGCCGAGCCGGTCGACATCGCAGACGTCGACCTGTGCACTCTGGTCAGCGACGAGACGCTGGCCGCGGCCAACCTCTCGGCCGCCGACGGCGTGGCCAAGGAATGGGTGTACTACTCCAACGCCTGCGTCTTCGGCGAGGACAAGCCCCGCCGGCTGATCGTCCTCGTCGACGACGCCGGCGCCGGAGATCTGACCAACTTCTACGACGAGCTGACCGAGATCGCGGGGCACGAGGCGGCCGTCGAGTACGACTCGGAGATGACCTGCCAGCTCATCTTCGACGTGGGCGAGACCCGACTCCAGGTGCTGGTCGAGGACCTCGGCTTCACCGACGAGACGCCCGGCGAGCCGTGCGACACCGGCTACCCGGCCGCTGAGGACGTGATCGCCGCCCTGGGCGGCTGACGCGACGCCGCTCGCCGCGTACCGTCGTCGGCAGCGGAGCGCGACGACCGGGGGAGACCGGATGGCGATCACGTTCGACCTGACCCTCGACTGTGCCGACGCCGCGACGCTGGCGGGGTTCTGGAAGCTGGCGCTGGGATACGAGGACGAGCCGCCGCCCGCGCCGTTCACGACCCGCGAGGAGTGGCTCCGGCAGTACGACCTGCCCGAGGACGACGACGGCGACGGCGCGTGGCTCCGCGATCCGGCGGGGATCGGCCCACGGCTGTCCATCCTTCCCGTCCCCGAGCCGAAGACCGCGAAGAACCGCCTCCACCTCGACCTCCGGGTGGGAGGCAACGGCACCACCGCCGAGCGATGGTCCCGGATCACCGCCGAGGTCGCCCGGCTGACCGCCGCCGGAGCGAGCACCCTGCACGTGTTCCAGGACCACCACGTGATGATGGCCGACCCCGAGGGCAACGAGTTCTGCGTCGCCTGACGCGGGGCCGGCCGACCTCACCTGGTGTGCGCCTACCGCACCGACATGCCCGTCGCGTTCACGAACGAGCCGGTGACGGCGCCGCCGCGGTCGGAGGCCAGGAAGAGCAGCGTCTCGGCGATCTCGGCGAGGCTGGGCGAGCGGCGCAGGATCCTCATCTCGGCGAGGCTCGCCAGGAGTCCCTGGAGCGCGGCGTCGTCCATGGCCAGGTCGCTGTTGACCGCGGACAGCTTCTCGGAGGTGAGCGTCTCGGGGATGCCGGCCGCATAGACGCCGGCCACCCGCACCCCGTGGGGCCCGATCTCGGTGGCCAGGTTGCGCACGAACGTGTCCGTGGCCCCGTCGGCCGAGCCGGTGCCACCCATCATCGGGCTTCCGCCGGCCGATCCGCTGTCCAGCACCAGGATCACGCCCGAGCCCTGCCCGATCATCTGGCGGGCCGCGGCGCGCGCGGTGACGAACGTGGCGGTGATGCCCGCGGTGATCGGCCGGACGAAGTCGGCCGTGGTCATCTCGACCAGCGGGATGCCCTGAACGTCGCCGCGGCTCGCGAGGTTGAGCGAGATGTCAATGCTGCCGGCCTGGGCGACCACGGCGCGGGCGTGGTCGTCGACGGCCTTCTCGTCGAGGACGTCGACCACGGCGACCTCGGCCGAGCCTCCCGACGCGGTGATGTCGCGGGCCACCGCGTCCAGGGTCTTCTTGGTGCGTCCGGCAAGGAAGACCGTCGCGCCTTCGCGGGCGAACCTGCGGGCGACAGCCGCGCCGATCGATCCGCCGCCGCCGTAGATGATCGCGTTCTTGTTCTCCAGCATGATGACTCCTCCTCGGTGTCGGACCTTGTACCCACGCGTCGATCGGATGACGTGAGGATCGACATCGAGACGAGAAGACTCCTGAAGCGGCGTGCCGAGCGCCGCGACCCGGCCGTCAGCGGAGCTCGAGGTTCGCCATCATCGCCATGTCCTCGTGCTCGAGGTTGTGGCAGTGGAAGACGTAGCGGCCGGGATAGCCGTCGAAGCGCAGGAGGATGCGCGCCCGCTCGCCGTCGGTCAGGTCGATCGTGTCCTTCCACCCGGCGTCGGTGGGGCGCGGCCGGCCGTCGCCGCTCTCCCGCGAGAGCACCTTGAACGGCACCTGGTGGACGTGCACCGGATGGGCCGGATCGCTGGTCAGCTCCCAGATCTCGATGTCGCCGACCTCCGGGTCCGCGTCGACGCGACCCGGGTCGAAGACCTCGCCGTTGACCGTCCACATCCGCATGCCGTCGCGCTCGTCGCCCTGCTCGAAGTCGAACGTGCGGGTGCGTGTGGCGCTCTCCTCGACCAGGTCGTCGAACGCGGTCATGTCGGCCAGCCGCTCGGGCAGCGGGGGCGGCTCGGGCACCGGGCCCGGCCGGGCGACGCGGAAGCGCATGACGTCCGCCGTCGGCCCGTCACCGAGCAGGTTCGTCATGGTCAGCTCGGTGCCGACCGCCACGCCGGAGAAGTCGATGACGACGTCGAACCGCTCCGCCTGGGCGATGGGCAGCGTGCGGTGGCGGACCGGCGCACCGAGCAGGCCGCCGTCGCTGCCGATCTGGACGAACGGAGCCTCGTCGCGCTCGGGCTCGAGCGCCAGCTCGTAGCGCCGGGCGTTCGAGGCGTTCAGGATGCGGAAGCGGTACCGGGTGGCGTCCACATCGAGCACCGGCCACGGCCGGCCGTTGACGAGGATGACGTCGCCGAGCGCCCCGTCGAGGTAGTCCTCGTCGACCCCGGGCGTGCCACCCAGCAGGTTGGGGTCGCGGGAGGGGTAGCGCAGCGCTCCGTCGGCGTCGAAGGCGCGGTCGCAGATCATCAGCGGGAGGTCGTGGTCGCCCCGGGGGAGTGGCAGGGCGTCCTCCTCGTCGTCGGTGACGATGTGCAGGCCGGCCAGCCCACGCCACACCTGTGGCCCGGTGAAGTCCATCCGGTGGTCGTGGTACCACAGCGTGGCGGCCCGTTGGTCGAGCGGATAGACGTAGTCGCGCTCGCCACGGGCCAGGCGACCGCCCATGTCGCCGTGCTCGCCGGAGTGGTCGCCGGCCAGAGGGAGGACGAGGTCGGTGGGGTAACCGTCGCTGTCGGCCGGCGTCCGGCCCCCGTGGAGATGGACGACGGTGGGCACCCGCAGCAGGTTGCGGTGGCGCACCACCGTGCGGCGACCGCTGCGCGACACGATCGTGGGACCCGGGAAGATCCCGTCGTATCCCCAGATCGTCGTGGTCAGGCCGGGCAGGATCTCGACATCGGCCTCCCGCTGGACGAGCTCGTAGTAGTCGGTCGTGTCGTCCTGCCGCACCGGCCGTGCCACCGGCGGAACGGTCAGCGGCACCTGGTACGGCTCGGGCAGGGCCGCCTCGCTCTCCAGCAGGCGTCCGGTGAGTTCGCCACGGCCGGGGGCGGAGCAGCTCGCGAGCAGCGGCCCACCGAACAGCACCACTCCTGCGGCCGCGAGGAGTCGCCGCCGGCTCAGCATCACCGGGCCGGCGCAGGAGATGCGGAGCGGGGGGACGCCGGCCGGCCTGGGACGGCCATGGCGATCATGCGTCCCATCAGCGCGCCGATCAGCAACGCGTTCAGGGCATGTGCGCCGCCGAAGGCGGTGTTCGTGTCGTCGCCGAGCACGGCGAGGAAGCCCTGACCGACGGCTGCCACCGCGAGGATCACGCTGACGATCACCGCACCGCGGCTCGGGCGGGCGATCAGGGCGACGATCAGCATCACCAGCGTCAGCGCACCGATCGACGTGCCCAGGACACGGTGCGGGTCGAAGCTCTCGCCGAACGCGCCCAGACCGGCCAGGACGAACTGGACCACGATCGCCACCACACCCACGATCGCGAGGGCACGCAGCACCTGCGCGGCGCCGCGGCGGAACGGGCTGAGCGTGGTGCCGGTGGTCCCATCGGGCCTGGTGGGCGCCGCTGCCGGTCCGGCGGCGTCGAGGTCGGCCCCGGGCGGGTTCTCGTGGGTCATCGTCGTCCTCTCGAAGGGCTCGGCGTGTCACCGAGCACGAACAGCGCGTCGATGCTCGACGCGTGGGCGGGGTTGCGACGGACGGGGCCGAGCACGAAGCGCTCGGCGAGATCGCGCAGCGCCTGGTCGACGGTGTCGATCTGGTGCGGGCTCAGCCCTGGTCGCCTCCGGCGCAGGCGGGCCAGCTCGGCGGCGATGATCTCGTCGCAGCGCCGTGCGAGCGCGCCTGCGACCTCGACGTGCGTACTCACGTGGCCGCTCCTCGCCGGCCGCTCGTCGCACGGCCGCACCTGGCCGGTCGGCCGGCGTCGTCGCCAGCCCGTCCCGTCGGGGACCCGAGCCTCCCGCCTCGCGGCCCGTGCCGCGTCCGACCCGGGTGGGCTCTGGCCTACGTGATCTTCCGTATCCCGGAGGGGTCGTCGTACGTCGACGTGCGTACGCGGCGGCGTCAGTGCTCTACGAGGAGAGCACCGATCAGTGGTCGTGCTCGTCGGCGTCCAGCCGGGCGGCCTCGCGGGCGACGAGGTCGAAGCGCGTGTCGATCAGCATCGGCCAGGTGGCTCGGATCCGGCGGAGTTCGGCGAGGTCGAGATCCACGGTCAGCGTGCCGGGCTCCTCGCCCAGGCCGTCGAGGCTCGCACCGTCGGGACCGATCACCCGCGATCCTCCCCAGAACCGCTCGCCTGCCTCGTCGCCGGTCCGGTTCACGAAGATCACATAGCTCTGCAGCGTCACGGCGGCGTGGCGCAGGATGAGGTCCCACGTGTCCTGCACCGGGATGGTGGACGTGCTGTGAACGCTGTCGGCCAGCACCACGAGCACCTCGGCGCCGGCGTGGGCGGCCAGCCACGGCATCGGCGTCTGCCAGACGTCGTAGCAGACCAGCGGCGCGATCCGGGTGCCTCGCACGGTGAACGAGTGCTGGCGGTTGCCCGGCCGGAAGTGCTTGCGTTCCTCCCATCGTCCGTAGTTCGGCAGGTAGAGCTTGCGCTGGACGCCGACCAGCGTGTCGTCGGCCGAGGCGTCGAGCACGGCCGCGGCGTTGTGGCGATGGTGCCGCCACGCCTCGACGAAGCCGACGACCACCGCGGGACCGTGCCGGGCCAGCTCGACGAGGCGGGGGTCGTCGGCGGGAATCGGGTCGAGGCTGGGCAGCTCGCCGACGAAGTACCCGTGGGTGGCGAGCTCGGGCGTCACCGCGAGGTCCGCGTCGGCCACCGAGGCGAGGAGTCCGTCGAGCTCGGCGAGATTCGCCTTCACGTCGCCCAGGACGGGCGCGGTCTGCAGGAGGGCCACCCGCAGGATCCCGTCCTGGGGGAGCCGGCGGCCCCCGCGGCCGGCACGGTCCCGATCGTTCGATGGCGTCACGGAGGCACTCCTTCTGAGCAGGGGCGAAACGATCATGAGCGGTAGCGCGACGGGCATCCTAGGTCAGCGCGATGTCCTACCTGTCGGTTAAGGTCGCGATGGCGGCCACACACGATCACCGGAGGGGAGGGCTGTGGCGGTGGAGGTGCAGGAGACCGAGGTCCAGACCGATCGCGTGCTGACGGTCCCCAACGTCCTCTCCTTGCTCCGCCTGCTCGGCGTCCCGCTCTTCCTCTGGCTGGTGCTGGTCAAGGAGGCAGACGGGCTCGCGCTGGCCGTGCTGGCGTTCGCCGGTCTCAGCGACTACCTCGACGGCAAGATCGCCCGGCAATGGCACCAGATCAGCCGGGCGGGGCAGCTCCTCGACCCGATCGCCGACCGCCTCTACATCGTCTCCACCATCGCGGCCTTCACCGTCCGCGAGATCATCCCGCTCTGGTTCGCCGTCCTGCTCGTGGCCCGCGACGTGTTCATGTTCGTGCTGCTGCTCGAACTCCGCAGGCGCGGCGTCGTCGGGCTGCCCGTCCACTTCCTCGGCAAGGCCGCCACGTTCTGCCTGCTCTATGCCTTCCCGCTCCTGCTCCTGGGCGTCGGCGACGGCACGCTGCCGCTCCTGGCGCGGGTGTTCGGCTGGGCGTTCTCGATCTGGGGCGTGGCCCTCTACTGGTGGGCCGCCGTGCTGTATCTCGGCCAGGCCCGGCGCCTCCTCCGCGGCGAGGCCGAGGCCGAGCCGCCCCGCGAGGATCACGGTTGAGCCCACGTTCCCGGGCGTGCTGCCCGGATCGGGCTGACGCGCGTGCGACCATATGCAGGTGGTGAGCCCGTCGACGTCGCGTGTTCAGCCGCAGAAGCGGCCGGACGCGTCGATGTCCCTGCTCAACGACCTGTTCGCCCGGCCCCTCGACCCCGGCTACGAAGAGGCCGCGCGTGAGCTCGCGGCCTCCGATCCCGACGCCGCCGCCAAGGCCGGCAAGCTGCGGTTCTCGCCCGCTCTGCTGTTCGGGCTGCTCGCGCTGGGCATGCTGCTGACCATCGCCGCGATGCAGGTCCGCAGCACTGCCAGCGTCGTGTCGGCCGAGCGCGAGTCACTGATCGAGCGGATCCGCACCGAGGAGGCCCACGCCGCCGACCTTGAGGCCAACGTCGCCTCCCTCGAGAACGAGGTCGAGGATCTCGAGAACCGCCAGCTGCAGAACTCCGCGGCGGGCCAGCAGCTGCGTGACGACGTCCAGCTCCTCCAGGGCATCGCCGGTCCTACGGCGGTCGAGGGCCCCGGCATCGTGGTCACCGTCGACAACGCCCCGACCAACGAGGACTCCTCGGACCCCGAGCTCTCCCGCGTCCTCGACATCGATCTCCAGCAGGTCGTCAACGGGCTGTGGGCGGCCGGCGCCGAAGCCGTGTCGATCAACGGCCAGCGGCTGACCTCGCTCACCGCCATCCGGTCGGCCAACGACGTGATCCAGGTCAACTACCGACCGATGGCGCCGCCCTATGATGTCGTCGCGTTGGGTGACTCCCGAACGCTCGGCAGCCGTTTCAGCGACGGCCCGGGCGGTCAGTGGTTACGAGTGCTGTCCAGTTCCCAGGGGATGAAGTTCTCGGTGCGTTCCGAAGACTCGCTCGAGGTGCCGTCCATCAGCACGACGCTCACGTACGCGCAGCCCAAGGAGGACTCGTGATCCCGGCCCTCGGCCTCGTGCTGGGCATCGTGGCGGGCGTCGTCTTCGATGTTTCGGTCCCGCTCGAGCTCCAGCCGTACCTGCCCATCGCGATCGTCGCCGCCCTCGACGCGGTCTTCGGTGGGCTGCGCGCGGTGATGGAGGGCATCTTCAACGACAAGGTGTTCGTCGTCTCGTTCATCGCCAACGTCCTGATCGCCGCGTTCATCGTCTTCCTCGGCGACCAGCTGGGGGTCGGCTCGCAGCTGTCCACGGCGGTGATCGTCGTTCTCGGGATCCGGATCTTCACCAACGTCGCGACGATCAGGCGGCATATCTTCCATGCCTGAACCCAGTGCCGAGCGCTTCACACCGGTCAAGCCGTCCGGTCTGAAGCGGCTCGGCCGCGCCATCACCAAGCGTCCCGACCTCGGCTCGGCCGCCGTCGCCGTGCTGGTCGGGCTGCTCGGCTTCGCTGCGGTGGTCCAGGTGCGAAGCGACGAGGACGACGTCCTCACCAACGCTCGCCGCGACGAGCTCTTCCAGATCCTCGACGGCCTGACCCGGCAGAGCGATCGGCTCGAGGAACAGGTGGCCGAGCTCGAGGCCAACCGGCGCGACCTCGTCAGCGGCGCCGACACCGAGCAGGCCGCCCTCGAACAGGCTCAAGAGCGCGCTCGCCAGCTCGGCATCCTCACCGGTTCGGCCGCGGCCGAGGGTCCGGGCATCGTGGTGACGATCAGCGATCCGGGCAACGACGTCCGCGCCGCCACCCTGCTCGGCGCGGTCCAGGAGCTCCGCGACTCCGGCGCCGAGGCGATCCAGATCGAGGGCGGCAACGACAGCGCGGCGGTGCGCGTGGTCGCCAGCACCTACTTCCTCGACTCCGAGTCCGGCTCCGGCGTGGTGATCTCCGGGGTCGAGCTCGAACCGCCGTACAACATCGTGGCCATCGGCGACGCCACCACGCTCGCCGAGGCCATGGACTTCCCCCGCGGCGTCGTGCAGAAGGTCGAGAATGACGGCGGCGAGGCCACCGTCAACGAATACAACGACCTCACCGTCGACGTGCTCCACGACGCCGCCACCCCCGAATACGCTCGGCCGGCCCCGGACGACGACGATGAATGATCAGCGCCAAGGAGGCGGATCCCAGGTGTACCCCGACGATCTGAAGTACACGGCGGAGCACGAGTGGATCCGCACTCCCGGGGAGGCCCAGGGCAGCGTGCGGGTGGGCATCACCCACTACGCCCAGGACCAGCTCGGCGACATCGTCTACGTCCAGCTGCCGGCCGTCGACGACGACGTCACGGCCGGTCAGGTGTGCGGCGAGCTCGAGTCCACCAAGAGCGTCAGCGACCTCTACGCGCCGGTCACCGGCCGCGTGGTGGCCCGCAACGACGACCTCGACTCCGCACCCGAACAGGTCAACGCCGATCCCTACGGCACCGGGTGGATGATCGAGATCGTGCCGGCCGACCCGGCCTCCGTCGACCAGCTGCTCAGCGCCGCCGACTACCGCGCCCAGGTCGACGCCTGAGAGCGGTTGATCCACAGGTCTTCGAAGTCCGGTTGACCCCCCGCCCGGCGCGGCCATAAGTTGCCAACATCCGTGTAACCCTCAGGCGAAGGTCGAGGGTCGACGACGACCCCACGACACGCCGATGACGTCGAGCCGCGGCAACGATCGCGGCAGGAGGCCGAGCCGATGCCGTTCTGCACACAGTGCGGTCACGAGAATCCGACCG
>DATCVR010000363.1:0-4963 GCA_036566745.1 Jiangellaceae bacterium | reverse complement strand
AAGGCCAGAGAGGGCACCTCATGAGGGTGCCCGGTGACCTGTCAAAACCTCGGGTGGAACCGAGGGCCTGCGCCCGGCGGCAACTACTCCTCGCCCTTGCCTCGCTGGGAGCGGAGCCCGCGGTACTTGCGGGTGCGGCGTTCTTCAAGTTCGGCCTCGGCTGCGTTGAGCATCTCGATCTCTTCCGGAGTTCCGTGCCGCCTGATCATGCGCCGCATGTGCGTGTTGAGGTCTTCTGCGCGCGTGCGTCCGAGTCTTTTGCAGACGGCGTCGTAGGCGGTCCAGATGCCCCCGGCGACGCGGACTTGCCGGGGTTGGGTGGTGGTCTCGTCGTTGGTCATCGGCGGGGGCTTCCTGTTCGGATTGTGTAGCTACGGAGGATTCTAGCCACAAGCCGCTTGCGTAGCTACACACAGCGGGCTAGTATGTAGCTACAAGCAAGACAGGGATCGGCGAGGAGAAGATATGACGGTCATGGCCACCACCGCGACGCAGCAGCCCCTCAACGTGCGCGTCGACAAGCTCATCCGCAAGGCCATGAACCGCCACCTCTCCACCACCAGCCTGGGACGCGCCCTCAAAGACGCCATCAACGAAGTCGCCGCCAACCTCCAGGTCGAGGCCCGCGACAAGGGCTGGGAGCGCCACGAGATCCAGGGCATCCGCCACTTCACGCTCAAGACCGGCGCCGCCGTCGCCTTCGACCTCGTCGCCGCCGGCTACATGACCGCCGACGAGTTCCGCGCCGCCTGAGACCCGCCCACCCCACCGAGAACAGACACGGAGCACAGAGATGATCCACCACGCCCAGTCCGGTGACGTTGAACTGACCTTCATCGACTACCGCGACGAGAGCGGCGACCTCTACTACGTCACCATCAACGACGAGCCGATCCTCCCGGAGATGCCGCTGCCCTGGGACGAGGCCCAGCGCAAGGCCGACCAGGAACGGGCGGAGGCCGAGCCCGGCACGATCGTCGAGATCGTCGAGTGCACCGACAAGGACCTGAAGTGGGCGGGCATCAAGCGCTGAACCGCCGCCCCCGACCCCGCTGGGAGAGGCGCCGCGCACCCGCGCGCGGCGCCTCACAACCCCTGGAAGGAGCTCTTCGATGCCGCGCCCGATGACCCGCGAAAGCCTCGCCTCGATCCACGCCCGCGACATGCGGGCCCACCAGGAGGCTTGCGCCACCGGCTACCACGCCGCGGGCAGCTGGCAGACGGGTGGGGACGGGCGCCTGTTCTGGGACTGCTTCTGGTGCGGCCACCGACACCGCAACAACCCCGCCACGGCCGAGGAGGTCGCAGCGGAGGACAGGTGCGACGCCTACCGCAAGCACCTCGACCGGGAATCACGCCGGCCCCCGACCCGTATCGAGCAGGCTGCCGCCGGCGTCGCCGTCTCCGTCCCTGCCGCCGAAGCGGACCGTGCCGGGGTCGGGTTCCCGGTCGTGTTCACGCCCGCCGCGTGGAACCGGTGCGGCTGCAACACACCAACCCGCCTCGCAGGTGTCCTCGCCGACCTGGCCCGCGCCCTCAACCGCGGAGACGGCAACACGGCCCGGTTCTTCGCGCTCCGCTCGATCGCCATCCGCGCCACCGTGACCACCGATCGGGACGGAACCTGCATCACCGTCCAACTCCCGCAGGAGAACCCGTGAACCTCAACGACATCCGCGGCGGCGCCGCGTTTCAGGTCCAGACGTCCCGAGACGGCGTGACATGGGAGCCGCGGCAGCCGCACCCGAAGGGGCTCGGCACGCTCGTGCCGGGCGGCGACTTCTGGTTCACCGACCACGGCACTGCTTGGGCCGCGGTGAACAACGCCGGTGACTCGTTGAGGTGGCTTGCGGTGCGGGTCGTTGTTCGGGACCGGCGGGGCAACGTCGTGGGCGAGGTGCCGTTCGTGTGAGACCACAGCGTCTCGCCCCCATCACCATCAGACCTGCACGAGGAATGAACCTCATGGACACCGCCACCAAGACCGAGACCCGCTGCGAGGTCCTCGACCAGATCGTCGAGTGGACCGACAGCGACGGCCGCCTCAACATCGTCGTCGGCGACCTGGTCATCCACGACGACCGGTTCGAGGAGGTCACCGAAATCCACTACGACCCGGTTCAGAGCATGCGCGTGAGCGTCGGGTTCGAGGGCCGCAACAGCCTGGTGTTCAAGGACCCGGCCGCGCCTGTCGCGGTCCGCCGCTACGTCGAGACCACCGAGAAGTGATCGTGGGATGACCAGCATCAGCAGGTACGAGGCGGCGGTTCAGGCAGCCGAAGGGGCCTACCTCGCGGTCGGCGGCTTCGTGGATGAGGTCCGTCAAGCCGCCGAAGCCCGCATGGGAGTCGGGCCAGCCGACCACGACGTTCTCGACGATCCGGACTACGCGCGGGCCGTCGCAGCGATGGGGCCGGCCTTCGATCTCAAGCGGATCCTGGGAGACCTCCGAGGTCTCGCCGAGCACACCGGCTCCGCCCCCCGCAACATCGAAACCACCGAGGAGTGACCCATGAGCGACAACGTCCAGATCCGGGTCGGCATGTCCGTCAACTACATCTCCGCCAGCAAGACCGAGGTCGTCGTGGACTCGGGCATCTCCCGTGCCGACTGGGACGCGATGAGCGAAGAGGCGCGGCAGGAGGTCCTCTCCGAGTTCGCTGAGGGCGAGATCGAGAACCACGTGGAGGCGTGGGCCGAGGTTGAGGATTGACCGTGCCTCGCTACGTGTTCCAGGAGTCCCGCATCTGGGAGGCGGGAGACCCCATCGACCCCGACGGCCGAGTGCACCGGACGAGGCAGCGAACGCTGGCGAGGGCACGCAAGCATCTGCCCGCCCCCGACGTCGGCCGCCGGTGGGTCCTCATCTCCATCGACGGCGAGCCCGCAACCGAGGCCCACGGCTCCGAGACCCCCGCGGAGGACAGTCATGACCGCACCTGACCCGCTCGTAGTACGTATCTACGACAACCAGATCAGCCGCCACGAGGCTGGCGCCCGCAGCGAGTTCGCCAACGTTCAGGGCAAGGTCGAGTCCCTTGCCCGAGACCTAGAGACGCTCGACAAGAGCAGCACCAGCATCGCGCTCGGCGCAGCCAAGAATCTCGCCCGGGATGTTGCGGACCTGGTCTCGCACCTGTCGGCGCTGACAACCCTGCACGGTGTCGGGTTCCTCGCCCGGCCGGACGGCAGGGAATGACCCATGGCGCTCAACATGACGCCCGAGGAACTGCAGCAGGACCGGATCACGTCCGCCTACCTCCACGCCCGCGGCTCGCTCGAAGAGGCCGCCGACGCCATGCGGGAGCGGCTGCCGCAGAAGCCGGGCACGATCGCGAAGCTGAAGAAGGCGCAGTCCGACCTGAACTGGTACCTGAGCGAACTGGAGAAGGCCAATGGCTGACCGCACGTCCTTCGCGGAGGAGATCGCCGCCAGATACGCGCAGGCCGTGTACCGAGTCATCGTCGGCGACTTCCCGAACCTCCAGTCCAGGACGCTCGAGCTACTGATCCTGGAGCAGGTCGCCCGCCAGGCCGAAGCGCCCTCGCCAGCGTTCGAGGTCATTATCGACGAGCCTGTCGTCGCGAACTGGCGTCTCGTCCCGGAGATGACCGGGCGTGGTCGCTGGCGGGTCCAGGTTGCGTGCTGCAAGCCGCGCCCGAGCCACGCGAACGCTCGACGGGAGCAGCGCCTCAACGCGGCCCTCCGAGACATACAGCCATGGACCCCCACGGGGACGAGCGAGTGACCGGCCGGTTCCCGGAGTGCACGTGTGGTGCACCCGACGACGCTGAACCCGAAGACCACGACAACGACTGCCCAGAGAACCCCGGATGGGACAACGAGGAGTGACCATGATCGGCAACGGCTACTGGTCGAACGGCATCACCGTCCGCTACAGCGACGGACGCTGGTCAGCCTCGGTCGCCTACTACGACGACGGCTTCGTCAACGACACGGCCGACGACGGCACCGTCTCCACCGAGGGAACCCTCCACACCCGCTACTTCCTCCGCGACGGCAAGACCGCCGACGCACTGACGGTCGCGATCGACACCGTGAAGGCCGACGCGGAGCGCCTCGGCATCTCGTGGAACACGCCGGGCATCGGCCCGTTCGTGTACATGGACGGCGATGGCGAGAACGGCGGCAGGGACGTCCCCGACAACTGGCGGGAGTTGGTGGACGAGCAGGCCCGCCGTCTCGGCTGGGAGCGCCTGTACAGCCAGACGCCAGCGGAATGACGGGACCTGCCATCTCCGACGACGAAGCGCCCTCCGAGCCCGCAGGCTGGAGGGCGCTTCCCTTTGCACGCACTTCCTATCGTTAGAGAGCCGTGCGCCCCTACACTCGGACCCATGAGCGCGCAGCCCGTCCACCAGGAGCCCGACCCGCGGGACCCGCAGGTCATCCACGACCTGCTCCCGGCCGAGGAGCGCCCCGAGTTCCTCCGCCAGTACGAGGCGGCTGCGGATGCGGCACGCACCGACCTCGCGAAGTACCGGGCCCTGCAGACCCTCCTCGCGCGCTGGGCACTCACCGCCGACGCCCTCAACGACCCCGCCTACCATGAGGCCCTCGCCGAAGCCCGGACCGCCACCACCCCCGGCCTGACGCCCGCGCAACTTTCTGCAAATCGCTAGAGCCCCCAACACCGGTCCCCGTAGCGTTCTGCGTGTGCCTTACGACGTGGAGTACCGGCAGAACACCGCCGCCCAGATCAAGCCGCTCACTGCCGCGGACTTCTTGTCGCTGACCGACGCGCTCCGCTTCGCCGCACGGGACCCCTTCGACGACACCCACAGCCGCACGACCGCCGACGTACATGTTCGCCGCATCGACTTCGGCGTGAACGTGATCGGGCAGGCGTCAGTGTTCGTAGACCCTGAAGCCGAGATGCTGCGGGTGTTCGACGTCCGCTGGACGAGTTGACCGCAACCGGCAAGGCGCCCTCCCCGCAGC
>DATCVR010000362.1:0-34995 GCA_036566745.1 Jiangellaceae bacterium | reverse complement strand
ACCCCGGCCGCGACGGCGTCGGCGGGAGCGGACCAGGGACCGGCCGGCGAGGATCAGCACGACGCCGCCCACGGCTGCACCCAGCGCGCCGATGAACAACCCGTCGATTTCCGCGTCGACGGAGAGGTCGACGTCGAGCGGGGAACCGAGGTCGGCGCGCAGTACCACGACGGACATCGGCGTCTCGGTGGCCTGGAAGCTGACCGTCTGTTCTCCGGTGCCCTCGGCGTGGTCCTCCCACCAGTCCAGCTCGCCCGGAGCCACCGTGGGGGTGACGTCGCCGCTGGTGAGGGACGAGGTGATCGGGCCGCCGTACCGCGGGGTGATCTCCTCGACCCGCTCCTGGGCCACGCCGTCGAGATAGGCGTCGACATTCACCGGATGAGCGACGCCGACGAACAGCTCCACGTCGCCGGAGTACGCCCGGACGTGGTAGCGAGGCCCGGACCACGGCAGGGCGTCGGCAGCGGTGGTGATGGCCGGGGCGTCGGTGGCGATGGTGCCGCCCGACATACGCACCGTGTCGTCAGGCCCGGTCAGGGCTGCGGCCAGCACACCCAAGCCCAGGAGCGGCACACCGAGAATGACGAGTACAACACCGAGGACCCGACGCACCAACGCTCCAGAGTGGGGGGACAAAGGTGACGATAGCTCAGTCGAGCCCTAGATCGCGGCGGAGCTTGGCGACGTGACCCGTGGCCCGGACGTTGTACATCGCCTTGTCGATGTATCCGTCGCCGTCGACGACGAACGTGGAGCGGATGACGCCCGTGACGGTCTTGCCGTACAGCTTCTTCTCGCCGTACGCGCCGTAGGCCTTGAGAACCTCGAGGCTCTCGTCGGACAGCAGCGGGAACGTGATGGCGTCGCGATCGCGGAACTCGGCCAGCTTGGCCGGGGCGTCGGGGGAGACCCCGAGCACGATGTACCCCGCGCGCTGCAACGAGGCGAGGCTGTCGCGGAAGTCACACGCCTGGGTGGTGCAGCCGGGCGTCATGGCGGCGGGGTAGAAGTAGACGATCGTGGGTGCGCCGCGAAAGGCGGCGAGGCTGACCGGATCGCCGTCGGCGTCGGGCAGGGTGAAGTTGGGCGCGGTGTCGCCGGGGGCGAGTCGTGTCGTCACGGTCCCACGGTAACGAGCGGCGGCGGCACGACGTCGGTACGGTGGGTGGATCAGTCCGGCCGACCAGGAGGAATCCGTGAGCGTGACCGATCCGGCGCTTCCGTCGTCGCGTCAGCCGGTGCCGATCGCCGACGAGGTGCAGGCCGAGCTCGACCGCCGTCCGAGGACCACGGCCGAGATCGAGCGTGAGCTGGACGAACGCACCCAGCGCCTGGTGGGCAACATCGATGCGCTCAACGCCAAGCTCAACCCGTCGAGGATCGCTCGCGACAGCGTGGCCAGGGTCAAGAGCCGGTTCACTACGCCGTCGGGCGGGCTGCGGCCCGAGGTCGTCGGCGCCGTCGCGGGCGCGCTGATCGGCGTCGGCGTCCTGATCTGGCGGGCCCGCAGGCGCTGATCGGGCGACCTCTCGGGCCCAGAGCCGTGCCCGCGCCACGTACCCTCGGTTCTTGTGAGCAACGGCCGTCCTGACACCAACCCCGACAAGCTGCCCATCCGCATGCTGCACGACCGCGTGCTGGTCTCGCTCGACCGCGACGCGGGCGAGCGCCGGTCCTCCGCCGGCATCGTCATCCCGGCCACCGCCGCCATGGGCCGCCGGCTCGCCTGGGCGCGGGTGGTGGCGCTGGGCACCAACGTCCGCACCGTCGAGGTCGGCGACCGCGTGCTCTTCGACCCCGACGACAAGGGCGAGGTCGAGGTGCGGGGCGAGACCTACGTGCTCCTGCGCGAACGCGACCTCCACGCCGTGGCCTCCGAGCGGCTGCCCGACGGCCAGACCGGCCTGTACCTCTGACACCTCTGATTCACCCGCGTTCGCGCACGTCGGGAGCCTCGCGCACCCTCTAGCATCGGAACGTGGCGGACGAGCCGGTCGCTGGTTCCGGTCCCGGGCGGGCCGAGGAGGCGCTCGAGGCCCTTGCCCAGAGGTCGAAGGAAGACCTCGGCACGCGGCTGCGCCGGGTCCGGTTCACCCTCCTGCCGATCATCCAGTCGGCGCTTGGCGCGGCGATCGCGTGGTGGGTGGCGTCCAGCCTGATCGGCCACGACCAGCCGTTCTTCGCGCCCATCGCGGCGCTGATCTCTCTCGGCGGCGGGCTGGGCCAGCGGCTGCCCCGGGTGGTCGAGCTCATGGGTGGGGTCGCCGTCGGAGTGCTCGTCGGCGACCTGCTGATCGCCTGGATGGGCACCGGCGTGGTGCAGATCGCGGTGGTGGTGGCGCTGGCGATGACCGCCGCGGTGTTCCTGGGCGGCGGCGCGGTCATCGTCACGCAGGCGGCGTCGTCGGCGGTGCTGGTGGCCACGCTCATTCCGCCCACCGAGGAGCAGGCGGTCAACCTCGACCGGTTCATCGACGCCCTCATCGGCGGCGGGGTCGGCATCATCGTGAGCGTCCTGCTCGTGCCGCTCAACCCGGTCTCCGTGGCCCGCCGCCAGATCGACCCGCTGCTCAGCACCCTCGCCGACCTCCTGGACGAGTCGGCCACGATCCTGGTCGAGCGGGATCGCCCGGAGGCGTCGTTGTTGCTCGCCCGGGCCCGGGAGACCCAGATCGCGGTGGACCAGTTGCACAAGGCGCTCGAAGGCGCGAATGAGATCGCCCGCATCGCTCCGGTGCGCTGGCGCAAGCGTGGTCAGCTGGCCGGATATCTCGACGCCGCCGTGCCCATCGACCATCTCAGCCGCAACACCCGGGTGCTCGCGCGGCACGTCATCAGCATGTTGCAGCGCGGCGAGCCGGTGCCGGACGCGCTGCCCGAGTCGCTGCGCGCGCTCGCGGGCGCGATCCGGTTGCTCCGCATCGACCTTGCCCGCGGCGACGAGCCGATCGAGAGCCGGACCTCCGCGGCGGTGGCGGCCGAGTACGCGACGGACGCCCTGGACCAGACCGGAGGGTTCGCCGGGCAGGTCGTCGTCGCCCAGACGAGGTCGCTGGCCATGGACACCCTGCTGGCCACCGGCCTCGAGCGCGAGGACGCCCAGAAGCTGCTGCCGAGCCTGCCGGAGGGCCCGGTCAGCTACGGCTAGGCGTGGGCACGCACGTCGTCGAGGTACTCGCCGATGGCGTCGCGGTTGCGGACCAGGCACCGGATGCGCTCGGTCATCCGGTCGCGCTCGTGTTCCAACGTGGCGATCGTCTCGGGCGTGGCGTCCGAGATCTGGATGACCCGGGGCGTGTCGAGACAGGGGAGGATCTGCTTGATGATCCGGGTCGGCAGCCCGGCGTCGAGCAGCCCTCTGACCTGCATGACGCGGTCGACCGTGGGCTCGTCGTAGTCGCGGTAGCCGTTGGGGGCGCGACCAGCCACGATGAGGCCCTGTTCCTCGTAGTAACGCAGCAGCCTGCGGGGCGTGCCGGTGCGTTCCGAGAGCTCTCCGATCCGCATGTGGCCGACCTCACGTCTGCGTCGCTTTGACCTTCACACTTATGTGAAGGTTCCAGTCTACCGACCATGTCGACTTCGCACGCAGAGACACCGACCGACTCCCCTGGAGCCGACGACCGCAGGCTACCCCTGCAGGCGCTCGTGGCGCTGGCCACGGCCGCCTTCCTGGGGATCCTGACCGAGGCGTTGCCCGCGGGCATGCTGCCCACCATGAGCGCCGACCTGGCGGTCAGCCAGTCCGCGATGGGCCAGGCACTGACGATCTACGCGATCGCCTCGGCGGTCACGGCGATCCCCCTGTCCGCGGCCACGGCGACGTGGCGGCGCAGGCCCCTGCTGGTGGCCGCGGTAGCGGGATTCGCCGTCGCCAACACGGTCACGGCCGTCTCGGGCGACTATCTCGTGACGATGGTGGCCAGGTTCGTCGCCGGGGTGGCCGCGGGCTTCGTGTGGGCGCTGCTGGTCGGGTACGCCCGCCGGATGGCACCCGTGCACCTGCAGGGCCGGGCGATCGCGATCGTCATGGCCGGCATCCCGCTCGCCCTGTCGCTGGGCATCCCGGTGGGCACCTTCCTCGGCGAGGCGTTCGGCTGGCGGCTGACGTTCGCGCTCGTGACCGTGGTTGCCGTGGTGCTGGTGGGGTGGATCCTCGCGTCGGTCCCGGACTACCCGGGGCAGCGGCCGGAGCACCGGGAGCCGATCCTGCGGGCGCTCACCCGACCGGGCGTGGCGGCCGTCCTGTTCGTGGTCGCGACCTACGTGCTGGCCCACAACATCCTCTACACCTACATCGCCACGTTCCTCGGCGAGTACGGCATGGGCGACGCGATCGACCTCGTGCTGCTGGTGTTCGGCATCGCCTCCCTGGTGAGCATCTGGGTCGTCGGCGCCCAGGTCGATCGCCGGTTGCGGGCACTGACCATCGCCAGCGCCGTCCTGTTCGCGGTGGCGGCCACCCTCCTGGCGCTGCTGGCCGACAGCACCGCCCTGGTCTACGTCGCGGTGACGTTGTGGGGTCTCGGCTGGGGAGGCGTCGCCACCCTCCTGCAGACCGCCGTGACCGACGCGGGGCCGACGCGGGACAGGCTCTGCTGGTCACGGTGTGGAACGGGTTCATGGCCGCTGGCGGTGCCGTGGGCGGCATCCTCCTCGAGTTGCTGGGGCCCACGTCGTTCCCGTGGAGCGTCCTCGTGCTGCTGGCGCCGGCACTCGTCGTCGTGATCGCCGCTCGCGCGCACGGGTTCCCCGCCGTGCGCGCGAGCACGTCCTCGATCGGCTAGCCCGGTCCGTCCCCGCCCGCGGGCCTGGTCCCGACGACCACGGTGGCGTGGAACTCCTCGGAGGCGGCCACGTGGGGGACCAGGCCGGCCCCGGCGAACGCGTCGACGGCCCTGGGCGCCTGGCGTTCGCTCGTCTCGACCAGCACCTGGCCGCCCGGGGCCAGCCAGCGTGGCGCCTCGGCGGCCACCCGCCGCATGACGTCGAGCCCGTCCGCCCCACCGTCGAGGGCCACCCGGGGCTCGTGGAGACGTGCCTCCGGCGGGAGCAGGCCGACCTCGTCGGTGGGCACGTAGGGCACGTTGGCGAGCAGGACGTCCACCCGGCCGCGCACCGCGGAGGGCAGCGGCTCGTACAGGTCGCCCTCGTACACCCGGCCGCCCGCGGTCGTGACGTTGCGCCGGGCGCACCGCACCGCGGCCGGGTCGATGTCGGCGGCGTAGAGGTCGACGGGAGGCGAGCCCGGCACGGACCCAGGCGCGGCGGCGTCGGCGGGTGCGGGGGACAGCGCCGCGGCCAGCGCCAAGCCGAGGGCCCCGGAGCCGCAGCACAGGTCGACCACGACGGTGGGTGGCTGCGCACGACCGAGCCGGACGAGCTCGGCCGCGTGGTGGACGAGGAACTCGGTGCGACGCCGGGGGACGAACACCCCCGGGTCGACGACGATCCGCAGGCCACAGAACTCCGCCCAGCCGAGGACGTGTTCGAGGGGCAGACCGGCGACCCGGCGATCCACCATCGCGGCGAGTTCGTCTGAGGTTCGGGCCGTGGCGATGAGCAGCTGCGCCTCGTCCTCGGCGAAGACACAGCCGGCGGCGCGGAGAGTGCTGACGATGGCCGAGAGAGCAGGAGCTGACGGAGAGACCGACATGAGAGCCTTTCGGGTACCGAAGGGCGCTCTCACGGCCGGCTACGTGGGACGGACCGTATGGCGGTGAGGTGAGAGCACCCAGCCTGACCTAGCGGTAATGGGTCTCACCTCCTCGGGCAGTTCACGACGTTCACGGGTGTTCAGCGTGTTCGCTGCTGGACGCCTCCACCCTAGCGGGCTACTCGACGTCGGGGAGCGCGTGGGCGTCGTCGAACAGCGGGGCCAGGAGGTCGCCGTCGGCCGAGCGCTCGAGGGCGTCGCCGAGGTCGAAGCGCAGGGGCAGCCGGGAGGTCGCGCTGGATCGCGCGGCCTTCTCGACCTCGTCCCAGGTCACCGGCGTGGACACCGACGGCGTCTCGCGTCCGCGCAGCGAGTACGGCGCGATGGTGGTCTTGGCGGCGTTGTTCTGACTCCAGTCGATGAACACCTTGCCGGTGCGGTCGCGGCGCTCCATCCGGGAGATGACGAGCCTCGGATGGTCGGCTTCGAGGCGCTGGGCCAGCGTGCGCGTATAGGTGCTGACCTGCTCGGCTTCGGCCGACTCGTCGAGTCCGACGTACATCTGCAGGCCCTTGGAGCCGCTGGTCTTGGCGTACGACGTGAGGCCGTCGCCGGCGAGTGCCTCGGCCAGCATGAGCGCGACCTGGGCGCACTGGACGACGGTGGCCGGGGGGCCGGGGTCGAGGTCGACGACGAGCCGGTCGGGGTAGCGGGCCTTGCCGTCGTCGTCGATCTTCCACTGCGGCACGTGCATCTCGAGGACCGCGAGGTTGGCCAGCCACACCAGGCTGGGCAGGTCGTCGGCCACGACGTAGTCGATGGTCTCGCGGTCCATCGTGCTGCCCGGCACCGGAAGCGTCGCGGTGTGGACCCACGACGGCGTCCCGCGCGGGGCGTTCTTCTCGAAGAAGCTGGCGGCCTCGACGCCGTTCGGCCAGCGCTTGCGGGTGAGGGCGCGGTCGGCGAGGTGGGGGAGCAGGACCGGCGCGACCCGCGTGTAGTAGTCGATGACCTCGCCCTTGGTGGTGCCCGTCTCGGGATAGAGCACCTTGTCGAGGTTGCTGAGGCTGAGCGTGCGCCCCTCGACGTCGACGTGGACTCTGTTCTCGGCCATGGCGGCCAGTCTGTACCCCGTGGCTGGGCTCGAGTCAACACGGTTTGCCGCACCGCCGCGCATGGAATGAACCGAAATGACGTCCGTCCCCATGAGATGACGGCATCTGTTGAAGCTCTTGACTTTGCCATGCCGCTCCGCGACCGTCGATAACACGACTTGTCGTCGCGCAGGGGGCAAACCGATGGGAGCACGACGCCAGGAATCACAAGGCTCGCAACGAGATGCCGCCGAGATTCGATTAGCAGTTGCGCGCTTCGGCCGGATAGTTGCACCGAAGCTACGTGGTGACGGGCGGCGAGAAGACCAGCTTCGGGCGCCGATCCATGGCCTCCTACACGACATGGGATCGATCCTGGGGCGCAAGCTCGTCGTCCATGACGAAGTACCAGTCTCCGAGATCAGCTCGCGCCCTGACTTCGCCGTCGATGCTCCGACGGGACGAGTCGGCTATGTCGAATTGAAGGCGCCTGAGAAGGATCTGCCGCCAAACTGGCGACCAAACGCCCACGATCGGCAGCAGTGGGAGAAGTTGCGGGTACTTCCGAATCTGTTGTACAGCAACGGCGCATCTTGGTCGCTGTTTCGAAAGGGTAACCTGGTCGGCAGCGCGCGTCTTGTGGGCGACCTATCGCATGCGGGGGACAAATTGGAGCCCGCCGACGACAAATTTGAAGACCTTGTAAGAGAGTTCCTCGTCTGGGTGCCTGCGCAACCCACTACCCTCCGAGAGATTGTCTCGGAGGTCGCGCCTCTATGTCGGCTCTTGCGCGACCAGGTTCGAGAGACCATGGTCGCAGAGTCTGAAGGCCCTGGGAAACGGCCGTTTACTCAGCTCGCTAGTGAATGGCGCAGCATTCTGTTTCCAAATCTTGATGACCGGGCGTTCGCCGACGCATATGCGCAGACGGTTTCCTTTGCGCTACTCCTGGCGCGTGTCGACGGGATTGACTTTCTCGGTCGCTCGCTCAAAGACATTGCAGACAAGCTCGGAAAGCAGCACTCGCTCATGGGTGAGGCGCTCGCCATCTTGACTGACCAAAAGTGGGTAACTCAACTAAGCGTGGTCGAAACACTTCACCGAGTTGTCGGCGCCATCGACTGGACTGACATCCGGCTGAGCGACGCAGACGCCTTCGGGTTGCTATACGAGAAATTCCTGGCTGAGTACGACCCCGACCTGCGGCGCAGCAGCGGCACGTATTACACGCCTGATCTAATAGCCCGAGCGATGGTGAATCTCACAGATGAGGTACTCAAAGCAAGGTTATCGATCAAACGAGGTTTTGCAGGGGATGACGTGATCGTGGTCGACCCGGCGATGGGTACTGGAACGTTTCTGGTCGAGATCATGGAGAGCGTTGCTTCTACTCTTAGGAAAGAGCGAGGAACAGAGGCGATTGCCGAGTCGCATCTACGTGAATTGTTCTCCCAGAGGCTAGTCGGTTTTGAACTCCAAGCTGCGCCGTACGCCGTCGCCGAATTGCGACTTCACAGTACGCTAAAGAAGAAGTATGGCGTCGAGGTGCCTCGCGATGAAGTGCGGTTTCTCAGCAATACATTTGACGACCCTGACAAGCAAGCCCTTGAGTTTGGCCTCCTGTATGATGTATTGAGCGACGCAAGGCAGGGGGCAAATCGCATCAAGCGAGATGTCCCGGTCATGGTGGTAATAGGCAATCCGCCGTGGCGCGAGGGGGCGCGTGGTGAGGCGCCGTGGCTAGAGAAGCGGAGAGATCCACGAAGGCCCATTGATCTGATGTCTAGGCCATCGTTGGATGAATTCAGAGCTCGAGGTCAAGGGCGTCGAGAGTTCAATCTCAGTAACATGTGGACGTTCTTTTGGCGATGGGCAACATGGAAGGTTTTTGACGCACATCCGTCTCAGCCCGCTGGGGTCGTCGCGTTCATCACGCCGAGCGCGTACCTCACGTCGGAGTCGCATGCAGGCATGCGGCGCTATCTACGTGAGACAACGGATGAAGGATGGGTGATCGACCTTACGCCTGAGGGCTTTCAACCGCGAGTGTCCACAAGGCTCTTTCCGGGTGTTCAGCAGCCTATCTGCATTGGGATCTTTGCACGCTACGGTGCCGTCGATCGAATGACGTCAGCCATCGTGCACCACATTGCGATTGCTGGAACGCGCCAGGCTAAGACGGACGGACTGCTGACTCTCCGCATCGATGCCGCGTCGTGGCGAACTTGTTCGAGCGAGTGGCAAGCACCATTCAAGCCGACGGACTCTGAGTGGGAATCGTTCCCGAAGTTGTCGGATCTGCTTCCCTGGCATCAGCCTGGTGTGAAGCCGAATCGGAATTGGGTTTATGCACCGGATCCCGATATTCTTCAGCGCCGCTGGTCTACGTTGAGATACGCTGCGGATGAGCAGAAGGCTACTCTGTTCAAGGAGACGAGTGACAGGTCGGTTCCATGGTCGGATTTCCCGAACCGGCACGGGCAAGTCGCTAGCGATGCAGCCAATAGTGTGGACGCGATGCCTAGGTTTGTTAGCGCAGCATTTCGTAGCTTCGATCGACAGTATCTAATTCAAGACGTTCGCGTGATCGACCGCCCCCGGCCCGAATTGTGGCAGGTGGATGGTGAAATGCAGGTATATGTATCTGAACAGCACACTCAGGCTCTATCTAGTGGACCGGCGTTGACCTTCTCGTCGCTAATTCCAAACATGGACTGTTTTATGGGGCACCACGGAGGGCGTGTATTACCTCTCTTTCGTGATGGTGAAAACAGGGTGGCCAATATTTCTCCAAGGCTCTTGGAATTGTTGGCAGAGTATCGTGGTCGTGACATCAGGCCGGGCGAGCTGCTCGCGTACGTCGCGGGTATCGCGGCGCACTCGGGCTACACGGCTCGCTTTCGCGAAGAGCTCGCTGCACCCGGTATCCGAATGCCGCTTACCGCTGTGCCCGAGTGCTGGGAGGAAGCTATTGCGATAGGCTCTGAGGTCCTCTGGCTACATACTTACGGCGAGCGCTATGTCGACGAAGCGGCGGGGCGACCTCGGGGATCTGTGGTGAATTCAACGGAGGTTGGGCCGCTTTATGTTCAATCAATACCTACTTCAGAAGAACTTATGCCAGATGCCATAGAATATGATGTGGATGCGGGCACCTTAATTATCGGCGATGCTACTGATCCGGAGCGGCATGGTCGGATTGAGCGAGTCAGTCCTGAAGTATGGAATTACGCAGTCGGTGGAATGCCTGTGGTCCGAAAGTGGTTTAGCTATCGGCAGCGCAATCCTCGCCGCAAGAAGCGCACATCACCGTTGGATGACATCAATTCGATGCGATGGACGGCGAAATTTGACGATGATCTCTTAGCATTGCTGCACGTTCTAGACCGGTGCGTGGCATTGGAGCCCAGTCAAGCCGGTCTCTTGAACAGGGTTTGCGCTGGCCCGTTAATTTCGATCTCTGAGCTCGCGCGGGTAGGAGTTCTGCCGGTGCCCGAATCAGCTCGCAAGCCTCCCAGGCGATTGTCGAGAGATCAGAATCCGATGCTCGGTGATCCTTCGGCCGGCTAAATGCTGGGAGGTTTGCGATCGGAGTGGAGCTTGGGACTCGAACGTCCAGCTTCGAGATCCTGCGGATCGGCGCTCAACGCGGAGTATTCTGGGCGGCGAAGAGGGGCCGTTGTTGCGACGCAGCCGGCCATAAGGAATTTGCGAGTCGTCCCAAGCGGCCGCCGTGAAGCCTGCCATTCGCATCGTGGTCGCTTGCGCAGGGCAAGCTCGACCTGGCCACCCACGTCACAAAGGCAGGGTTGCCTCGGCGGCTGGATGTGACCGATCGGGATGAGGTGTCGTCGCCGTCGCCGAGGCGGTCGGCCACTTCGGGCGGCTCGACATCGTCGTCAACAACGCCGGGACGTTGTCGATGGGCACATCGTGCAGATCTCCAGCATCGGCGCCTTGGGCGGCTTCCCGAGCACCGGGCTCTACAGCGCTGCAAGTTCGCCCTGGACGGTCCGAGCGAAGCAGTCGCCATGGAGGCGGCTGGCTTCGGGGTGAAGTGAGCATTGTTCAGCCCGGCGGCTACTGGACCGACCTCTATGCGGCGATGCGCAGTACCAGGCCCCTGGAGGCGTATGCCCCGCTGCGGGCGGAGCTGGAGAAGCAGTTCGCCGAGGGGTCGGTCGACGGCGACCCGAAGCTCGCCGCAGAGGCGCTGCTCAAGCTCGCCCACAGCGACGAGCCGTCGCTGCGCCTGCTCTGGGGAGCATGGTCTATGACCTCGCGTTCGACATAGCGCGCAAGCGCATGGACACGTGGGCCACGTGGGAACGCGTCAGCCGCGCCGCGGAGCACGCGATACCCGCACCCGAGTTCGCGGCCGTCGGAGGTGAAGACCTGCCATAGGGCCCACTCGATCTGCAGAATCGTGCGCATGACGGCGACGGAGCCCACGATCTCGGTCGTGCCAGCAAACGCGGCGAGCTGGGACGACTTGCAGACGGTGTTCGGCACCCGCGGCCCGGCACCCAGGTGCCAGTGCCAGCGGTTCAAGCTGCAGCCGCGTGAGTCCTTCGGCTCGTTCCCCGCCGAGGAGCGCGCCGACCGGCTGCGCCGGCAGACCGACTCCGGCCACCCGGAGTCGGACACCACCAGCGGCCTCGTCGCGTACCTCGGCGGCGAGCCGGTCGGCTGGTGTGCCGTCGAGCCGCGCACCGCCTACACGGGCCTCGTGCGCAACAACCGGGTCCCCTGGGAGGGCCGCGCCGAGGACAAGGCCGACGACAGCGTCTGGGCGGTGACCTGCTTCTTCACCCGCGCGGGCTTCCGCAAGCGGGGCGTGAGCCGGGCACTCGCGCGGGCCGCGGTGGACTTCGCCCGCGAGCGCGGCGCCCGGGCCGTCGAGGGCTACCCGATCGTCACGAAGGACGTGATCCTGGAGGAGCTCCTGGTCGGCACCGTGCGCGTGTTCGCCGACGCCGGCTTCGCCGAGGTCAGCCATCCGACCGTGCGCCGGGTCGTGATGCGGATCGACTTCTGACGACGGCCCCGTTTCCGGCCCCGTTTCCGGCCCCGTCGACGGCGGCGGCGCGTGTGCTAGAACGGTCGCCGTGGAACTCCTGCACCGCGGCAAGGTCCGCGACGTCTACTCCGACCGCCCCGGCGAAGTGATCCTCGTCGCCTCCGATCGGGTGTCGGTGTACGACGTCGTGCTGCCCACGCCCATCCCGGACAAGGGCAAGCTGCTGACCGCGATGTCGCTGTGGTGGTTCGACCAGCTCGCCGACGTCATGCCCAACCACGTCATCTCCGCCGACGACGTGCCGGCCGAGTGGAAGGGCCGGGCGATCCGATGCCGCCGGCTCGACGTCGTCCAGGTCGAATGCGTCGCGCGCGGGTACCTCGCCGGCTCGGGCACCGTGTCGTACCAGGCCACCGGCACGGTCTCGGGGGTCGAGCTGCCGCCGGGCCTGGTCGAGGGGGACCGGCTGCCGGAGCCGATCTTCACGCCCACCTCGAAGGTCGCCCCCGAGGACGGCCACGACGAGCCGATGACCTTCGACGACGTCGTGGCGGCGGTGGGTCCTGACCTCGCCGAGCGGCTGCGCGACACCACGCTCGATCTCTACCGCCGCGGAGCGGAGATCGCATCCGAGCGGGGCCTGCTGCTGGTCGACACGAAGTTCGAGTTCGGCCTCGATCCGTCCGGTGAGCTGGTGCTGGCCGACGAGGTGATGACGTCGGACTCCTCGCGCTACTGGCGCAAGGAGGACTGGAAGCCCGGCGGGCGCCAATACGGCTACGACAAGCAGTACATGCGCGACTGGGCCAGCGACCTCGGCACCTGGGACCGCACCTCGCCCGGCCCGGAGATCCCGCCGGACGTCGCCGAAGAGGCCCACCGCCGCTACGTCGCGATGTACGAGCAGCTGACCGGCACCACCTGGACGTCCTGAACCTCCGGCGGTCGACAGCGGCTATGGCGTCGTCGACGGCTCGGCTTCGTCGGAGGGGTCGAAGGCCGGGGCGTTGATGATGAGCAGCGACGCCGTGCCGCTGAGCTCGCGCCGCACACCGACCTGGGCGACCACCATGTCGCCGGGCTTGACGTCGAAGGCCTGTCCGTCCACGGTGATCTGAGCCCGGCCGCCGGTGACCACGTACGTCGTGGTGCTGCGGCGGTTGGGAAGACCCACGTGGAAGCCGTGCAGCTCCGCCCGGACGACGCTCAACTGCTCGTCCGACACGCCGTGGTCGAAGATCGTGATGCCGTCGTCGGGCTCGAACTGCCGGCTGGACGCCGCGGGAAAGACCGCCATGGGTGGTCATCCAACTCGATGAGGCCGATGCGCGGTGAGCGGCGTCCAACTCTGTGACGGGTGGACCCGGTTCGACCTGCTCAGCGTCGTACCGAGGCGTGCCCGCAGGGGGGTGCGGATCATGGCGGACATCGCGCGAACGCGTCGACACCGGATCAGGATCGTGGTCGTCACCGGGTGCGTCGTCGCGCTGGTCGGTGTAGGTGGGGCCTTGCTGGCGTCTCGGTCGAGTGAGCCTCGTCCCACTGTGGCTACTGGAGAGCCGATGGCCAAGGACGGCGCCGACGGTCTTCGCCTCCTGACCCAGCCCACGCCTCCGGCGGAGTGCGGCGACGACGTGCTCGAAGGGGATCTGTGGGTGACGGACGACGGCTGTGTCGTCATCCGGCGGCTTGACTTCGCGGAACCAGCGCAGCCTGTGGCATGGCCTCCGGGCTGGACCGTGACCACGGAAGGCGAGTCGATCCCTCTTGTGCGGCTCTGGGACAGCAGCGGGCGCCTGGTGGAGGCTCAGGGCGGATACATGACCGTGGGCGGCCAACTCGGACCCGTGGACTCGCGGGACTCCTGCGGCCAGGGCCCCGTGTGGATCGCCGGGCCCTCGGACGCGATCGGCAGACATCCCGACGCTCGCGCTGATGGCTCGCTGGACGCAACGCGGTCTCTGGTCGATCCGATCTTGCGCGAGCATCCCCGGGTGGCGGGCACGATGGCCTGGAACGAAGACGCCTGGACCTTGGTGATCTGGCTCGCCGATCAGTTCGAGGCCGAAGCCGCACAGGTCAGAATGGAGGTCGATGCCGCGATCGCAGCACATCCGCGCGCGCTGCGCGTGGCGTTCGGGACGGCGCGGGCTTCGATGGAGGAGCTGGGGGCGTTGTCGGAAGCGGTCTTCCACTCGCGCGACACCTGGGCGACCGATCCGGGCCAGGTCTATTGGACGATGCCGGATCCGGTGACGGGGATCGTCCACGTGGGTGTCGAAGAGCTGTCCGTCGCCGACGGACTGGATCGCTCGAGAACGTTGCCGTCCGGCATCACGGTCACGATCGAGGTGGTGGAAGAGGGCGAGCCGCCGCAGAACGAGCCAGGTACGGCTCCTGCTCCCTAGCCGGACCAGGGCGTGACCGCCCGCCGCCTCAAGTGGGTCGGATCCGGCTGACCGGGAGTGAGCGCCGCACGGGCGAATCGGCGACCGCGTGCGTCGACAGGGGAGGATGTGAGTTCCGGACGAGACGCCAGCGCTCGCGTACCGAGTGGGGGAGGGGCGATCGTGACCAACCACGACTCCACCGCAGCTGCCGCCACGCTGGCGAGAGCGCGAGCAGGTGACGAGCACGCCTTCGCGGGTCTGGTCGAGCCGTTGCGGGACGAACTGGCCGCACACTGTTACCGGATGCTCGGATCCTTCGACGAGGCCGAGGACGCCGTGCAGGAGACGTTGACCCGGGCATGGCGGAGCCTTGACGGGTTCGAGGATCGGGGGTCGATCCGGCCGTGGCTCTACAAGATCGCCACCAACCGGTGCCTGACGCTGCTGGGCCGGGCGGGCCGACATCGCGAGCTCCCGACCGATCTCACTCCTGGCGCCGCGCCGTCCGCAGAGGTCAGGTGGCTCGGGCCGTATCCCGATCAGCGGATGGGTTTCACCGCTGACCTGGATCCGGAGGCGCGCAGCATCGCCTGGGAGAGCATGGAACTCGCGTTCGTCGCAGCGCTCCAGCATCTCCCGGCGCGGCAGCGCGCGGTGCTTCTTCTCCGCGAGGTTCTGGGGTACTCGGCGGGCGAGACGGCGGAGCTTCTGGACATGACGGTGCCCGGCGTCAACAGCGCTCTCCAGCGTGCGCGCAAGACTCGCGACGAACACCTCCCTCGTGCGGGGAGAGGCGACGTCGGCCGGGCTGCCAGTGAGGTCGAGGTTCGCGATCTCGCCCGCCGGTACGCCGCAGCCTGGGAGGCCGGCGACGTCGATGCCATCGTGGCGATGCTGACGGACGACGCGAGGTACTCGATGCCGCCCGTCCCGGCCGTATACGACGGGCGCCAGAGCATCCGCACGTTCCTGAGCGAAGGGCCGCTGACCAGGCGTTGGCGCTTCCTGCCGGCGCGGGCCAACGGCCGCCTGGCGTTCGGCACCTACATGTGGGAGGACGACGAGTCGGCGTACCTCCCGGCCGGCCTCGACGTCGTCGTTCTGACCTCGGATGGGGTCGCCGAGGTGGTCTCGTTCCTGGACGCTGCCTTCGCACCGTTCGGACTCCCTGAGCGCCTGTCATGAATGTTTGCGCCGGAGCGATGAGTTCTGCTGCTCGCCGGGGTTGTAGGTCCTGACGGAGATGCTCCGTGGCCGGCGTCCTGGGCGCCGGGAACACGCCGACCTCAAGGAAGCAGGACACACCATGGATGACGAGCAGCAGATCCGCGAGCTGGTCGAACGTTGGGCGCTCGCAGTCCACGCAGGCGATCTGGACACGGTTCTCGCCGACCACGCGTCCGACATCGTGATGTTCGACGTGCCGCCACCGTACGAGGGCGTCCGCGGCATCGACGCCTACCGCGACTCCTGGCCGCCGTTCTTCGAGTGGCAGTCGCGGGGTGCGTTGTTCGAGATCACTTCTCTGGAGATCACCGCCGGTGCCGACGTCGCCTTCGCGCACGCGTTGCTGCGCTGCGGGATGCCGCGCGACTTCGCCGAGAACCCCGGTAATCGGCTACGCCTCACCCTCGGGCTGGCCAAGGACCAGGGCCGCTGGGTGGTCCGGCACGAACACCACTCGTTCCCCGACGCCGGTGAGGGGGATGCTGACGGGGAGCGTCCATGACGTCATCCGTGCGGATGCGAGACCGCGTCGGCCTGGTCGGCGGCCATGGTCGCCGACAGGTCGGCGCGCAGGGCGAAACCCACGAAGCCCGCGAGCACCGCGATGGCGAGCCCGGTGGCGACCGCGAACACGGCCCGCACACCCCACAGCTCGGCCCCCAATCCGGCCAGAGCCGCTCCGGCGGGGATCACCCCCCAGCTGATCATCCGCGAGGCGGCGTAGACCCGGCCCAGCTGGTCGGAGGGGGACAGGTTCTGCCGGATGGTGGCCACCAGAATGCGCCAGACGCTGGATCCTGCCCCGGCGGCGATCATCCCCGCGGCCACGACCCAGGCGTTCGCCCCCAGAGCCACCGGCGCCACCAGCAGAACCGTCCCGACACAGTCGATGACCAGCAGCGTCGTCACCCCGAACCGTCGGCGCAGCGGCTCGACCGCCACCGACGCGACGAGCCCGCCGGCAGCCATCGCTGTCAGCATGAGCCCGTACTCCGCGGCGGTGAGATCCAGTGGGCCGGGGCCGACCGCGTACACGACGAGCAGCGCCGTCGCGGCTGCCCACACGACGTTCATCGCCGCGGTGAACAGCGTGAGGGTACGCACGGTCGGCTGCCGCCAGACGAAGCGGAACCCCGCGCCGAGGCCGGTCGGCGGTGGGATGACGGCGTCGGCGGTCGGCCGTCCGTGCACGACCATCGCCGAGATGGCGATCGCGGCCGCCAGGTACAGGACCGCGCTGGCGCCGGTGGTGCCGGCCAGCGCCAGCCCCGCGAGGAGGCCGGCGAGGGGCGGTCCGACGAACTGGTTGGTGAGGTTGACGGTCGCCTCGATCCGGGCGTTGGCGGTGGTCCGTCCGTCGGGCTCGACGACGAGCGGGACCGTCGAGGTCAGGGCCGTGTCGACCAGCGTCTCGGCCAGCCCGAGGACCGCCGCGGCGCCGAGGATGACCGGCAGCGACAGCTCGCCCCAGGCGTGCACGAGCGTGACGCCGGCCAGGACCGCGGCGCGTGCGAGGTTGGCGCTGCGCAGCAGCATCCGCCGGTCGAGCCGGTCGACGAGCCAGCCTGCGTGCAGCCCGAACACCGGCCAGGCCAGCGTCAGGACGGCGGTGACCGCGGCGACGCCGCCCGGCGAGGCACCGACCGCGAGCGCCAGCAGCGGGAGGACGAAGAGCGCCATGCCGTCGCCGAGGTTGGCGGCGGCGGTGGCGAGCCAGAGGCTGTTGAACGGCCGGCCGAGCCGAGACACGATGCGCATGAGGTGATCTCACCTATCAAGGGGACGTGAAAGGCAAGGTGGCAGACTGTGGTCAACCAGTCAAGACGTCATGAACGGTGAGATACTCCGATGGTGTCTGCGATCGAGCTTGTCGGCAACGCCCTGTGCCTCGACTTCACCAATACGGTCAACGCGCGACCGGTGGCGCAGCGCGACTGGCTGGCCACGGCGGACGAGGCGACGGTCTGGGCTCGTGCCGCTGGGCGTCCGATCAGCGGCGCGACGCGGGAGGTCGAGGACGTTCTTCGCGGCGCACGTGACCTGCGCGAGGCCGCGTTCCGGGTGTTCCAGCCGCTCACCGGGGCCGGCAACCCGCCGTCCGCCGACCGGGAGACGCTGCTCACGACCTACGCCGAGGCGGTCGCCCATGCTCGGCTCGACCGGGCCGACGGCGGCTTCGCATTGTCGTGGCCGGGTCCGCGTCGGCCGCGGGTGCTGCTGTGGGAGGTCGCCGCGTCGGCCGTCGAGCTGCTCACGCGGGGTCCGCTGGACCGGCTGGGGGAGTGCCCGTCGTGTGGCTGGCTGTACCTGGACACGAGCAAGAATCATCGCCGGCGCTGGTGCAGCATGGCCACCTGCGGCAGCCGGGACAAGGCCCGGCGCTACTACTCGGCCCACGCGGACTGACGCCTGCTTCGACGGGTCAGTCGCGCTCGTCCGGGAGCGGCCTTACCGGTGGTCGGCGGTCTGCATATATGCGCAGACCTCGCCATTCGTCGTTCTCCGCTGTCACGACCATGAGCCGGGACGGGCCTTCCCCGCCAGAAACTCCAACACATGAGAGCTGGTGGACCGATGTCTAGCGTGGGTGAGCTCGAAGCTGTCTGCACGATGGTGAACACGTGGTTCGGCGTCCTCGAACAGTCGACTGGCCGGTCGGCTGCATCGGTCCGGAGCCTGGGCGCCGCTTTCAAGGAACGCGGACTGACGAAGACCTACAAGGAGGCCGAGCAGGTCGTCGCGGAGCTCGTCAGCGTCCGGGCTCGGCGGATTCTGACGCAGCGCGACACGTTCGCCACGCATGTGGACAGGCTCAAGGACCTGGGACAGGAGGCGAGCACGTCTGCCCTGAGGGCAGAGCTGGACTCGCTCACCATGGATCTGTCCAATGCGAATGACGAAGTGTTCGTGGTGAAGGACTCGCTCCAGGTCAACCGAGGCAAGACCGAGGTGCTGTTCCGCGAAGTGCCCTCGCTGCCGAGCACTCTCACGTTGTTCGACGCTGCCATCCAGCACTCGGACGACACAAGCGATCACATCCAGCAGCTGGAGACCGACGTCGACACGATGGTGAAGTGGCTCGAAAGCCAGTGATGAGCCCCGGCTCCTGAAGACGATGTTTGCGCCTGGCTGACGCTCGCTTCGGCAGATGCGCGCTCGCTCGGTCCGGTCATCGTCGCCGGTTGCGTCGATCCCCAGTGGCGCGGTCAGGTGTAGCTGATGAGCCTCGAGAGATGCCTCCGGCCGAGTGGCGAGCTCCCTGGCAGACCGGAGTCAGCAGGTCGCGAGGTGGAGGTTCGCGCGATCCGGGGTGTGAGTAAGGTTGAAGTCTGTGGAGGGCTGGGGCGCAAGTCTGTATGGGGATCCGTGTGACAGTTGCAGCTTCACGTGATCGCTGACGCCGCAGGATGTGGTCATTGGGACTCGCGGTCGATGCATGGGCGGCATCCGCAACAGCCGCGCTTGAGCATGGCGTTGTCCTGGCTCATGCCACCCGCGGGGTCCAGCGTGCCGAGGATGTCGCTCGCAACAGCGCCCACGACGGGCACCACCACGCCTGGGACATCAAGCGCATACTGGCCCACACGAAGCTGGGTGAGAGGTCCGACGGCCGCTGCATGATCATCGGGTTGGCAACTCCTCGATCACGCTGACTGTCTGCCACACCTTCTGGCTGTAGATCACGAAGTCGCCCTGGGTAATAGAGCAACATCAACGCGGCCCCGTCCTCGTGTTGAGGGCGGGGCCCCGCGTGTGTCTGTGGTCATCGCATCGAAGCTGAAATGGAGAACGTGTTGGACGTCAAGGTCGTCGACCCTCGCGACCAGAGCTGGGAGATCGACGAGCCCCGATACCGCGTGTACTTCTGGGCCGGAGCTGCGGAGTCCACGGAGTACGAGCTGACCGGCGGCGACGTCACGGAAGTCCTGGCGTGGGCGGAGGCCTGTCGCGGCGGCCGCACCTACGTCGCCTACGCGTGCATGCCCCAGGTCGACGGCCTGGGCCTGATCCGACTCCACGGTGTCGACCCGTCCGCTGCCTGACGGGCTCGCGAGCGGCCACGACACCTGGAGCCAGCATGGTCGTTTTGCCCTTTTCGGACGGGCTGTCGTCGCTACAGTTCACCCATGAGGGCAGCCGTCCACACCAGATACGGCCCGCCGGACGTGGTGCGGATCTCGGACGTGGAGATGCCCACGGCCAACGACACCGAAGTCCTCATCAAGGTTCACGCGACGACGGTGAATCGGACGGACTGCGGATACCGCGCCGCAAAGCCTTTCTTCATCCGCATCTTCTCCGGCCTGACTGGCCCCAATGCGACGGTTCTCGGGACCGAGTTTGCGGGGGTGATCGAGGCGATCGGCAGGGGTGTGACGTCCTTCGAGGTCGGGGACAAGGTGTTCGGCTACAGCGAGGGGCCCTTCGGGGCCCATGCCGAGTACATGGTGATGCCCGAGGGTGGCCCGCTCGCGACGATGCCGGCGAACGTGACCTTCGAGGAAGCCGCCCCTGGTACCGAGGGCTCGCACTATGCCCTCTCGTTCATCCGAAGCGCCAAGATCCGAAGCGGGCACGACGTGCTGGTCAACGGCGCGACCGGCGGCATCGGCTCGGCGGCGGTCCAGCTCCTGAAGAGCTTCGGCGCCACTGTGACCGCGGTGTGCGACACGGCGCACGTCGAGCTGGTCAGGGGCTTGGGTGCCGACCGAGTCATCGACTACACCGCCGAGGACTTCACGCAGGACGATCACGAGTACGACGCGGTCCTCGACGCCGTCGGCAAGAGCACATTCGGCCGGTGCAAGCGGCTGCTGAAGCCCGGTGGAATCTATATCTCGTCGGAATTGGGGCCGAAAGCCCAGAATCCGTTCCTGGCGCTCGTCACCCCGTTGTTCCGCGGCAAGAAGGTGAGGTTCCCCATTCCGGGCGAGAGCCAGGAGATGATCAGCTACCTCCGGGACCTGATCGAGTCCGGAGATTTCAAGCCGGTCATCGACAGGCGGTACCCGTTGGACCAGATCGTCGAGGCCTACAGATTCGTCGAGACGGGACAGAAGATCGGCAATGTCGTGATCACCGTCGAGCATGCGTCTTGAGCGGACCGACTGCGTCCGCCTGCGCCTGGGTGGGGCGGCTTCTCGCGGGAGTCTCGGTCGTCATGTCGTCCGGTTGCGTATTCGATGTCGGCTCGCGCGTCGACGGTCCACTGACGGCCGGCGATGTCTCGGTGCGCAACGAAGTGTGCCTCACCGCGATCGAGGGCGGCCCGGTCACCGTCGGGATCGACATTGCGACGAACACCGGCGCCGACGATCTGCTGGTCGACGGCATCGAGCTGATCAATCCGGAAGGGCTCGACCTCGAATACGCGTCATTGCGGGAGATCGACGGGAACATGATCGGCGCACAGACTGCATTCCCGCCGCTGAGCGCTCCTGGACTGTCGGCCGAAGCGGACGGACACACATGGCCGATCCAGCCGGGCGAGGAGCTCGGCATCGTCGTCGGGTTGCAGCCAACCGATCGGCTGGGCACCGCTGACGCGATCCGGATCAGCTACCAGACGCCGGACGGCGATCCGTATTTCGCGGCGACGAGCACCTCGATCGTGGTGGTCAACGATCCGCCGGCGACCTGCTAGCCCACCGGGTGCACGAGGCCTCGCACATGCCGTCGGCCCCGGGACGTGGCGAAGGTCCCGGGGCCGACGGCATTGCAGATCAGCCGGTCACTCGCACCCGAGTGAAATGCGGTACGCGGGAGCGGTCGCGCCGTTTCCGTCGGTCGGTGTTTCGGCGGCCAGGTGCGTGCCGTCCGTCAACGTCCCGCCATTGGCGATGGCGTCGGCGAATTGCCAGACCATCTCGGGGTAGTCGCCGTCAGCGTTCATCTCTTCAAGGACCGCCCACTCGTGCGATCCGGCCATCGCGGTCGCGGCCTCGTCGGCGGACGCATCGTCGCCGGCATCGGTCGCCGTGATCCACTGATCGATCCATGCACAGACGACGGTGCTCGTGACGTGCGCGCCGAGTCCGTAACGGTCTACCACGACGTCCCCGCCGCCGAGTGTCGCGGGGTCCACGCTGTCAGGGATCGGGACGTCTGTGATCATTTCCGCGACGATCTCGTCGCCGTTCTCAGGACTGATGACGTCCTCCGGCATCGCGGACAGCCACGTATCCACATCGACCTCGTGGATCAGGCTCAAGGCTTCGTCATAGTCCGCACGGTCGGAAAAGTCCCGCCCCCTGGCTTCGACAGCATAACCATGCTGCTGCCATACCGCCGTAAAGGTGTCCTTGTCGGACTTCCCCATCAGGATTGCTGGATGGCCGGCGACGACTACTTCTTCCTCCAGGTCCGAACTCTGCTGACGATCGGAAAGCAGAGAGGCGTAGCTCGATTCCGGGAGCCACGAGAGCGTGAGTTCGCTGTCGCCGTCAGAGAACGTCAACGCACCGTATTCGACGCTGAACTCGTTTGCGGAGGTGATCTCCCATTCTGGGTTGTCGACCAGCAGAAGAGGGGCCACTTCGGCCACGGCGAGCACCTCGGCCGCCCACGCCGGGCTGTCGTCGCCTCCCGGCTGGACGATCACCACGGCAGACGCCGCCACGGCAGCGACTCCGGCGAGGGCGATGATCCGCCGGCGACTGCGCCCGCGACGCGGAGGCTCCACGTCGGACACCGACTCGAGAACGGGTGTGGCCATGATTTCCTCCATCAAGTGGGACTCGGCCTGGAGGAGCGGCAAGGCTTCGACGTCGGCATCGGTGACCCGAGCGCTCGAACTCACCAGTGCGTCGATCTCGTCCCTCATGTCTCCTCCTGCAGCCGTGCGGGCACGTGCCCGACACCCGATACATGTCCGCTCCGGTCCGAGCGTTCGCCGAACCACCCGAGCAGGCCGAGTTCGACCTTGAGGCGCTTGCGCGCGCGATGCAGGCGGGTTCGCACCGTCGCGGCGGGCACCGACATCGCGGTGGCCAGCTCGGTCGGGGTGAGGCCCTCCCAGTTCGTCAGTTGGAGAAGCTCGCGGTCGTCCTCGTCGAGCCGGAGCATCGCCTGACGGACGAGGTCGGCGGCGTCGTGCGCGTCGTGGTCGTACGCGACCTCGACGTGCTCCATCAGCTGGGCCCGCAGGCGTTCACCGAGTCGATGCCGCCGCTCGGCGCCGCGCAGGTGATTGGCCAGGACCCGGCGGGCGACGCCGTAGAGCCAGAGCCGCGCGTCGGGGCCGCGCGGGACGTCCTCGATGCGACGCCAGGCGACCAGGAACGTCTCGGCGACGACATCGGCCGCGTCCTCAGCCGCTTGGGTGCGGCGCAACGCGTAGCCGAGGATGGCCCGCGACTCGGCCGCGAAGAGCGCTTCGAACCAGAGCCGGCGCGTGGTGGAGTCGTCGTCTCCTGCGTCTGGGTCATCCAAGGTCGAGTCCTGTTCGTTGTGCCGACGTCCGTTGCCCTCTCATGTCCGGCATCAGCCGTAGCGTTTCACCCCGGAGATGGAGTGGTGCTCGAGATCGCGTCTTCGCGTGGCCGGGATGATCATGACTTGAGGTGGGCCCAGGCTCCTCAGCTGGTGAAAGGCCCTATGCGCGGGTCCGACGTGCCTGGTACAAGTGAAAGCCAAAGGCCGCGTCTCGTCGGCGTCACTGCTGGTCAGCGCGGCGGGCTCGGCGGGCGGGTCGTTGTCGGTCAGATCCATCGAGGGAGAGGGTGGTCGTCATGGGCGAGAGCGGGCCGAGCAGCGGGAGACCTCGCGTAGTTCCACTGCGCAAGGAGCCGACCGGCGGATCGGACGCGTCGCTGAAGAAGGACGTGTCCGAGCTCGATGACGGCTTGGAGGCGGTGCTCGCCTTACGGCCGGTGACCTGGCGCTGGAAGGACGAGCGCGACGGCGTCGACCTTCAGTACGGCTTCATCGCGCAGGAGTCGAAGAGGTGATCCCGGAGCTGGTCAGCGAGGGCACCTGGAACGACGGCACCACGCGGAAGTTCCTGAACACCGGCGACATGGTGCCGTACCTCGTCAAGGCGCTGAAGGAGCAGCAAGCCCAGATCGATCGGTTGCAGAGCATCGTCGACGACAAGCTCGGCGACCGCTAGCCGACCAATCAACCAATCCCTCCATGGACGTCACCAAGGACGGGCGAAGCTGGCGGATCGGTACCGCCAGCGACGTCGCCTGGCTCGCTGGCCGGACCACGCCCGGCGTCTCGATCACCACGGCGATTCCGCCGGTGTTCGACGCCTACGCGACCTTCTACCCGCCTGACGGTGTGGAGATCGAGACCCACGAAGGCGCAGTGGTCGAGGAGCTCGCTCGGCATACGCCTGCGCAGCCCTGGTGGCTGGGGTATCTCGACACCGGCGCCCACGACATCGTCTTCCCCGACGCTCCGAAGGTGCCGCTCTACTGGGACTGGCCCTACGTGCTGGTCGCGGCTGGCCCCGAACAAGCCCTCACCTGGCGGATCGGTCACATGCGCGGCGACGGACCGCTGCCGGATCTGTTCTTCCCGGCGGATCGCTCCTGGCTCGTCTCCGCCCTCTGGGACGACATCTGGACCTGCATCGGCGGATCTGCCGAGGTGATCACCGCCCTGCAACGCAATCCGCTGATCAACGCCCGCCCGGTCGGGCCCGACGAAGACGCCCTCCCACCAGGACTGACGCGCGAGTAGCGGGCCGCATCAGTCTTCGGGCTGGCTGTCGTCGACCTCTGCTCGGTAACGCTCCAGCGAGGTCATGACCAGGCCGGACACGGGCATCCGCCGCTGCCGTGCGTACGTCTCGGCCCATTCCCACAAGGTCACATCGTCATCTCGGATGTAGATGGTTCGCTGTATCCCCATGTTGAGAGTGTGCGTCCCTACGTGGACCTACGTAGATCCCAGTAGTAGCGTGATGACACAACAGGCGAGCCCGCCCGGTGCAGTGAACACCGGGCGGGCTCTTGATCCCACCCCAGCTCAGTGGAGCGAGATCCATGGACACGGTACAGAGCCCGGAATCACCAGAAGCGCACCACCGACGCCGAGTCGCGTTGCTCGGCCGCATCGATAGAGCCCTGGATCCTCACGTCACCGCCGAGTACGTCACGTTGCGATGGCTCTCGGTGTGGGACACCGAGCAGATCTCGGCGCTGGCCACGATGGTCGAGCGCTGCCAGCGGCATGCGTTCCTTGAGGGTGCCGAGATTGGACGCCGCGAGATGGCTGAGGAGTACGCCGAGCGCGCACAGGGACTGTAGCTCCCGGCGTCTCGGTCCGAGATGCGGAACCGCATGAGTGGGAGGTCGCCGCCCTCCCGCGCCACTGATGGAGATCCGCGTCGGCCAGAGGTATCAAGTAGTGGAAGTATCCGACGCGGATCCAGATACACAGAGCCTGCCCGGCATGCCGAAGGGCAGCCGCGATCAGGCGGTGTCTGCGGGCACTCGGAGTCGTCGGTAGCCGTGGGTCTCGTGCCGCTTGACGAAGCCAAGCGCCGCATAAAGTTGGTGGGCCGCGATGTTCTCGGCGTCATGGTTCACTGTCACGAGCCGCATGCCGTCGTCACGCATTCGCTGCAGCGCAGTAGTCATGACGGCGCGAGCCAAACCTTTCCGCTGGAATTCGATATGAGTTCCAACTGGTTCGAAATGCCCATGCTTGTTGAGAGAGTCCGTCCAATACACGGCGAAGGCAGCAATCCGTCCGTCGCTCGTCGTTGCGACGATCTCGTGATCGGGCCGGTATCCGGGCTTCTCCATGACGTGCGACCGGTACAGGGCACCGGTCCATTCCTCGTCGAAGGAGTGGTTGCGGACCTCGGCAAGTTCGTCGGCATCCTCGAACCTGGCCGAGCGGATTTCGAAACCCGCAGCCGGTTGTACCGGCTCGACCGGCAAGGCCAGGTCGCGTTCGTTCACGGTGTCCCACGTGCGAAAATGTTCGAAGCCGAGATCGGCGAGCAGGCGGGCCCGCTCGGCGTCGCATTCAAACGTATCCGTCAGGATGTGCGGATCCAGATCGGTAGTCGTCCCGCCAAGTCGGACGGTGTTCTGATACGCCCAACGCAGCATCTCCGTCTCCGCGTCCGTGCCGCGGAGACCAGGCGCGCATAGAACGTCGAAGGCGTTGCCAAAGCGCATTGTGATCGCGACGCCCGCGATCTCGTCGCCGTCCAGCCACACGGCGACGGCGTCACCGACCTCATGGCGACCCCGGAGATTTTCGTAGATTCGGTGCGGGAGTTCACCGATGTGATCGTAGCCACATCGGCCCGCCTGACTGATCCATGTGGCGACGGCTGCCTGCAGTGGTGGAAGCCACTCGTCGGTGTATGGGTGGAGGCTGAGAGTTGGAGCATGCACGTCGCGCGACTCTACTCATCGCGACCAACGCGGCCGAGCGATTTCCGATTGCCCACAGCCTGCGGTCCGGGGATGCCTTGGCGGCGCCGGGGTCTAGGCGACGCGATTTTCGGCAGCGGCTCGCGGCCGGTGGAGCGGCCGTCGAACGCCGAGCAGTTCGACGGCCACCCACCGGCCCGCGCGGTCAGCCGCCGAGCAGGTGCTCCATCGTGCGCGAGATCAGCTCGTCGCGCTCGCTCGGCGACAGCCCCTCCACACCGAAGCCCAGGAACACGGTGTCCTCCGTCGTGACCCCCGCGCCCTCCTCGAATCCGAGATCGGTGCGCAGCCAGTCGTTGACGTTGCCCGCCGAGCCTTCCGGCGCGCCGGCCACCGTCCAGCCGCCGAGATCGTCCTCGAAGGACGTCTCGGCCACCGGCGCGTCATCGGCCAGCACGGACACGTCGTCGAGGAACACACCGGTGCCCTGGGTGGACCAGTCGCTGGCGTACGAGATCGACACCTCGACCTGCTTGCCCGCGTAGGCGGACAGATCGACCGACCACTGCGTCCAGCCACCCGAGGCGCCCGACGCAGCGTTCCACGCTCCGGTGGTGCCGGTCGGCTCGCACGCGTCGTTCATGTAGTGCGCGAGGAAGGGGTGCAGCTGATCGACCCAGCCCGAGGCGCAACTGTCACCGGTGACCTGCGCCGTGTGACCGTTGGCGTCCGGCAGCGTCGTCCAGTTGTCGGTGCCGACTTCGCGTGCCTCGACGAACATGAAGTCCCAGGCGGCCTCGGTGTCGTAGGAGGTCCAGAACTCCAACGTGCCGGAGGAAGCCGAGCTCAGGTCGACTGTGTGGCTCAGCCGCTTGTAGCTCGCGTCCGCCTGCTGGCTGTAGGCGTAGAACGCGCCGGTGTGCGGGTCGAACGGCCCGCCCGGGATGTCCCAGTCGAGCGGTGCCGAGCTGGCGAACTGCGGGAAGTCCTCGGCTGGCAGGAAGCTCGAGGTCGTGAGCAGCTGCGCGGTGTGGTCCTGGTTCTGCGCGGAGCCGTCGGCGTTGAGGTCGCCGGTGAAGCCGGCGAACTCCTCCTCGGCGCCGACAAGTCGGAATGGCTCGCCGGTTTCGTCGGTGCCGCCGTCGTCGACGTTGACGTAGGCGCCGAGCCAATACTGCTGGAAGTCGTTGAGCACCGGCAGGCACGGATACTCGCCTGGCGTGGTGCACTCCGGCGGCTGGAACGGGTTGTAGAAGTACCCGCCGTCGGCGGCCTGTGCGAAGAGGGCGAACTTGCCGGCCGCGAGCAGTTTTCCGCCCTCGTTGAGGTAGTCGCGCACGGCCAGCTCGAGGTCGAGGGCGGCCTTCGCCGTCGTGCCCCCTACCTGCCCCGGCGAGCGCAGAATGACGTCGTCGCCGGTCTCCCACACCACAGCGTCGTAGTGCGAGAGCACGCCGAGATGGTGCGGAGCCTGACGGCCCATCACGTCGAAGTCGTAGACGTCGGTGCTGTAGCCCGCGGCCTCGAGCGAGGCGGCGTACTCGTCGGCGTACTTCGCGCTGGTCACACCCTGCGCCGGGCTGATGCCCGTGACGTCCTCGGCGGCCAGGACCAGCACGTCGCCGCCGACGTCGTCGTGGACGGTGTAGGTGAAGGGCTCGGTCTCGACCGCGGGTCCGCCAGGGTTGCGGCCACTGAACCACACCTCGACCTGATTGCCCGGCGCGGCGCTGATCGAGCCGCGGAACTCGGCGTAGTAGTCGTCGTTGGTGTCGCCGTAGCGTTCGCCGCCCTCCCACTCGCGCACCGCCGCCGAGCGGGCGCGGCCACCGTTGATGGAGTAGTTGAGCTGCAGGCCGCGCAGCGACCGCTTGGCGGTGACAGCCACCTGCTGGTCGGTGCCGTACGACACGCTGAACGGGTCGGCGACGAGGTCGGCGGCGTCGATGCTCAGGGACGACACCGGGTCGTCCGGGTCGTGGGTGGAGCGCGCTACCGATAGCGCGAACGCGACGTTCTTCTCGAACTCTGCCTGGATGAGGTCCTCATCGTCAGGGAAGATGAAGCTGCTCACGCAGTCCTCGGCGAGCCATTCGTCGTCGGGGACGGAGTCGGCGGCCGCTTGACACGTGGACATCTCCGGGGTGAAGCCGAGCGTCCCGTGGGCGACCTGCGCGTGCGTGTCGGCGTCGCCGTTGGTGGTGTAGAGCTCGGCGGAGATGTCCGGGTCGTAGCCGGGCACGGCGGGGTTCTCGTCGGTGCCGACCATCGCCTCGTAGATGACGTCGTCGGGCGACGGCGTGCTGACCTGCCAGCCGATGCCGTAGAGCAGGAGCTGGGCGGCGGAGTGATAGTTGATGAAGAACTCGAATCCGATCCGCCCGAGTAGCTCGTCCAGCGCCTGCATCTCCGGCTCGGAGGCCGGGGCGGGGCCGCGGTAGGTGTCGCTCGCGGGGTCCGGCGAGGAACCCTCGTTGTCATAGCCCCAGAGGGTCGCGGAGTTGCGGTTGAGGTCGACGCCGTCGCCGACGGTGATCTGGCCGTCGTCATTGTTATCGCGAGTGTTCTTGCGCCAGAGTCGGTTGCCCTCGGAGAAGGTGAAGTCGTAGCCGTCGGGGTTGATCACGGGCAGGAACCACAGCTCGGTCGTGTCGACGAGCTCGGTGATCGCGGGGTCAGTGCCATAGCCGTCGACGACCGTGTGCATGAGGCGGCGCACCATCTCGGGCGTGATCCACTCGCGGGCGTGCTGCGCTCCCATGTAGAGCACCGCCGGACGGCGGCCATCGCGGACACGATTGGCGTCGGCGGTGACCTTGAGCGCCAGGATCTCCTGGCCCTCGACGCTCTCGCCGATCACGACCGGCTTGGCGATGTCGCTGTGCTCGGCTGCCGTGGCCCACAGCTCGTCTTTGATCCCGCCCGATCCGCCGTACGGACGGAAGGCCTCCCAGCCCTGTTCGGCCTGCAGCCGCAGGGCCTCCGACGCGGCAACGCCGCGGACGGTCTTGACCTTCAGGTCGACCCCGGCGTCCTCGAGCTTCCCGGCCTGGACGTCGGTGATCGCGACCTCGACCTGCGTCGTGCCCTCGCCAGTCGGCGTCCCGAGGAAATCCTCGGCGTCTAGGCCCAGCTGACGCATCGACTCGATCCCGGCAGCATCAACCTCACCGACGTAGATCTCGAGGTTGGAGCTGTCGTCCGGCGCCGACGGAGCGGCGCCCGCGGGCCACGCCACGACCAGCGCCGTGCCCCCCAGTGCCACCGCGGACGCGATTGCGACGAGACGCTGTGGTAGTCGACTCACGGCACCTGCTCCCTTCACGGACGAGCAATGCTGCACGGCAGCCTCATGGCAGCACCGCAAGCTGTCAAGGGTGCCCGGTGGGCGCGAGCCTCACATTCAGGTTGTTTCGCCATCGAGTTGCACATTCCGCGAGAAAGACCGGCCTGCTCACATCCCGGTGACCAGCAGGGCGGTGACAACCCCCAATGATCGATCGAGCCGTAGCACGGCTGCATGCGTGGGATCGCTTGGTGGGAGATCGAAAACCGCCGATCCGGAGCGGTTCCGGCAGTTCCATACGGCATTGTCGGGAGGGGTGTTCGTGCCCGCGTCCGAGGACACAGAGCTGGGTGTTGATTACTGACTCATCCAGCAGGACGGCGAGGGTGTCGGCGGACTCCAGTGCGCGTCGTCGTCAGCGCCAGCGCCATCTGTGGGGACGCCGGGGCACGTCGCTGTCGATGATCTTGAAGCAATCCTTGACCTGGTGGTCGACCTCGATGGCGCGGTGGAGCGCATTCGCATCGGGCTCGGCGGGGACGATCGTTGGTTCGGAGTGTCCGGGACCCAGTCGCGGTGCCGTTCGGCGTGTGGACCGGCATGCCCTAGACGCGCCCGTGATGGGCAGAATTGTGGGCGTCAGACACACAAAGGCCCAGGTCAGCGCGTGACCTGGGCCAAGTGCGGCATCAGGGACTCGAACCCCGAACCCGCTGATTAAGAGTCAGCTGCTCTGCCAATTGAGCTAATGCCGCAACGACGCCAGAGCTTATCATCGGGATGGCCGGGGAGAAAAATCGCCAGCACAGCGCGAGGGGGCGCCATGAGCTGGGTCTGGTGGGTCGTCATCGCCGTGGGCATCCTTGCCCTGGTGGTTGGCCTGGTGGCGTGGAGCGGAGCCCTCCTCCCCGTCAACCATAAGGTCGTCCGGCAGGCCGATCTTCCCCGCCCGCGCGACGAGGTGTGGCGTGATCTGGAGGCGGTCGAGGCCTTCCCGTCCTGGCGCCCGCAGGTGAAGCGGGTCGAGGTCGGCTCCGAGGGCGGCCAGCTGACCTGGCGTGAGTTCGGTCGCGGCGGCACCATCGCGTTGCGCGCGGTCACGTCCGACCCGCCGGCCCGGCGCGTGGTCGAGATCGCCGACCCCGACCTCCCCTACGGCGGCGCCTGGACCTACGACCTCACCGACACCTCCACCGGCTCCACCCTGAAGATCACCGAGGACGGCGAGATCACCAACGTGATCTACCGGTTCATGTCGCGCTACGTCCTCGGATATACCGACACCATCGACTCATTCCTGGCCGCCCTGGGCGCGAAGTACGGCACCACTGTCACCCCGCGCACGCCGCGAACCTGACGTGCTGTTCGCCCTGCGCGGACCCTGCCCGGTCGAGCGCGTCGGCCCCGCTGAGCAGCCTCGCCACTGTGAGACGGTAGACAGATGGCCAACCAGCCCGAACGCCGTGAATATGATCTTGACATCCCCAGCGACGTCGAGTCGGGGACCTATGCCGACTTCGCGTCCATCTGGCATACCGCTGATTCGTTCGTCATCGACTTCGCCGTGCTACGCCGTCCGCCCAAGCCCGCCGTGGCTGAGGACGGCAGCCGTGTCCTCAAGGTCCCCACGCGCGTCGTCTCGCGGGTCCGCATCCCACCGAGCCAGGTCTTCGAGATCATGAAGGGCCTCGAACAGCAGCTCTCGATGTGGGAGCGCACCCACGGCGCGAAGCGTCCGAAGCCAGACGACCAGTCCTGACCTGGGGGGAGTGCGTGGACAACATCCTCCGGATCGTCGTCGGCCTGGGCGGGCTGATCTGGGCGGCGTCGTCGGCGACCCGCACCGTGCGCCGTCGTAAGACCGAGCGCTCGGCGAGGCGTGGCGACAGGGCGTCGATGGTCGAGATCGACGGCGAGGTCGCCGAGGCTGACGACGCCGACGAGATCGAGGCCGGCCCGCAGGAGAAGGCGTCGTTCGTCCAGGCGTGGAGCATCCTCGTGGCCACGGCCGGAGCAGTCGCGCTGACGACGTTGCTCTGATCGCGCAGTTCCGGCCATTGAAGGGCGCTGGTGACCGCAGCTCAGCGCACGCCAGACCTTGACATGAAATATGGTTTCGCGTGTTACTTGGTGCGCTCGCACACCGCACCGAGCGCGATCGGGGAACGATCGCATCGTCGACGTCCAGACCGTCCTACTCACCGGCCCGTGCACGGACGACCCGTGGCTCTCGGCGTTCAAGAAGCTGCGCAGCGCGGCGTTCGTCGAGATCCACGCCGACGCGGGCGGGGTGGGCGTGGGGGAGACCTACGCCGGCTACTTCTTCCCCGAGAGTGTGCCGCTCATCGTCGACTACGTCCGCCCGATCCTGACCAGCGCCGCGGCCGTCGACGACCCGGCCGACCTCGACGTCGCGGAGCTGTCCCGGCGGATGCGGATGTGCATCGCGTTCTGGGGGCGGGTGGGACTGGGTGCGGCGGTGCTCGCGGGCGTCGAGGCGGCGCTGTGGGACCTCAAGGGCAAGCTGCTCGGCGTCCCTGTCCACGAGTTGCTCGGTGGCAGCAAGCACGATCGCCTGCCCGCCTACGCCACGGGCGGACCGTCGCCGTGGCCGGAGGAACGCCTGCTCGAGAAGGTCGACTTCTACCTCGACCTGGGCTTTCGCGCCGTCAAGCTGTCGTCCGGCTACGTCGACATGCGCACCCGCGACGAGGTGCCGCCCGGGTCGTCCACCGAGGCGGTCGTGGCGATGGAGTTCGAGAAGCTCTCGGCACTGCGTGAGCACGTCGGCCCCGGCGTCGGCATCCTCCTCGACGGCCACATGGGGCACCGTGAGAGCAACCATCGCTGGGACGTCGACACCGCGGCGGCCGTGCTCGACGCGATCGCGCCCTACGACCTCACCCTGTTCGAGGAGCCGTTGCCCTACACCGACCTGCGCGGATACGCCGAGCTGACCGACAAGGCGCCGATCCCGGTCGCGGGTGGCGAGCAGCTGTCGACGTACGAGGAGTTCGCCGTCTTCGCCGACCACGGCGCCTTCGCGATCGCCCAGCCCGACGCCGCGTGGCTGAGCCTGAGCGACTTCGGCAAGGTGGCCGGTCGCTTCGACGAGGCCGGGCGAGGCGTGGCGCCGCACGCGTGGGGCGCCGGCGCGGCGGTGCTGCAGAACGTCCACGCCGCCTTCGCCGCGCCCAACACCGTGATCGTCGAGCTGCCACCCGCGGCCGGGCCGATGCACCGCGAGATCTGGGGCGACTCGCTCGTGGTCGAGGACGGCCACGTGCTGCCGCCGTCGGCGCCCGGACTGGGAGTCGTCCTGACGCCGGAGCTCAAGGAGCGGTTCCCCTTCGTCCCCGGCGCGGAGGAGTTCTCCAGTGTCCCCGGCAAGATCATGCGGAGCTGAGCGGCGTGCCGACGTCCCCGAACATCCTGGTGGCGCAGCCGGTCCACGATCGGCGGCTCGCGGTGGTGCGCGGACTGGCGCCCGGACTGGCCACGGTCGACATCCGCGATCCGATCGGGCCCGGTCAGCGGCTGCCCGACGACGACCTCCGCGACCGCACCGTCCTGTTCACCGACCACTGCCCGGCCAACGTCGAGGTGATGACCTCGCTGCGCTGGATCCAGCTCGGCTCGGCCGGGTATCAGCAGCTGGCCGGGCTGGACCTGCCGGAGGGCATCCGGGTGACGAACGCCAGCGGCGTCAACGACATCCCCATCGCCGAGTGGTGCCTGCTCATGATGCTCAGCTCGGTGCGTGACTTCCCGCAGCTCCTGCGGCGTCAGGGCGAACACGTCTACGACCGGGCCGCCGGCTTCCAGGCCGAACTGCGGGGCCGCCGGGTCGGCATCTTCGGCTACGGCAGTATCGGACGCGAGGTCGCGCGCCTGGCCAAGGCCGTGGGTCTGGACGTGTGGGCGCTCTCGCGCAGCGGCTTCGGCGCCCGGCCGCTTCGCTACGGGGCCGGGTGGACCGAGGCCGGGGCGATCCGTCCCGACCGTGAGTTCGGCGCGGACGAGCTGGGGGAGGCGTTTCTGCGCGGGCTCGACTTCCTCGTCGTCACTACGCCGCTGACCGACGCCACCCGCGGCGTGATCGGGACTCGCGAGCTGGCGTCGTTGCCGGCGCACGCGGTGGTGATCAACCCGGCCCGCGCGCACGTGATCGACGAGTCGGCGCTGCTGGCGGCCTTGCATGACGGGACGATCGGCGGGGCCGCGCTCGACAACCACTACCGCGAGCCGATGCCGCCCGGCGATCCGTTCTGGGACGCACCCCGAACGACCATCACGCCGCACGTGTCGGGCTCGACCGGCAGCACGCACTTCGTGGACCGGCTGTGGGAGTTGTTCGAGCTCAACGTCGGCCGGTACCTGGCCGGTGAGCCGCTCGTCAACGAGATCAACGCGGCTGATCTGGCCGCGCTGCCTCGCTGATCGTCATGCCTGGGGTGACTGACGGGACTTGAACCCGCGACTTCCTGGACCACAACCAGGTGCTCTACCAACTGAGCTACAGCCACCATGTCGCGCTCGTCGGACGAGCGCGGCTGGACAAGTATACGGGTCGTGCGGGAGTGCTCGTGAATCCGGTCAGGAGGTGTGCGCCGGACCGGGGGTGCGGGGGTCCGGCAAGCCCTCGACCACGGACGATGCCGCCGCCTTGGCCTCGTCGGTGTCGGGGCCGGGCTGGTTCACGAACACGGTGCGGCGGTAGTAGCGAAGCTCGTCGATGGAGTCCTTGATGTCGCCCAGGGCGCGGTGGTTGCCGGTCTTGTCCGGGCTGTTGAAGTAGACCCGGGGGTACCAGCGCCGCACCAGCTCCTTGATCGAGGAGACGTCGACGTTGCGGTAGTGCAGCCAGCCCTCGAGGTCGGGCAGGTCGCGGGCCAGGAACAACCGGTCCATGTGGACGGTGTTGCCCGCGAGCGGGGCCTTGGCCGGCTCGGGGACGTGGGCCTTGACGTAGTCGAGGGCGAGCTTGCTGGCTTCCTCGAGCGTGATGCCCGCGGAGAACTCGTCGATCAGGCCGCTGTTGGTGTGCATCTGGCGGACGTAGTCGCCCATGTGGGCGATGGCTTCGTCCGGCGGCCGGATGACGACGTCGACGCCGTCGCCCAGGACGTTGAGCTCGCCGTCGGTGACGAGTACGGCCACCTCGACGAGGGCGTCGTGGGCGAGGTCGAGCCCGGTCATCTCGCAATCGATCCACACCAGTCGGTCGCTGTTCACGCGCGACAGCCTACGTGGTGATCATCTTCTCCGCCTGCGTCGTGCCCTGGCGTCGGTCACCCGATGGATGCGCGGAGCGACGTAGGCGAGCAGCGCGACGAGGGCGATCGTGCCGATGACGACCAGTAAGCCCTGCCAGATGGCGTAGCCCCCGGCGACCAGGATCACCGCGCCGACGACCGAGGCCAGCACGCCATACACGCCGATCTCGGTGACGGACGGGATCGGCAGGTCGAGGTGGTGGCCGGTGTGGTGGGCGGTGTCGTGGGTGGTCGGCATGGCGGGCGTCGGCTTGGCGGGCGTTTGCTCGGCGGGCTGATGCCGGGGCTCCCGTGCGGGCTGGGGCGGGGTCCCGTGGCCTAGCTGACGCGGGGCGCTGGCCGGGTCCGGCGGGGCGCTGGTCGGGTCCGGCCGAGCGGCCCTGCGGCGGCCCGCACGGCGACGTCCGTAGGTGACGTCCTCGGGGCGGTCGTCGTCGGAGTGGGCGGGCTCAGGGTGAGTGGGTTCGGCGTGGGTGGGCTCCGGGCGAGCGGGGTAGCGCTCAGCTCGGTCGGGGCGAGAGGGGTCGGGTGCGGGGTAGGTCGCGGGACCGGCCCAGAGGTCGGCCGGCGGGGATGCCTGCTCGGGGACCTGTTCGTCGGCACTCTCGTCGGCGGGCCGGCCGCGGCGGCGTCCGCCGGGCCGGGCGCGTGGTCCGTCGTCCGCGGGTGCGTCGCGTCTGCCCTCGGCGGGAGCGGCTCGCCG
>DATCVR010000361.1:0-1761 GCA_036566745.1 Jiangellaceae bacterium | reverse complement strand
GCGGAAGAACTGCGGGCCGTACGCCACCAGCCGCAGCACCAGCTCGACGACGAAGACCGCGAGGAGCAGGCCGTCGAGCAGCGCCAGCTCGTGGGCGAGGTGCTCGGGGACCATCGTCTCCACACCGAGGACCACCGCGTTGAGGATGATCACCCCGATGATGACCTTCTGGAAGGTGTCGTTGTCGACCAGCGCGCGGATCCGGCCGCGCACCGAGATGTCTTCCGAACCCATGTTCGCTTCGTCCTCCTGTGACCCGTGACAGCGGCCGGAGCCTATCGGGCCGAGTCGGCGCGTTCTCAGGCAGTCGCCAGGTGCAGTGCGAGCCCGAGCCCGGCGAGACCGACCAGCCAGCGCAGCGGGCGCTCGGGGGCGACCCGGACGATCGCGGGCCCCAGGAAGCCGCCGATCACGGCGCCCGCTCCGAGGGCGATCGCGGCGGGCCAGCTCACGGGGGCGAAGAAGACGTACGCGATCGCGGCGGTGCCGTTGGCGACGCCGGTGGCGACGTTCTTGACCGCGTTGGTGATCGCCAGGGCCTCGGTGCGCTCGAGCACCAAGACTGCCAGCGCGATGATCCCGACGCCGGCGCCGAAGTAGCCGCCGTAGATGCCGAGCACGAACACGATGACGCCCCAGCCGAACCCGCGGGCGAGCGTACGTCGCCCCTCGACACCTGTCGACGAGTCCTGCCGTGGCGGCCGCGCGGCCGCGCGGGCGGCTGCCCAGGCCCGGATCCGGTCGCGGAGCAGCAGAAGCACCGCCCCGGCGCCGACGAGCCAGGGCACCACCGTCTCGAACGCCTCGGCCGGTGTGGTGAGCAGCAGGGCCGCACCGACCGCGCCGCCGAGGAAGGAGGCCAGGGCCAGCCAGGCGATCCTTCTGCCCTGGCCGCGCAGCTCGCGCCGCGAGCCGGCGATGGTGCCGCCGGTGACGCCGAACATGGCCACCGTGTTGGTGACGTTGGCGACGACCGGCGGCAGCCCCGCGGCCAGCAGGGAGGGGTAGCTGACCAGCGAGGCCAGACCGGCCACCGAGCCGGTCAGTCCCGCACCGATGCCGGCGAGCAGGAGCCAGGCGAGCTCGGCGCTCACCGGGCGGTCAACGAACCAGGCACGGGCGCTTGGGGTCGAAGGTCCACCCCGACACCAGGTACTGCATGGCGACGCCGTCGTCGCGTACGCCGAGCCCGTGCTCGAGGTAGAGCTCGTGCGCGGCCGCGACCCGGTCGCGGTCGATCCGGATCCCGAGCCCCGGCGCGGTCGGCACCGCGACGGCACCGTCGCGGATCTGCAGCGGCGACTCGGTCAGCCCCTGGCCGTCCTGCCAGATCCAGTGGGTGTCCAGCGCGGTGATCTCCCCCGGTGCGGCAGCGCCGACGTGGGTGAACATCGCCAGCGAGACATCGAAGTGGTTGTTGGAGTGGGAGCCCCACGTCAGCCCGAAGTCGTGGCACATCTGGGCTACGCGGACCGAGCCCGACATGGTCCAGAAGTGCGGGTCTGCCAGCGGGATGTCGACGGCGTTGGTGCGGATCGCGTGGGACATCTGGCGCCAGTCGGTGGCGATCATGTTGGTCGCCGTACGCAGCCCGGTGGCGCGCTTGAACTCGGCCATGATCTCGCGGCCCGAGTAGCCGCCCTCCGCACCGCAGGGGTCCTCGGCGTACGCGAGCACGTCGTCCTTGCCCTTGAGCAGCCGGACCGCGTCGGCGAGCAGCCAGCCGCCGTTGGGGTCCAGGGTGATCCGGGCGTCGGGGAA
>DATCVR010000360.1:0-31814 GCA_036566745.1 Jiangellaceae bacterium | reverse complement strand
CAGCGCAGTCCGCCCGACTGCGCGCTGTAGGAAGGACGACTCGTGACTTACGTAATCGCCGAGCCGTGCGTGGATCTCCTCGACAAGGCCTGCATTGAAGAATGCCCTGTCGACTGCATCTACGAAGGCAACCGCAAGCTCTACATCCACCCGGACGAGTGCGTCGACTGCGGTGCATGCGAGCCGGTGTGCCCGGTCGAGGCGATCTTCTACGAGGACGACGTCCCCGAGGAGTGGAAGGACTACACCCAGGCCAACGCCGAGTTCTTCGACGATCTCGGCTCGCCCGGTGGCGCGTCCAAGCTCGGCACGATCGACAAGGACCACGCGCTGATCGCCCAGCTGCCGCCGCAGGAGACCCACGAAGGCTGACTGGCGTGTCGCCGACACCGCGGCGGCGCAGGCTGCCCGACTTTCCCTGGGACGTCCTGGCGCCGTATCAGGAGCGTGCCCGAGCCCATCCCGCCGGCGTCGTCGACCTGTCCATGGGGACTCCCGTCGACCCGACGCCCCCGGTGGTCCGCGACGCCCTGGCCGCCGCGGCCGACGCACCCGGATACCCCACCACCTACGGCCGCCCCGAGCTTCGCGACGCCGTGGCCGGGTACTTCGCGCGACGCTTCGGCATCACCACGGTGGCTCCGGACGGCGTGCTGCCGACCATCGGCTCCAAGGAGCTCGTCGCCTGGCTGCCGACCCTCCTCGACCTCGATGCCGACGACGCCGTGGTGCTGCCCGAGCTCGCCTATCCCACCTACGACGTCGGCGCCCGCCTCGCCCGGGTGCGTGCGGTGGCCTCGGACTCCACGGCGGCGCTCGGGCCGCAGCGGGTCGGGCTGGTGTGGGTCAACTCGCCGGCCAACCCGCACGGACGCGTGCTGCCCGCCGAGCACCTCGCCAAGATGGTGGCATGGGCCCGCGAGCGTGGCGCGGTGCTGGCCTCCGACGAGTGCTACCTCGAGTTCGGCTGGGACCGTCGGCCGGCGTCGGTCCTCGACCCCGAGGTCAACGGCGGGTCGCTCGAAGGCGTCATCGCGGTCCACTCGTTGTCCAAGCGCTCGAACATGGCTGGTCACCGCGCGGGGTTCGTGGTGGGGGACCCGGCGCTGGTGCGGCGGATCCTCGAACCACGCAAGCACGCCGGGCTGATGGTGCCGCTGCCGGTGCAGGCGGCGATGATCGCTGCCCTGGGCGACGACGACCACGTCGACGCCCAGCTCGCGCTCTATCGCCGCCGTCGCGAGGTGCTCTGGACGGCCTTCGAGACGGCCGGATTCCGCATCGACCATTCCGAGGCCGGTCTCTACCTGTGGGTCACCCGTGACGAGCCGTGCTGGGAGACCATCGGCTGGCTGGCCGAGCGGGGCATCCTGGCCACGCCGGGGGAGATCTACGGCCACCCCGGCGTCGCGCACGTGCGGGTCGCGCTGACCGCCACCGACGAGCAGGTCGACGCAGCGGCCGTGCGGCTGAGCTGACGCCGCCGCGGCTCAGCTGACGGCCGCGCGCGCGGTGTCGAGGTCGGGTCCGGTTCCCAGGGCCACCTCGGCGCCGTCGCAGGTGACCACGGCGTCCTGTACGTCGCCGTCGAACGTGGCGTCGCCGGTGTCGCCGCCGCGGGTGGCCCCGGGGAACGCGGCGGCGTAGAAGTCGGTGACGGTGTCGCACAGCGGCGTGGCTTCGCCGCGATCGGCCAGGACCAGCCCGACGGCGCTGCGGTCGCCCTGGGTCCAGGCGTGCACCTCGCCGCCGGCCCACGCCGCGGCTCGCTCCTTGGGCTCGGAGAGTGCGGCGTCGGTGTCGTTGCCGGGGGCCTCGAGCAGGAAGAGCAGGTCGGCCGCGCCGAACGTGTCGGAGTCGGCCTCGGTCCAGCCGCTCGGCCCGGCAGGGTCGCGGACGTCGACGGCGGCCTCGCCCGCGCGGTAGCGGTCGGGGAAGAGGATCTGGGCAGTGGTGGTGGGCAGCGTGGCGTACGTCTGGTCGACCGCCTCCCAGCCACCTTCGAGGAAGACGTCGCAGGTGAACGTCATGCCTTCGATGTAGGGGAACTGGAGGTTGCGGTTGACGAAGTGCGGCAGCTCCGCCATGGCGGCCGTGGTGTCGTCCGACGTGGACTGCAAGGCCATGAGCTGGTCGAAGGGCAGGTGCTGGCCGACGAAGCGCTGGCTGTAGAGGGAGGCGTCGCCCTCGATGGCGTTGAGCGCGGCGTAGGCGGCGTCGGCGCCCTGGCTGGCGGCGATCGCCTGGGTGTCGGGCAGGCCGAACGTCGCGTCGGTCATGGCGTGGACCAGCTCGTGGGAGGTGACCATGGCGCCGAGGCCGTCCATGGTCTCCGAGCCGATGACGAGCTTCTGGTCGTCGGGGTTGTAGAAGCCTCCGACGCCGGCGTCGAGGGCGGCCAGCTGTTCTTGGACGAGGTCGGTGCCAGGCTCGACCGCGCCGAGGCCGGTCAGGATGGTGGCGTCGGCCGCGGCCTCGGCGGCGTCGAGTTCCTGGGAGTTGATGTCGACCGCGCGGCGCTGGACCTCGTCGAGGCTGACGAACTCGATGTCGAGGTCGCCGTCGACGGCGACGCCGCGCTCGTCCTCGACGATCGCCTCGATGGCGTCGACCTGGATGGCGACGTCGCCTTCGGGGATGGAGCCCTCGCCGCCCAGGCCGAGGCCGCCGTCGGCCGGGGTGAGGCACTGGAACAGGATCGGGTCGACATCGCCGAGCCCGCCCAGGCCGCCGAGCATCTCACCGAGATCGCCGAGGTCACCCAACTCACCGAGGTCACCCAACTCACCGAGGTCGCCCAGGTCACCGAGGTCGCCCGACCCGCTGAGGCCGCCGAGAAGGTCACCCAAGGCGCCCAGCCCGCCGTCGGCCGCTCGTTCCTCGGCCGCGGCGAGCTGCTCGCGCATGGTGTCGAGGTCGCTCTGGAGGTCGTCGACGCGGCGGTCCATGACGACGTAGACGGTGCCGGACAGGGCGAGCCCGGCGAGGGCGGCGGCGGCCGTGGCGATCTTCCATCCCGCGGCACCCGACGACGGGGCCGGCGTGGGCGTGGCCGGAGACACCGGAGGCGGCGGGGGGAGATCGCTCATGGTCGCACCGTATCCACGTGGCTCAGCACACTGCCACCGCCGTGGTCGACACTCGTGGATCGGCGGCTCCCGTGTACGTGTTGTCGGCGGTCGCGCTGATGACCGACACCGGGCCCCAGCCGGGCTGCCGGGGCGGCACGACCGCGACGTCGTGACCGAGCCGGGACAGCTCGGCGCGGACGGCGTCGGGTGCGTCGGCCTCGATCCGGACATGGGATCCGCGCAGGCCGGCGGCCGGGACGTCGACGGTCCAGCGCGGCCTGGCCTGGGCGGACGCGGGGTCGGCAGCCGCGGGGTCGGCGGCAGCGCCCACGTCGGCGGCGCCCACGTCGGGAGCAGCGCCGAGCAGTGCCGCAGCGACCTGCAGCAGGAGCTGCGGCTGTTCGTGTCCGCCCCGGGTGCCCAGCAGGGCCGACAACCGGCCGTCGCGGGTCCACAGGGTCGGCGAGAGCGTGTGCAGTGGCCGCTTGCCCGGCGCGAGCTCGTTGGCGCGCCCCGGTTCGAGGGTGAAGCCACGCCCGCGGTCGTGGAGGAGGAACCCGGCCGAGCCCACGCCGATCCCCGAGCCGAACCCGCTGAAATTCGACTGGATGAGCGACACCCCCATGCCCTCGCCGTCGAGAACGCACAGATACGCCGTGCCTCCGGCCGCCGGAACCGGCTCGGGGCGGGCCCGCGCGCGCCGGGGGTCGACGGTGTCGGCCACCGCGTCGAGGCGTTCGGCGGCGAGCAGGGTGGCGACGTCGACCGGCACCTGGTCGGGGTCGGCGACGAGGAACTCGCGCTCGGCTGCCAGCGCGCGGTACGCCTCGATGGCGAGGTGCCAGGTGAGCGGATCGTCGAGGTCCGGCTGCCCCGCCAGCCGCTCGAGCACCGCGCACGCACCGGTGGCGAGGTACCCCTGCGAGTTCGGCGCCATCGTCCAGGCGGTGCGGCCCCAGACGTCCACCGCGAGCGGGTCCTGCCAGTCGGCCTGGCGCCGACGGAGGTCGTCGGGGCTGATGACCCCGCCGGTGGCCGACGTGATCGCCCGGGCGACGGGCCCGTCGTAGAACGCGTCGCGGCCGTCGCGGGCGACGGCGCGCAGGGTGGCCGCAAGCTGAGGACGCCGGATGAGCGTGCCGGGCCTGCCGAGCAGTGGAGCGGCGGCTTCGTGAGCGGACAGCTCGGCGCGCCGGGCGTCGACCGCGGTCACGAGGTCGCGATCGGCCGGGAAACCGTGCTCGGCCAGCCGGATCGCCGGGCCCAGCACGTCAGACAGGTCCAGCCGGCTGTGTCGTGTCACCAGTTCGGCCCAGCCGTCGACACACCCCGGCACCGGGATGGCGGCAGGATGGTCGCGCGGGATCGTCGTGTGCCCGGCCGCTCGCAGGGCCGTGGCGTCGACGCCGGACCCGGCCCGCCCTGAGGCGTTGAGCGCCAGCGGCCGCGCCTCGCCGGGCCGGTGGACCAGCGCGAACAGGTCGCCGCCGATGCCGCAGGTGTGCGGGGCAACGACGCCCTGGACCGCGCACGCGGCGATCGCGGCGTCGACGGCGTTGCCACCGGCGGCGAGCGTCTCGACCGCCGCTGAGGTGCTCGCGCCGTGCGGGGTGACGACGACGCCGCGGCCGCCGGCCGGTACGAGCCCGGGCACCCGTGGTCACGCTCCTTCGGCGACGTCGACGTGGACGTGGTCGAGATGGCGGAGTGTGGGGTCGGCGGTGTCGCCGGAGGGATGGATGTACTCGCGCCAGCCGTCGTCGGAGCGCCGCGTGGTCCAGATCCGGTCGTCGTAGATGACCGTGGCCACGCCCAGCCGGTCGGCGTTGGCCACCACCCAGTGGGCCAGGGCCCAGCCCGAGCGGTTGACCTCGGGATCGTCGTAGGGCAGGAACATCACGTCGAGGGCCCGGCCGTCGTAGTGGGCCGACCCCTCGACGTGCCCGGAGTCGACGCCGCCCGGCTCGTACCCGCCGATGTCGAGATCGCCGAAGATGCCGGTCAACTCGTCGCGCACCGCACGGGCGCGGGCGGTGAGACCGTCGGACTCCTCGGCCTGGACCTGGTAGGAGTCCGGGTGGAACGTGCAGGAGAACGCAGCCTCGGAGTTGCCCGTCAGGGCGGAGGCGAGCACTCGGGCGTCGGGCTCGTGGTCGGCGTAGGCGTCGGGGTAGGCGCTGCGCTGGACCTGTTGCGCCGCCACGGTGATGTCGAGCTCGCGGTAGTCGGCGATCTTCACCAGCGCGTCGTAGAACGCCCCGGTGGCGTAGAGCGGGTCCTGGACCTGTTCGGCGGTGCCCCAGCCCTGCGACGGACGCTGCTGGAAGAGCCCGAGGGAGTCGCGGTCGCCGTACGTGACGTTGTAGAGGTCGGACTCCTGGTAGGCCGTGGCCAGCGCGATTGTCACGGCTCGAGCGGGCAGGCCGCGGATCTCGGCCACGGCGGCGATGGTGGCGGCGTGACCTGCCTGTTCCGGGGTGAGGGTGACGCTGCGACCGTCGACCCGGGCGACGCACTCCTCGCGGGCGAGCGGGCTCGGACCCCGGCCGGCCAGCCACACCAGCAGCGCCACGACCGCGCCACCGAGCGCCACCAGCGCCACGATCGTGGTGGTCAACCGGGCGGCGCGGCTCATCCGGGCGGCTCGTTCGTCACGTCCATGTCAACGTGGGCGGCCATGCGGTGGGTTCCGGAGGAGGCTCAGTTGGCGTGCAGGACGGCGTTGAGCTCGCCCCAGTCGCCGGAACGGGGGATGGCCTCGACGGCTCCGGTGACGCTGTTGCGGCGGAACAGCAACCCGTCGCGGCCGGAGAGCTCGCGGGCCTTGACCACGCGGTTGTCGGGCAGGCTGAGCTTGGTGCCGGCCGTGACGTAGAGGCCGGCCTCGACCACGCAGCCGTCGCCGAGGGAGATGCCCAGCCCGGAGTTGGCGCCGAGCAGGCAGCCGCGGCCGATCCGGATGGTCTCCTTGCCCCCGCCGGACAGCGTGCCCATGATCGACGCGCCGGCACCGATGTCGGAGCCGTCGTCGACGACCACCCCGGCCGAGATCCGGCCCTCGACCATCGACGTGCCCAGCGTGCCGGCGTTGAAGTTGACGAAGCCCTCGTGCATGACGGTGGTGCCCTCGGCGAGATGGGCGCCGAGGCGGACGCGGTCGGCGTCGGCGATGCGCACGCCCGACGGGACGACGTAGTCGACCATCCGCGGGAACTTGTCGACGCTGTGGACCGTGACCGCCCCGTGGCGACGCAGGCGCACGCGGGTCTGCTCGAACCCGTCGACCGCGCACGGACCGAAGTTGGTCCAGACGACGTTGGTGAGAACCCCGAACACGCCGTCGAGGTTCAGCCCGTGCGGAGCGACCAGACGGTGGGAGAGGAGGTGGAGCCGGAGATAGGCGTCGGCGGCGTCGGCCGGCGGCTGGTCGAGGTCGATCGTGGTGTGGACCACCGTCTGGCGCACTCCGCGGTCGGGGTCGTCGGTCTCGAGGTTGCGCAGTTCGACCAGGGCGTCGCCGGGCGCCGAGGGACGCTCGCCGAGCCCGGGAGCCGGGTACCAGACGTCGAGGACGTCGCCGGTGACGGTGGTGGTGGCCAGGCCGAAGCCCCAGGCGGTACGCGGTTCGGGCATGCGTCCAGCGTAGGGGCTGTGCGGGCTCAGCCGAGCACGGCCCACGCGCGCTCGGCGCTGGCCACCGCCTCTGCCCAGGTACGACACGGTGCCGGGTTGTTGATGGTGTGGGGGATGGGGTCCATGCGGATGACCTCGGACCACCACGAGTCCCCACTGTGGTGCACGTGGATGCGGATCATCGCCGTCTCCCTGCGACTCGTGGTCGGAAAAGCTGCTCTCACCTGCAGTAGGTATCGCTGACGTCCGGCGTGTGACACGGCTCACGGCCGCCCAGCGACTACGGTTGCCGACGTGGACGACGACCTGGCGGTGGCGCGGTGGCGCGCGATGCGGATGGACGCCGACGACCACGGGCGGCTGGCCGGCTTCTGGGCCGCCACGCTCGGGTTGAGCCCGGCCGACGCCGACGACGGCGCCATCGTCCTGCTCGGCGACTCCGACGCCCAGCAGATCGTGATCGACCACGTCCCCGAGCCGAAGTCCGTGAAGCACCGCGTCCACGTCGACGTCGACGTCGGCGACATCGACGGCGTGCGGATGCTCGGTGCCACGATCGTCCGCGCGCCCGACGACGAGATCCATTGGTGGGTCATGGCCGATCCGGAGGGTGGCGAGTTCTGCGCCTTCGTCCGTGAGGGCCGGCCGTCGTTGCCGGGCCGGCTGTACGAGGTGGTGGTCGACTGCGTCGATCCTCACGCGCAGGCCCGCTGGTGGGGTGAGGTGTTCGGGCTGGTGCCCGAGGGTGAGCCACACGAGCACGTCGCGGCGCTCGAGGGCGGCGACCGGCTGCCGTTCGACTACCTCTGCTTCGTGCCCGTCCCGGAGCCCCGCACCGCGCCCAACCGGATCCGCTGGGACATCACCACCACCGACGTCGCCACACTGGTCGGCTATGGCGCAACGATCCTGAGCCGGGCCACCGACGACCAGCCGTGGTTCGCCATGGCCGATCCGGAGGGCAACGAGTTCCGGGCCTTCACCCCGTAGGGTCGGTGCTCGTGGACACCCGACTCGACCTCGACCTCGACCTCTCCGGTCCCGAGCTCACCGCCGAGCTGTGCGACATCGCCTCGGTGAGCGGTGCCGAACGCGTGCTCGCCGACGCCGTCGAGGCGGCCCTGCGCCGCCTTCCCCACCTGCGCATCGACCGCGACGGCGACACGATCGTGGCCCGCACCGAGCTCGGACGGGCCGAGCGGGTCGTCGTGGCCGGACACCTCGACACGGTGCCGATCGCCGGCAATCTACCCACCCGCCGCGACGGCCACGTCCTGTGGGGCCGCGGCACCGCCGACATGAAGGGCGGCGTGGCTGTCGCGCTGCGGCTCGCGGCCCACCTCTCCGAGCCGAAGACCGACGTCACCTACGTCTTCTACGACAACGAGGAGGTCGAGGCCGAGCGCAACGGCCTGGGCCGGATCGCGCGCACCCACCCGGACTGGCTCGGTGCCGACTTCGCGGTTCTCATGGAGCCCACGTCGGCCGCGGTCGAGGGCGGCTGCAACGGGACCCTGCGGGTAGCGGTGGCCGTGCCCGGGGTGGCGGCGCACAGCGCTCGGTCGTGGATGGGGCGCAACGCCATCCACGAAGCCGCCCGCGTGCTGGAGCGGTTGCGGGCGTATAGGCCGGCCGAGGTCGCCGTCGACGGGCTGGTCTATCGCGAGGGCCTCAACGCCGTGGCCATCGAAGGGGGCATAGCAGGCAACGTCATCCCCGATCGCTGCGTCGTCACCGTCAACTACCGGTTCGCGCCGCACCAGGACGAGGCCACGGCCCTGGCCCACGTCCGCGAGGTGTTCGACGGATACGACATCGACCTACTCGACAGCGCACCCGGCGCTCGCCCGGGCCTGGACCGCCCGGCCGCCGCGGCGTTCGTGACCGCCGTCGACACCGAGGTGCGGGCCAAGGTGGGCTGGACCGACGTGGCCCGGTTCTCCGAGCTGGGGGTGCCGGCGGTGAACTACGGCCCGGGCGACCCGCAGCTCGCCCACGCCGACGACGAACGCGTCGACGTGCGCGAGATCGAGCAATGTGAAGCACGTCTGCGAGCGTGGCTGGGTGGCGGGCTCTAGCCTGGCGGAGTGACACGATCCGAGAAGCACGACCGCCCCAGCGAGAAGCAGCGCGGCCCGGTGACCCTGCGTCGCTCGCAGGTGGAGTCGGCCACCACCGATCAGCGACTCCTCGACACAGGCGGGCCGTCCGACTGGGTCCACACCGACCCCTGGCGGGTGATGCGCATCCAGTCCGAGTTCGTCGAGGGCTTCGGGGCGCTGGCCGAGTTGGGGCCCGCGATCAGCGTGTTCGGCTCCGCCCGTACCCCGTCCGACGACCCGCAGTACGGCCTGGCCGAACGTCTCGGTGCCGCGCTGGTGCGAGCCGGTTATGCCGTGATCACCGGTGGCGGCCCGGGAATCATGGAAGCCGCCAACAAAGGCGCCAGCGAGGCCGGCGGGGTCTCGGTCGGGCTGGGCATCGAGCTGCCTTTTGAACAAGGTCTCAACGCGTATGTCGACCTCGGGGTCAACTTCCGGTATTTCTTCGCGCGAAAGACGATGTTCGTCAAGTACGCCGAGGGATTCGTGGTCTTCCCGGGCGGTTTCGGCACACTCGACGAGCTGTTCGAGGCGCTCACGCTGGTCCAGACCGGCAAGGTGACGGCGTTCCCGATTGTGCTGGTCGGAAGCGCGTACTGGGGCGGTCTGGTCGATTGGCTCCGCGGCACACTCGCAGCGGAGAAGAAGATCGCGCCGGCCGATCTCGACCTGATCACCGTCACCGACGACATCGACCTGGCGCTTTCCGTGTTCGCCCAGGCAGACGAGAGCCGCCGCGCCCGCGAGCGCGCGGCGGTGGCGCGAACAGCCGAGTCCGGCGCGGGTAACGAATGACTCGGGGCTGTCGCTTGCGGCCGGTGCGCTGAGGCGCCTCGGATCGAGGTCGTGATCGCCCTTGCCAGGGCTCGTGAGCGCGCTTACGATCCCCGGTCGAGGGGATTGCCCTGGACGGTGACGGCTGACCCGTTCGTCCAGGGCGTGGGGGGCATGGATAATTCGGCAGCCGCACGCGCGCCGCCTCCGCGGGGGTGCCACAGCAGCACGCGCAAGACGCCTCCGCGGGCCGAGATCCGCGTCAGGCATCCCTCCGATCTTTCCGTTCCCTGGAAAGAAGTCTCATCATGCGTCGCTTCATCATCGCTTTCCTCGCCGCGCTCTTCGCGGCGGTGCTCGTGGTTCCACAAGCCGTAGCAGGCAGCCCACACTTCGTCGGCGACATCACCGTCGTGCGGACGGGCGACTCGCTGACCGTGTCGGGCAAGATCGCCGGCCTCGGAGACGAAGACCAGGTCTCCATTCGGGTCACCGCCGATGCCCAGTGCGTCAACCCGGGCGGGAATCACCCGAGCGCCGGCAACAAGGAGAGCTTCGCCGCCGAAGGCCAGTTCCCGGTCCAGAACGGCAAGGCGAACTTCTCCCTCACGCTGACAGCCACCTTCCAGCCGAGCTGCAGCCCGCCGATGACGGTCGTGTTCAGCAATGTCGTCGTCACCGACCTCACCCATGGCCTCACCAGGTCGATTCCTGGAACGTTCTGAGGCTCGATCGCCGGACCTGTGCCCAGGAGTGGCACAGGTCCGGCTCTGCGTGGCCTCGGCCGGATCTGGTCACGGCCGCCGCCACTGCGAGTCACACCGATTCGCATCGACCTGAGGAAGATCACCTCAGAACCCTTGCGTCGGGCCGGTCCGGACCGGTAGACCCTGGGGGACCCGAACGATGGAGGCGCCCCATGGCCGACAACCCGTCCGGCACGGCCGGCACCGCAGTCGACACGCACGCCGGCGAGCCGAGCCTCAAACGGGTCATGGGCCCGGGGCTGCTCCTGCTGTTCGTCGTCGGCGACATCCTCGGCACTGGTGTCTACGCGCTGACCGGACAGGTGGCCGCCGAGGTGGGCGGCGCGGCCTGGCTGCCGTTCCTGGCCGCGTTCATCGTCGCCATCCTCACCGCGTTCAGCTACCTCGAGCTGGTGACGAAGTATCCGCAGGCCGCCGGTGCCGCGCTGTACACCCACAAGGCCTTCGGCATCCACTTCGTGACGTTCATGGTGGCGTTCACGGTCATGGCCTCGGGCATCACGTCCGCGTCCACGGCGTCGCGGGCGTTCGCCTCGAACCTCGCCGAGGCCTTCGACCTCTCGCTGGGCGAGGGCATCGGGGTCACGCTGGTGGCCCTGGGCTTCATCACGCTGGTGGCCCTGGTGAACTTCCGGGGCGTCGGCGAGAGCGTCAAGGCCAATGTCCTGCTCACCTGTGTCGAGCTCTCCGGCCTGCTGATCATCATCATGATCGGGCTGTGGGCCGTGGGCGGCGGAGAAGGCGACCTCTCCCGCGTCACCGAGTTCGAGGCCGCCCCCGGTCAAGGGATCTTCGGGGCGGTGTCGGCGGCCACGGCGGTTGCCTTCTTCGCGATGGTCGGGTTCGAGGACTCGGTCAACATGGCCGAGGAGTGCAAAGAACCGTCGCGCATCTTCCCCAAGGTCATGCTCACCGGCCTGGTCATCACCGGGCTGATCTACATCCTGGTGTCCGTCTCCGCGGTGGCCCTCGTGCCGGTCGACCAGCTCGGCGAGGGCGACACGCCGTTGCTCCAGGTGGTCGAGGCCGGGGCGCCCGGCTTCCCGATCAGCATCTTCGCCTTCATCACGATGTTCGCCGTGGCGAACTCCGCGCTCATCAACATGCTCATGGCCAGCCGGCTCGTGTACGGGATGAGTCGCGAGCGGGTGTTGCCCGGGCCGCTCGGGCGGGTCCACCGCACCCGCCGCACGCCGTGGATCGCGATCATCTTCACCACGTTGCTGGCCTTCGGCCTCATCAGCTTCGTGGGCGAGGTGCCCGCCCTGGGCCGGACCACCGCGCTGCTGCTGCTGGCCGTCTTCACCGTGGTCAACATCGCCGTGCTGGTGCTGCGCCGCGACGACGTCGGACATCGCCACTTCCGCACGCCGACGATCCTGCCGGTGATCGGCGCGATCGTGTGCGCCTACCTGGCCTCGCCCCTCATCGACCGCGACCCGCAGGAGTACCGCATCGCCGGTGTGCTGCTCGGCATCGGCGTGGTGTTGTGGCTGGTCACCTGGGTGGTCAACCGCCGCATGAACCGTCCGCCGGGTGAGCTGGACGACCCCGACCACCTCGGCGTGGGCGGCCCGGTCAACTGACGCGGGCGACGGCCGGGCTCGCGCCGACGCGGGCCCGGCCGCTGCGCGCTCAGGCGGGGCGTCGGGATTCGTCGCCGACCAGGCCGCTCTGGTGCGCGACGGCCGCGGCCTCGCCGCGACCGGACACGCCGAGCTTGGTCAGGATGTTGGACACGTGGACGCTGGCGGTCTTGGCGCTGATGAACAGCTCCTCGCCGATCTGGCGGTTGGTCCGCCCGGCGGCGATCAGCCGGAGCACCTCGAGCTCACGGGTGGTCAGGCCATGACCCGGATCGGCAGCCGCCGCGCCCTGGGCTGACCCGTCGAGGGTGATGCGGGCGCGCCTGGCCAGATCGTCGATCCAGCCACGAAGCAGCCCGGCGCCGAGAGCGTCGGCGCCCTCGGCGGCTGCGAGCAGTGCCGTGGCCGCGCCGTCGCGCTCGCCGTCCGCCGCCAGGAGCTGGGCGCGCCGGAACGACGCGTACGGACGCAGGTGGGCCGGGCCCTCGGCAGCCTCGACGGCGGCGATGACCTGGAGCCATTCGTCGGGGCCGTCGACGAGCTCGGCCTCGACGACGGACCGCCACAAGGCGGCGTCGCCCCAGTCGCCGAGCGAGTCCGAGACCTCGCGGAGGAGAGCGACGTGTTCGGGTGGCACCTCGACGCCGGCCCGGGCCAGGGCGCCGAGCGCGCGGGCACCCACAGCCAGGAGCGGGAAGTCGTAGCCCGGGATGCCGGCCCGGCCCTCCTGGAGGATGTCGTGGACGGCCCGCCACGCCGTGGCGGCGTCGGAGTCGGCGAGGGCGAGCTCGGCGCTGATGCGGGCGATGGGCACGACGTACTGCGGGCCGGGGTGACGGCGGGCGGTGCGCTCCTTGACCTCCTCGAGTGAACGTGCGGCGTCGTCGAGATCGCCTTGCCAGAGCCTGAGCCACGCCCGCAGGCAGAGCAGCTGCCAGAGGTGGCGGGCGGGCGGGGCGAGATCGAGGGCGCGGGTGATCAGCTGCTCGGCCTCGGTCCAGTCGCCGAGCGCGAGCAGCGGTTCGGCGGCGTTGCCGGCCAGCATCGCACCCAAGCTGCGTCCCAGCCCGATCTCGCGAGCACGCTTGATGCCGGCCCGGGCGAGCTCGGCCGACTCGGAGTAACGCCCCAGCAGGTGGAGGGAGTCCGAGCCGTTGATGTGGTAGCCGACCAGGAGCCGGGCGTCGTCGCCGGCGAGCTGCCGGGCCTGATCGAGCTCGGTGAAGCCCTCGGCGATGCGTCCCTGGTGGATGAGCGCGGGCCCGCGGACGTGGTGGGCCCGGAACTCGTCGTCGACCAGGCCCAACGACGACGTGGCGGCGGCGGCCTCGACCGCGGCGCGGTCGGACTCGACGTACCGGCCCTCCATCAGGTGGCGGGCGGCCAGCATGACCAGCAGCCGGGCGCGTGGCACCGACATCGGCTCGGCCGGGGTGAGCTCGAGCGCGTGGTACAGCACGCTCATGGTCTCGGGGCGGCCGAGGTCGCTGAGCAGCCGGGCCTGGCGGACGAAGGCGTCACTGAGCCGCAGCGGGTCGGTGGTCACCACGGGCTCGGCCAGGGCGGCCTCGACCAGGCTGAGCGCCCGCTCGGGCTCGCCGGCGTCGGCCGCGGCCTGGGCGGTCCGCAGCAGGAGGTCGGCGCGGTCGCCACCGGACATCGCGATCGGGTCGGGCATGCGGTGCCACAGCTCGAGCGCCCCCTCGAGCATCTTCTGGGTCTCGGAGAACGCGTAGCGGCTGGAGGCGTCGTCAGCAGCCTGGAGCCGGGCCCGGAAGGCGCGTTCGAGCTCGTGGGCGCCGTGCCAGTGCGGGGCCGTCTTGGCCGCCACCGAACCGTCGGTGACCAGCTCGGGATGATGTTCGAGGGTGTCGGCGTAGCGGCCGTGGACGCGAGCATGGGCGCCGGGCAGGAGGTCGTCGTGGAGCGCCTCGCGCAACAGCGCATGGCGGAACACGTAGGCCTCGTCATCGACCCGGACGACATTGGCCGACACCGCTTCGCGCATGGCGGTGTCGAGCGCGGGGGCGTCGAGGTCGGCGACCAGCTCGAGCAGGGCGTGGTCGACGCGATTGCCGCCCACGGCCATCACCCGCAGGACGTCCTGGGTGGGCTCGGAGAGCTGTTCGGTGCGGACCAGCAGGAGGTCGCGCAGGGAGTCGGGGAACGGCGCGGTGGCGTCGTCGGCCTCGGCACCGGCGAGCTCCTCGACGAAGAACGGCAACCCTTCGCTGCGTTCGAAGATGCGCGTGGTGAGCCGCGGGGACGGCGCGGAGCCGATGATGCCGGCCAGCTGCTCGCCCACCTCGGGCTCGGAGAGCCGGGGGACGTCGAGCCGGTGCACCGAGCGGATGCGGTCGAGCTCGGCCAGGAACGGCCGGAGCGGGTGGGCGCGGTTGATCTCGTCGCTGCGATAGGTGGCGACGACGACGATGGGTGCGGTCCGCAGGCCGCGGACGGCGAAGCGCAGGAGGTCGCGCGTGGAGCCGTCGGACCAGTGAAGATCCTCGATGACCAGCAACAATGGACGATCGGCCGCCACCCGCTCGAGGAGCACCGTGACCACCTCGAACAACCGGCCGCGGCCGTCGTCGTGTTCGGGCCCGGCGGCGGGCGGGCCCAGCTCGGGCAGCAACCTCAGCAGCGCCTCGCCGCCGGGGCCGGCGAGCTCGAGGACGGCGTCGGCGCCGATCTGGGCGACGATGTCGCGCAGCGCACCGACGATGGGTGCGTAGGGCAGGCCCTCGCCGCCGAGCTCGACGCACTGGCCGACCACGACCCGAGCGCCGGACTCGGCCGCCTCCGCCGCGAACTCGGCGACCAGGCGGGTCTTGCCCACCCCGGCCTCGCCCCCCACGACCACCGTGACCGGCTGGCCGTCGGAGGCCGCCTGGAGCGACGACCGCAACACGTCCAGCTCGGCACGACGGCCGACCAGTGCGGGACCGGCGACGACGCCGGAAAGGGGCAGGACCACGGCCCCCATCGTGCCACCCGGAACCGACAGGGGCCGATGGGTTTTCGCGGTGGACGAACTCATCTCGCGGACGAACTCGGCTGACGGACGGAAATCCCCGGGCGGCGGAACTCATCGGGTGGACGAACTCGCCGACCGGACGGCCTGGCGCGCACTCGCGCTACGCCGCCCGCCGGCTGGGTTCGTCCACGGTGCGTGAGGCCGTCTCGCTGGTGGACTCCGGACTGGGCCGGGGGCGCGGCACCCGCACGGATCGTTCAGGCGCTACCGCGGCGCTCTTCGACGACCTCGACAGGAACCGGCCCCGACCGGCCTGGCGGACCTGGCGGTCGGCGGCCGCGGCGGCCTGCAGCCGGTTGGCGCGGTCGTTGTGGAGGAGCTGGTGGATGTATTCGCTGGACATGATCGTGACCTCTTCGTTGGACGCTCTGCGCTGACATCTACGAGATTCGTCCTGAGGGGGTGGTCGTCACATCGGGAAGCCACCGCATCTTGGGCGAGTGGGTGGCCTTAGATACGGGGTGCCGGGGCTGCGTGGGTACCTAAGGAGGGGCCAGGACAGTGGCCAGCGCCTTAGCTCAGGCTCCTGAGGGTCCGGGGCGCGCTCGTGAGGGCGGCGTCAGACCAGGCCGCGCTTCGGGGCCGCGGGCGGGCGATGGCCCTTGATCGACCCCACCATGTCGAGGACGTGACGGGTGGCCGCAACGTCGTGAGCTCGGAAGACGCGTGCGCCGTGCCAGGCGGAGACGGCCGTGGCCGCGAGGGTCCCGGACAGTCGCTCGCCGACCGGGAGGTCGAGGGTCTCCCCGACGAAGTCCTTACGCGACAGGCTCACCAGCACGGGCCAGCCGGTGGCCACGAGCTCGTCCAGCCGCCGGGTCAGCTCGAGGGAGTGGTAGGTGTTCTTGCCGAAGTCGTGGGTGGGATCGACCAGGATCGCGTCGCGCCGCACACCCACGGAGACCGCCCGCTCGGCGAGGGCTGTCGTGTGCGCGACGACGTCGCCCACGACGTCCGCGTAGTTGACCCGGTGGGGGTCGGTCCGAGGCGCCTGCCCGCCGGTGTGGCTGCAGACGAGGCCGGCGTCGTGCCGGGCGGCCACCTCGGCGAGGCCGGCGTCGGCGCCGGCCCAAGTGTCGTTGACCAGGTGGGCTCCGGCCTCGCACAGTGCCTCGGCGACCCGGGCCCGGTAGGTGTCGACGCTGATGACGGTGTGGGGGTGGTCGGCGCGGACCGCCTCGACCAGCCCGGCCGTCCGGTCGATCTCCTCGGCCTCGCTGACGTGGGGGCCGTGTCCGGCCTTGACGCCGCCGATGTCGACGATCTCGGCGCCCTCGGAGATCACGTGGTCGACCCGCCGGCGTGCGGCGTCGAAGGCGAAGGTGGCGCCCCGGTCGAAGAAGGAGTCCGGCGTGCGGTTGACGATGGCCATCACCGCGAGATCGCCGGGGGCGAAGCGTCGCGGGCCCAGGCGAAGCGACGTCACGGCCGTCCTCCTCCTGATAGCTGACGAGTCAAGAATCGCACGGGCCACGCGAGCGCGCGAGGGCGGGGACATGGGACCATCGGGCCATGTACCTCGTCTTCGTCGCTGTGGGCGCACTCGTGCTGTTCGCCGTCGTCGCGGTCGTGGCCGGCCGCGCCGAGGTGCTCGGGGACGAATCCGCCACGCTCCCCGAGCCGGGCCTGCCGCCGGGCGACCTGCGGGCCTCCGACCTCGACCGCGTCACGTTCACCGTGGCGCTGCGCGGATACCGGATGGACCAGGTCGACGGCGTGCTCCGGCGGGTCCGCGACGAGCTGGCCGACCGCGAGCGGCGCATCGCCGAGCTGGAGTCCACCCAGGCGCCGCACACCCCCGGCCCGAGCTCCGGCTGGCCCGGGTCGCCACGAGCCTGACCCACGGGTGTGGGTCAACCGTGGTGGGGGCGGCCGTTCCGGGCCACACAGTGGGCGAGGTGGTCGTTGACCAGCCCGGCCGCCTGCATGGTGGCGTAGGCGGTGGTGGGGCCGACGAAGACGAAGCCGCGCTTCTTCAGCGCCTTGGCCAGCGCCGTGGACTCGGGGGTGACGGCGGGGACGTCGGCGAGCGTGGCAGGTGCGGGGCGCGAGTCGGCCGGTGGCGCGAACGACCAGATCAGCCGGTCGAGTGCGCCGTCGCCCTCGGTGTCGCGCAGCGTGACCAGCGCGCGGGCGTTAGTGATGGTGGCCGCGATCTTCATCCGGTTTCGGACGATGGACGCGTCGGTCAGGAGCCGGGCGGCGTCGTGGTCGTCGAAGCCGGCGACGACGCCGGGGTCGAACCCGGCGAACGCGGCGCGGAAGCCCTCGCGCTTGCGCAGGATCGTCAGCCAGGACAGCCCGGACTGGAACCCCTCGAGGGTGAGTCGTTCGTAGAGCGCGACGTCGCCGTGGACCGGCCGGCCCCATTCGTCGTCGTGGTAGGCGAGGTAGTCGGGGGTGCCGAGCGCCCAGGGGCACCGGGGCGCGCCGTCAGGCCCCGCGACGGCGCCGCCGAGCGGGTCGTCAGCGGCCATCGAACCGGGGCTTCCGCTTGCCGAGGAACGCCTCGACCGCGCTGCGGTGGTCTTCGGTCTCACCGGTGAGCTGCATCATCTCGGCTTCGAAGGCCAGCGACTCGTCGAATGTGTGGGTGGCGGAGAAGGCCAGTGCCCGGCGGATCGCGGCGTAGGCGACGGTGGGGCCCTCGGCGAGCTGCTGGGCCAGCTCGGTGGCGCGGCTCAGCACCTGGTCGGCAGGAACCACCTCGGTGGCCAGGCCGAGGTCGAGCGCCTCGGCGGCGGGGACGGTGCGCGGGAAGAGCAGAAGCTCACGCGCCTTGGCCCAGCCCACCAGGCGCGGCAACGTCCACGACGACCCGGTGTCGCTGGACAACCCGATGCCGGCGAACGCGAGGTTGAAGCCGGCGGAGTCGGCGACGACCCGGAAGTCGCAGGCGAAGGCGTACGACGCTCCGGCACCCGCCGCGACGCCGTTGACCGCGGCGACCACCGGCTTCGGCATGGCGGCCAGGGCGGCGACGGTGGGGTTGTAGTGGTCGACGACGGTGCGGCCGAGCCCGGAGTCGCCCGTGGCCAGCGCCTCGGCATGCTCCTTGAGGTCCTGGCCCACACAGAAGGCCCGGCCCGACCCGGTGAGCAGGACGGCGCGGACGGCGGGGTCGGCGGCGGCCTCGGCGACGTGGTCGCGGAGGGCGACCTTGGTGGCTGTGTCGAGGCTGTTCATGGCCTCGGGCCGGTTGAAGGTGAGGGTGGCGACGCCGTCGCCGACGTCGTACAGGACGGGGGGCACGGGCGACTCCTTTCGTGGCTCAGCCGCGGTCGCCGGCCAGGCACCGGTCGACGTAGCGGTTGGCGGCGGGCAACAAGCGGGTGGACTCGGCGTCGAAGAACCCGGCGGCTTCGTCGCCGGGCCAGTGGTCCGGCAGCAGCTCGCGCGGCAGCCCGGGGTCGGTGAACAGGAACTTGCGCCACTCGTGGACCAGGCGGCTGCGGGCGGCGAAGGCGGGTTCGTCCTCGGGCGCGTCGGGGAGGTCGGCCACGAGGGTGCGCGCCTCGCCCAGCCAGCGACGATAGGCCCGGCCGATGGCGTCGAGATCCCACGCCCGCCGCACCAGCTCGGCGTCGTCGCCCTGGTGGCGGGCGTGGAAGCGCTCGGCGTGGGTGTCCTCGGCGCGGAGGAGCGACTCGAGCTCGGGCGACGGCCGTGAGGCGATCCAGGTGCCGTCGCCGACCGGGGCGTACCCGAGGTAGGCCAGGCCGTTGCGCAGGCGCTCGCGGCTGGAGCGGTCGCCGGAGCGGGCCGGGACGACGACGTGCCAGCGGCCGTCCCAGGCGGCGGCGCCGTCGGTGCGGTAGATGCGGGCGGCGGCGTCCTCGAGCCGGTGGACGGCTCGGGGGGTGAGGGCGTATCCGGGTGCGCCGTCGACCCGCACCGGGGTGAGCCAACCCTGCTTGACCATGCGGGAGACGGCGGTGCGCACGGCGGGCGCGGCCACGCCCAGGGGTTCGAGCAACATGACCAGTGCCGCGACGCGCGCACTGCCGCCACGTGGGCGGACATGGTCGCCGAAGAGGTCGAACAGCGCGGAGCGGGCGTTCACACCGTTCATCCTGCCTGGTGCCACCGACACGACGTCGACCGCGGTCTCCCGTGACCGTCCGTCATGCGGGATAATGACCTCCATCGTGACGCGCACGGCGACGCCTCCTGGCAAACCAGGTGGTTCGTGCGCGCCTGAGATAGGAAAGGGGTGCGCGGATGGCGGCAATGAAGCCGCGGACTGGCGATGGGCCGCTCGAGGTCACCAAGGAGGGGCGTGGCATCGTCATGCGCGTCCCACTCGAGGGTGGCGGGCGCCTCGTCGTCGAGCTCTCGGTCGATGAGGCCAACGCGCTGGGTGATGCGCTGAAAGATGTCGTCGGTTAGAGAGCCGGCGCGCTGAACGGGTAAGGCCCCGTCCGATGTCACGGCATCGGGCGGGGCCGTACTGTGCACGTAGCTCGTCGAGAACATCCTGAATGCCGCCTAGGAGGCGTTGTGCCGGCTGACAAGCACCGCTGGGCCACGGACGTCGCCGTCGATCACCGCGCGTTGCTCGACTCCGAGGCCACGGTCCTGGCCGTGCCCATGTGGCCGGGCGACGACGACTCCGCGCCCTGGCTCGGCAGCGGTGCGGCCGAGGTCGTCGATGCTCTGGGCGTCGACCTCTTCGCCGCGATCGACCGCGACCGAGCCACCGGCAAGGCCGGCGAGATCGTCTCGGTTCCGGTGTTCGACGCCGGGCGGGGTGCGGCGAGCGTCGACGGCGAGGTCGACATCGACCGCGTGGTGCTCGTGGGGCTCGGCGACGGCTCTCCGGCGGCGTGCCGACGGGCCGGCGCGGCGCTGGCCCGAACCTCCCGAGGCGTCGCCCGGCTGGCCACCACCGCCGTCGCCGCCTCGGACGACGCCGGGCTGCGGGCGTTCGTCGAGGGTGCGGTGCTGGCGACGTTCGCGGTGCGCGAGTGGCGCTCGACCCCGGTCGACGAGGCCCGGGCGCCGATGTCCACGCTGGTCCTGGTCGAGACCGACGACGCCCGCGCCGGCGTCGTGGCGACCGCCCGCGCGATCGCGGCAGCCGGGTGGCTGGCCCGCGAGCTGGTCCACACCCCCTCCAACGTCAAGGACCCCGCCTGGCTGGCCGAGCAGGCCCGCGCCGTCGGCAAGGACGCCGGCCTCGATGTCCGCATCCGCGACGAGAAGGCGCTGGTCGCCGAGGGCTTCGGCGGCATCGCTGCCGTGGGCATGGGCTCGGCGCGCGGACCGCGGTTGATCGCCCTGCGCTACGAGCCCCCCGCCGCTGACGACACCACGCCCCACGTCGTGCTGGTCGGCAAGGGCATCACCTACGACACCGGCGGGCTCTCGCTGAAGCCGCGCGAGGCCATGGTGCCGATGAAGACCGACATGTCCGGTGGGGCGGTGGTCATCGGCGTGATGTCCGCGCTGGCGTCGCTGGGCGTCGAGGTGCGGGTCACCGGTCTGGTCGCGGCAGCCGAGAACATGCCCGGCGCCTCCGCGCAGCGCCCTGGCGACGTCATCCGGCAGTTCGACGGCACCACGGTCGAGGTGCTCAACACCGACGCCGAGGGCCGGCTGGTCCTGGCCGACGCCATCGCCTACGCGGTGGCCGAGCTCGACCCCACGGCCATCGTGGACGTCGCCACCCTGACCGGCGCGGCCACCGTCGGGCTCGGCCGCGGGCATGCCGCGCTGTACGCCAACGACGACGCCCTGGCCGAGTCCCTCGCCACCGCGGGCGAGGCTGCGGGCGAGCGGTTGTGGCGGATGCCTCTGGTCGACGACTACCGCCGCTCGCTCGACTCCGAGGTGGCCGACATCGCCCACGTCGAGACGACCAAGATGGGCGGAGGGTCCATCACGGCGGCGCTGTTCCTCGAACGCTTCGCCCGCGACGTGCCCTGGGCCCATCTCGACATCGCGGGGCCGGGCCGGGCCGACAAGGACAAGGACGAGGTCGTCAAGGGCGGCACGGCGTTCGGCACGCGGGCCTTGCTGTACTGGCTCGAGTCCGCCATCGCGGCGACTCCTCGTTGATCTTGGAGTTTCGGCGGGATCGATCGGGCATTTCACCCCGCAACTCGACAGAAACTCCAAGATCAACGAGAGCTGGAGGGTCCATGTACGGATTGACGGTGCGCTGGTCGCTGGCCGATGCCCCGGACGGCGTCGACGAGGCCCTGCGCGACTACGTCCACGGCACCTCGCTGGCCAGGTTCTCGGCCATGGACGGGCTGCGGTTCAAGACGTGGCGCACCCGGTCGGGGGAGTGGTTCGAGGGCACCTACGTGTTCGCGACGGCCGAGGCCCGTGACCAGTTCGCCGCGGCCTTCGCCGCCAGCGCCGACGGCTCACCGGGTTCGCAGCTGATCGGGTCGTCACCGATTCTGCAGGAGACGTTCGACGTGGTCGCGGTGGCCGAGGGCGCCGCCGGGTTCGCGTCGGGCCCAGGCCCGGTCCCGATGTGATCGTCGGCGCGTCCCGGTCGCCCTCACGGCCGGAACGCGCCACCGAATCACCGTGCCGGATCGTCCTCTCAGTTCTCGCCGAAGACCTCGCGCATCGCGTTCTCCTGCTCGGTCGAGAGGTTGGTGTGGATCAGCTGGGGTCGCAGTCCGGCGTCCTGGAACGCGGTGACCACCTTGTCCTGCACGGCGCCGCTGGTCAGGGCGAACAGGGCCGATGTCCCCGGTGTGACCTCCGAGCGGACCTGCCGGATGAAGTCGTCGTCGATGCCGGCGTCGGCCAGTGAGCCGCCCAGCGCGCCGGCCGCCGCACCGATGGCTGCTCCGATCAGCGGGATGAAGAAGATCAGCCCGAACAGCATCCCCCAGAAGGCGCCGCCCAGCGCGCCCACACCGGTGAGACTCGCGAGCTGGCGCGTCTTCGGCTTCTTCTTCGCGGGGTCCCACGACACCGTCGCGGCGTCGTGGATCTGGATGAGCTCCTGCTTCTGCAGCGATTCGAGGAGCGTCACGGACTGGTCGGCGCCGGTGGGGTCCTCGAACTTCCAGACGGTCAGAGTGGCCACGGTAATCCCTTCGTCGGTCGTCGCTGACGTCGTGAGCGCCGAGTGGCTACCGACGTCCGTCGTCATCGTCCATCGGTGTACCGAACGGGCTCATCACCCGAACCGGGTGAACCCCCGCCGGTCACCTCGGGTAGGGCCGCTTCGGCGGCCGCAACCGCGTCGGCGACGCTCTCCGCCGCCCGGCCTTCGCGCTCGAGCCCCGGCCACCAGCGGGTGCGCCGGACCATCGCGAGCGCGTCCGGCGGTAGCGCCGCGACGTAGGCCGTGACGCCCAGGTCGGCCAGCTCCCGTCCGAGCTGCCGGAGCTCGTCCATGACGGTGACGCTCAGCCGCGCCGACCGGCTGGCGTCGAGCACCAGCGCGCGAGTCCCGGGCGTCTCGGTGACCGCATGCTGGAGCGCCTCGTGAACGGACCTGACGTTGGCCGTGTACAGAGGCGTGTCGACCCGCATCACGATCACGTGAGCGGGCGCACTCGCCGCGCCAGCCGTGGTGGTCTCCTCGCCCACGTCCCACGAGCATCCGGCCCCCGTAGGGCGACCAGGCCGCTTGCCCGATGTCGTCGTACAGCACGATCAGGACGTTGGGCGATCCCGGAGGAGCCTTGTCGGCCACGAAGGGCTCCCAGTCCGGTGTCGAGTCGCGAATGTCGAGGTTGATGACGCCCTTGAACGGTGTGGGCATGCGCGTGCTCCTTCGGTCAGTCCGGAAGACGCCTCATCTCCACGACCGTCACGCCCAGGTCGTCGAAACGGACGAGGAGTTCACGTAGGTGGGTGAGGTCCTCGACGGGGCCGTACATGGCGGTTCCGCCGGCCGGCGCCGCGGTCGTGTGCAGTTCGGGGAACGCAGCCTGGACCGTCTCCGAGACGCTCCCGGCGATGAGGAACTCGTACCTCATCCGGTCACCTCCCCGAGTCGGCGTCGGCAGGCTTCAGCGTGACGGACGAGCGATGCTCCGGGCTTCACCCGGCTCGGGTGAGGTGAGGGCCTGGATCGATCCGAAAATTGTCCGTTTTGATGATGAAGATCGCCGGGCTCCACTACCGTTGCGGCTTAGTGGTCGTTTCGGGGGAAAGGACCCGACGTGCCGGTCAGCGTGCCCCAGATGCCGTCGGTCGAGCGCGGCCGGCTCCTCGACCGGATCGAGACTGACGTCGAGCGCGGCGTGCGCGTGATCGTGGTGTCGGCGCCTGCTGGTTCCGGGAAGTCCACCCTGCTGCGGCAGTGGTCGCAGCGGCGCATGGCCAGGGGAGAGCTCGTCGCCTCGGTGAACGTCGAGCGCGGCGACGCCCCCAAGGCCCTGTTGCCGGACGTCATCGCGGCGATCCGGGCGGCGGCGGAGGAAAGTCACCCGGCCGCGGCGCTCGGTGGGTTGCGACGGCTGGGGCGGGGTGGTGCCCAGGGGGTCGCGGGCGCGCTCAGCGCGGCGGTCGAGTCGCTGGATCGTCCACTGTGGCTGGTCATCGACGACGCACACGACCTCGCGGGCAAGGCGGCTCTCGAGGCGCTCGCGGCGCTGACCGGCCGCGCATCCGCCCGGTTCCGCATCGTCGTCGGCGCGCGGTTCACCTTGCCGGCCTTCCTGCCCCGCCTGCAGCTCGACGGCCTGGCCAGCCAGGTCCGGATGGCCGATCTCGCCTTCGAGCGCGACGAAGCCGAAGCGCTGCTCAGCGGTCACGACGTGCACCTCGACGACGCCGACGTCGACGTCCTGCTCGAACGGACGGAGGGGTGGGCGGCGGGGCTCATGCTGGCGGCCGCGGCACTGGTCCACGAGGACGATCCGGCGAAGTTCGTCGCGAACTTCGCCGGCGACGATCATGCCGTGGCGGACTACCTCGTCTCCGAGGTGCTGTGGCGGATCCGCCCGGAGGTCCTCGACCTGTTGCTCGCGACCGCCGTCGTCGGCGTCGTCGACGCCGAGCTGGCCGGATGGCTCTCCGGCCGCACCGATGCGGGACAGCTGCTCCACCGGCTCGAAGCCGACAACGCGCTGGTCCAGCCGGTGGCTCACCTACCCGGTGCCTACGCCTGTCACCCGTTGCTCCGCACCTACTTACTGGCCGAGTCGGCCCGTCGCGACGTCGGCCAGCGCACTCGGATGCACGTCGCCGCAGCCGAGTGGTTCGCCCGGACCGGGCGCCCGGCTGCCGCGATCGAACATGCCGTGGCAGGTGACGACTGGCCGCGGGCAGTTCAGCTGATCGGCCGCCATGGCGTCCGGATACTGCTCGCCGACGGCCCCGACGCGGTCCGGCCCCTGATCGACCACTTGCCGCCCGAGGTGCGGCGCGACGGCGCAGTGCCGCTGGTGGCCGCGCTCGTCGCCCTCTCCGATCGTGACCACGCCGCTGCCTGCCGTGAACTCGACGCGGCGTCGCGCGATCCCTCCCTCGACGCCGACCCGGACTTCGGGGTGATCCGTGCCGCTGCCGCTCTGGGCGCGTCGTGCCTGGGCGGCGAGCCGCCGGAACGTATCGCCGAGCTGCTGTCGGCCCTGGGGGGACGCCTGGCGGTCGACCCGGACGTCCAGCTGCTGGCCTCGACGGCACAGGCCTGCGCCTGGGCTCCCATGGGCGACTATGCGCGCGCCGAGTCCGGGCTGATCGCCGTGAGCCGCCTCGCGCGCCGCGACGGCCACGACCACCTGTTGCTCGAGTGCATGGCCCAGCTCTGTGCGGTGGCCGCGATCCGGTGCGACGTGGTCGCGATGGCCGAACGTGCCGACGAGACCGTCGAGTTCGCCGCGACCCATGGCTGGACCTCGCTCCCGGGCGTGGCGTTCGCCCACGCCGCCCTGGCGCTGGTCGCCTGGCAATCCTGCGACGAGCCCACGGCGGCGACCAGCGCGGCGGTGGCCGCGAGCATGGTGGAGCCGGGTTGGGACCCGCTGACCACCACTGTGGCCGGGTTCATGAGCTCGATCACCACCATCGCCGCCAGCACGGCCGCGGTGCCGCGTCCTCGCACGGTCGAGGCGCTGCGGGCCGCGACCGGCTCCTGGGAGCGGATGCCTCCGTCGTGCGTGGCCACGGCCTTCGGTGTCGAGCTCGGTCTGGCGCAGCGGCGCGGGGACCTGGGCTGGGCCGCGGACGTGGTCGAGCGGGCCTCGATCGTGCTCGGTGCCGACGCCGCCGACGTGCGCGTCCTGCGGGCCACGGTCCACGTTCGCCAGGGCCGCGAGTCCGCTGCCCGGGTGGAGCTGGCGCCGGTTCTCGCCGGTGAGGAGGAGTGCCTGGCGGTGTCGTCCCGGATCACGGCCCAGGTCTGCGCGGCACATGTCGCCGACCATGCCGGCGAGCCCGCGCGGGCCCATGCCGCCGTCCGGCGGGCGCTCGAGATGGCGGCCCCGCTCGGCATGACCCGCTGTCTCGCCGATGCCACGCCGCGGGTGCGCTCGTTGCTCGTGCGCAACCGGGGCCGGTTCGCGGGCTACGAGGACTTCGTCGCCGACGTCCTGGCGGTCGGTGCCGATCCGGACTCGGGCACCGACCTCGGAAGCGAGGCCGAGTCGCTGACCGCGCGCGAGCTCGACCTGCTACGCGACCTGCCGTCGTTGTTGTCGCTGCGCGAGATCGCCGACGCCCATGTCGTGAGTGTCAATACCGTCAAGACCCACCTCAAGGCGGTGTACCGCAAGCTCGGCGCCGCCACCCGGCGTGAGGCGGTGGACCAGGCTCGCCACCTCGGCCTGCTGTGACCGGGGTGGACTCCGACCGCGACGTGGGCGAGGCCGTGCCGCCCCGGCCCGATCCGCCCCGGTTCCTGCCGCCGATGAGGCACTACGCCCAGGCCACGGCCGTGGTCATCGGAGTCGCCGCGCTGGCCGCCCTCGCCTGGGCCGCCCGCGGCGTGCTGCTTATGGTGCTCATCGGGTTTCTGCTGGCGGCGGGGCTGGATCCGCTGGTCCAGGGGCTCGAGCGACGGATGCGGCGCGGCTCTGCGGTCCTCGTCGTCGTGCTGGCCATCGTCATCGGGCTGGCGGTGTTCGTGATCCTCGCGATCCGTCCGGCGATCGGGCAGACCGCGGAGTTCGTGGCCGGCATCCCCGAGCTGCTCGACCGCCTTGCGGTGCGCTTCGGCGATTCCTCGCTGGCCGAGTTCCTCGCCAGCCCGGAGGTGCAGGACGAGCTGCGCGCGGCCATCGAGAACCTCGCGAGCCTGGCGGCCGAGTCGCTCGGCGCCGTGCTGGGCGTCCTGGCCGGCCTGCTGAGCGGCGTCTTCACCGCGTTCACCGTCGGCGCGATCACCGTCTACCTCATGCTGGCGCTGCCGAGGATCAAGGCGTTCGCGGGCCGCGCGGCAGGCGACGAGGAGCGGGTCCGCGTGGTCGCCGAGTCGCTGCGGCGCATCGGCGGCTACGTCACCGGCCAGCTCGGCATCTGCGCCTGCGCGGGGATCGCCTCCGGGCTCTTCTTCCTCGCGGTGGGCATGCCGTACCCGGCCCTGCTCAGCCTGGTGGTGGCCGTGCTCGACGCGGTGCCGCAAGTGGGAGCGACGCTGGGGGCGATCATCTGCACCGCGGTGGCGCTCACGGTCGGGGCCGGCACCGCGGTCGCCGTGGTGATCTTCTTCATCGTGTACCAGCAGATCGAGAATCTCCTGGTGGCGCCCCGGGTGTTCGCCTCGGCCGTGTCACTCAGTCCGATCACCGTGTTCCTGGCCGTGCTGTTCGGGGGCGCGGTCGCCGGATTCGTGGGGGCGATCATCGCGCTGCCGGTCGCGGCCACCCTCAAGGTCGTGTTCGGCTACGCCTACCGGCGTGAGCTCGCCGCCATCGCCGGTCGGGCGGTCCCGGACGCCCTGGCGGCCGCGCCTCCCTCTCCGCCGCGGCGGCCCCTTCGCCCTCGACTGAAGAGCCGCCGGACAGGTCCGGGAGCCTGAGCGGGCTTCACCCGGATCGGGTGAGGACTCCCGCCACCGAAGTCGATCACCATGACCGCAGGGGTCGTGCCGCGTCGGCCCCGGTCGGGGGAGTGGCGATGGGTGAGGCGATCGGGCAGACGCTGCCGTTCGCGGTGGCGGTCGCGCTCAGTCCGGTGCCGATCATCGCGATCGTGCTGATCCTGGGAACCCCGCGGGCGCGCACGAACGGGCTGGCGTTCCTGCTGGGCTGGGTGTTCGGCCTCGCGGCCGTCGGGACGGTCGTGCTGCTCGCGACCAGCGGCACCGACACCACCGAGGACGACGGCCCCGCGGCGTGGGTGTCGTGGGTCAAGTTGGCGCTCGGTGTACTCATGCTCCTGATCGCGGGCCGGAGCTGGCGGGGGCGTCCGCGCGAGGGCCAGCCCGCGACGATGCCCGGCTGGATGGCGGCTCTCGACACGTTCACCGCGCCCAAGTCGGCCGGCACAGCGATCCTGCTGTCGGCGGTGAACCCGAAGAACCTGGTCCTGACCCTGGGAGCGGCCGCGGCGATCGTCGAGACGGGGATCCCGGCCGGCGAGGAGTTCGTCGCGCTGGCGGTGTTCGTCCTCGTCGGGGCGCTCGGCATCGCCGTCCCGGTGGTCATCTACGTCTTCATGGGCGCCCGGGCGGACGAACTGCTCAGCGGTCTGAAGGAGTGGCTGGGCGAGCACAACGCCGCGATCATGGCCGCGGTCTGTCTCGTCATCGGCGCCAAGCTGATCGGCGACGCGATCTCCGGGCTGGCCGGGTAGGAGCCGCCATGCCTGGATGGTTGCTGCCGACGTTGCGTGGCTATCGACCGGCGTGGCTGCGAGGGGACGTCGTCGCCGGCCTGACGGTCTGGGCGGTGCTCGTCCCGGAGGCGCTGGCTTACGCCTCGATCGCGGGGGTGTCGCCGGTGGTGGGTCTCTATGCCGCGATCCCGGCGTTGATCCTGTATCCGCTGTTCGGCAGCTCGCGCCACCTCGTCGTGGGACCGATGTCGGCGACCGCCGCGCTCTCCGCCGGCGTGGTGGCGGACATCGCCGCGGCGGACGGCGCCGACTACGCGGAGCTGACCGCCGCGCTGGCCATCGCCGTGGGGGTGGTCGCGCTGGTGGCCGGCCTGCTGCGGCTGGGCTTCCTGGCGCAGTTCATCTCCGAACCGGTGCTCAAGGGGTTCATCGTCGGGATGGCGCTGGTCATCATCGTCGGGCAGCTGCCGAAGCTGTTCGGTGTCGAGGGCGGCGAGGGCAACGTCTTCGAGCAGACGTGGTCGCTGATCACCTCGCTCGACGACACGAATGGGGCGACCCTCCTGATCGGGACGGTCTGCCTCGCGCTGGTGCTGGTCCTGCGCCGGGTGGCGCCACTGGTGCCGGGTTCGCTGGTGGCGGTGTTGGTCGGGATCGCGGCCGTCGGGCTGTTCGGACTGGAGGACCGGGGCGTCGCGATCGTCGGCGAGGTGGAGTCGGGGCTCCCGGCGATCGGATTGCCGGGCGTCGGCACCGGCGACGTGGCCCTGCTGCTCTCCGGAGCGTTCGGGATCATGCTCGTGGGCTTCGCCGAAGGGCTGGGCGCCGCCAAGACCTACGCCCAGCGCAACGGCTATCGCATCGAACCCAATCGCGAGCTGCTCGGGCTCGGCGCCGCGAACGTGGGGGCCGGGCTGACGTCGGGCATGGTGGTCAACGGCAGCCTGTCCAAGACTGCGGTCAACGGCGGCGCGGGTGCCCGGTCCCAGGTGTCCGGGCTGGTGGTGGCCGTCCTCACCGTGGTGACGCTGCTCTTCCTGACCGGCCTGTTCGAGGAGCTGCCCGAGTCGGCGCTGGCTGCCGTGGTGATCGCCGCGGTGATCGAGCTGGTTGATGTCCCGGCGCTGCGACGGCTGTTCCGGGTGAGCACCGCGCGGCTGAGCTCGATCTACGGCCACGCCGCCCGGGCCGACTTCATCTGTGCCCTCGGTGCCCTGCTCGGCGTGCTCGTGTTCGGCACACTGCCGGGCCTGGCCGTCGGCATCGGGCTCTCGTTGGTCCTGCTGCTCTACCGGGCGTCGCGGCCGCACGTGGCGGTGCTCGGCCGGGTTCCGGGCGGGGCGCCGGGAACCCGCGGGCAGTGGGCCGACGTCGAGCGGCATCCCGGCAACCTGCCGCAGCCCGGCGTGGCGGTGCTCCGGGTGGAGAGCGGGATCTTCTTCGCCAACGCCGACACCGTGCACGAGCGGATCCGCGCGGCGGCCACGGACGCGCGTGCCGTGGTCCTCGACTGCTCCACGGTGCCGGTGGTCGACGTCACCGCGGCCGACATGCTCCGCGACGCCGCGGAGGAACTCGAGCGCGACGGCCGGCGGCTGCTGGTCGTCCGCGACATCGGTCAGGTCCGCGACGTGTTGCGCCAGGCCGGCGACACCGCGGTGCTCGACCACGTGTTCACCACGATCGACGAAGCCGCCGGCTCCGTCGAACGCCCGACGACCTCGCCAACCAACGCGAGTCGGAACAAGGAGGAGTCATGACGACAGGACCGATGACCGAACGCCAGACCGTGACGGGTTGGGTCGGATGGGTGTGGTTCGCCGGCATCATGCTGGTGACCATCGGCCTGTTCAACGCCTTCCAAGGTCTGATCGCGCTGTTCAACGACACGTTCACCACCGCCGTCGAGGGCGGCGTGCTGGTGGTCGACCTGACCACGTGGGGCTGGATCCACGTGATCGTGGGCGGACTGCTGGTGATCGCGGGTATCGGCGTGCTCAGCGGCGCGCTGTGGGGCCGCGTCCTCGGCGTGATCGTCGCGGCGCTGAACCTGCTGGCCCAGCTGGCGATCCTGCCTGTGTACCCGATCTGGGCGATGATCGTCATCGCCCTCGACGCGCTGATCATCTACGCGCTGGTCGTCCACGGCCAAGAAGCGGCAGCGATCTGACGGTGGACGCACGAGTCCGGCCGAGCATTCACGCCTTCCGCGGAGCGAGGTGACTGACGGGCTGGGCGTCAGCGGAGTGATCGGTAGATCTCGACCGTGCGCTCGGCGATGGCCGGCCAGGCGAAGTCGGCCATCGCCCGCTCGCGTCCGGCCCGGCCCATCCGGCGGGCCGTCTGCGGGTCGGCGACCAGCCGCGTCATCGCCTCGGCCAGCCCTGCCTCGAAGCCCTCCGGCTCGGCGGCGTCGTACGGAACCAGCAGCCCGGTGACGCCGTCGTCGACGACTTCCGGGATCCCGCCGACGTCGCTGGCGACCACCGCGGTCTCGCACGCCATGGCCTCGAGGTTGACGATGCCCAGCGGTTCGTAGACCGAGGGGCAGCAGAACACGGCTGCGTGGCTGAGCACCTGGCGGACCTCGGGCCGGGGGAGCATCTCGCTGACCACGATCACCCCGGTGCGCCGGGCGCGCAGCCGGGCCACCAGCTCGTCGGTCTCGCGTCCCAGCTCGGGAGTGTCGGCAGCGCCGGCGAGGAGCACCAACTGCACCTCGGCCGGCAGGTCCAGCGCGGCTCGCAGGAGGTGCGGGACGCCCTTCTGCCGGGTGATCCGGCCGACGAAGGTGATGTACGGCCGGGTCGGGTCGACGCCCAGCCGCGCCAGCACGTCCGTGCCGGGGTCGGGCCGGTAGACGTCGGTGTCGATGCCGTTGTGCACGACCCGGACCCGCCCGGCATCGAGCCCGGGGTAGGCGTCGAGGACGTCGCGGCGCATGCCCTCGCTCACCGCGATGACCGCGTCTGCCCCTTCGTAGGCCGCCCGCTCGATCCAGCTCGACAGCCGGTAGCCGCCGCCGAGCTGTTCGGCCTTCCAGGGGCGCAACGGCTCGAGCGAGTGGGCGGTGACCACGTGCGGGACGTCGTAGAGCAGGGCGGCGAGATGCCCGGCGGCGTTGGCATACCACGTGTGGGAGTGGACGACGTCGACCTCGCCCAGCGCTGCGGCCATCGCGACGTCGGCGCCGAGCACCCGCAGTGCCGGATTGGCCCCGGCCAGGCGCGGATCGTCCTCGGGGTAGGTGTGCGCGCCGTCGCGCGGGGAACCGACGGCGTGGACCTCGACCTCGATGTCGGGACGGTCGCGCAGCTCACGCACCAGGAAGTCGACGTGGACGCCCGCGCCGCCGTAGACGAACGGCGGGAACTCCTTCGTCAGCACACCGACCCGCATGGCGGCAGGGTAGCCGCCGGTCAGGCAGCGGTGGGCACCCAGAACCGCAGCTTGGTGTCGAACTCGTTCTGGAACTTCCCGCCGGCCCGCTCGATCACCTTCCGCGAGGCGACATTGGTGCTGTCGCAGGTGACCAGCGCCGGGTCGATGCCGAGCTCGGCGCACCACGGCAGCGACTCACGCAGCATCGCCGTGGCGTAGCCGCGCCCGCGTGCGCTGGGCCGCACGTCGTAGCCGATGTGGCCGCCGTAGTCGCGCAGCCACGGCGTGAGCCGGTGGCGGATCGAGAGGCGGCCGAGGAACTCCTCGCCGTCGACGTACCAGAGGTGGGTGGAGGGGACGAAGCCGCGCGGGCGGGGAGCGTGCTCGTCGACGTCGTTCAGCTGGTCCGCGACGAACTGCGCGAAACGTGCTGGTGCGGCGAACCCCGAGACGTCGAGTTCGTCGGCCCATCGTGGGTCGTACCCGGGTTCGGAGACCGCCGCGAGCCAGGAGGCGTGGACGTCGACGCGGGGCCGAACAAGGTGGGGCACGCCGTGATGTTAACTCGTCACCACGGTGACGATCAGCCGCTTTCCCGTGGACCGTGATGCTTAACACAGCCTTTTCGCGGGATGCCTTGGGTGGCGTACGCGCGGCCCGTACAGTGCGGACATGGCGAAGGGACCGCACGTCCTCGGCATCGTTCTCGCCGGCGGTGAGGGCAAGCGGCTGATGCCGCTGACCGCCGACCGCGCCAAGCCCGC
>DATCVR010000359.1:0-13346 GCA_036566745.1 Jiangellaceae bacterium | reverse complement strand
ACCCGCTGGAAGAACAGCACGGGCTCGGACGGTAGGACGACCATCGTCTCGGGATCGCCAGGCCGGTCCTCCTCGTGCAGCGGAGCGCCCATCACCTCGCTCCAGAACAGCGCCAGGCGATACGGATCAGCGCTGTCGATGGTGATGTTCTGGACCACGATGGATGTCATGAGCTCATCCTCGCTCTGAGCTGGCCAGTACGCGCGACGGCAACGGCGAGGAGTACACCACCGAGGTGGCGACTCCCCCGAGCGTTGCCAGCCGCCCGGTGATCTCCTCGAGATGACTCATCGACTCCGCCGCCACCTTCAGCACGAAGCAGTCGTCGCCGGTGACGTGGTGGCACTCGAGGATCTCGCGAGTGTGATCGAGGACCGCGTGCAGCGGACGGTAGTTCCCGCTGGGGTAACGCAGCCGCACGAACGCCAGGATCGGATAGCCCACCCGGGTGAGGTCGAGCTCGGCCCGGAAACCGGCGATGACCCCGGCGTCCTGGAGCCGGCGCAGGCGATCCGCCGTGGCGGTCGCGCCGAGATCGACCCGGCGGCTCAGCTCGGCTACCGGGAGGCGAGCGTCGCGCTGGAGCTCTTCGAGGATCCGCCAGTCGAGAGCGTCCAGCGGCGGAGGAGATTGGGCGGCCATCGCCCGACCATACCGGGCAATCACCGGCCATGCGCCGCCACGTCCGTGGATTTCCCCTTCAGCAGCGGTTCGCATCGGCTTAGCGTGACGACATGACAACGATCCAGACCGCGACGACCCGGTCCGCCGTCACCTCGACGCCCGCCGCTCCCCCGGACGACGCCGCCGCTCACTACGCTGCGTTGCTCGCCTACGAGACCGACTGCTGGGACGTCCACGACGCCACCACTCGTGGCATCGACGACTTCGTCCTGCTCGACGTGCGTAGCCCCGAGCTGTACGCGGCGGGCCACCTCGCCGGAGCGATCAATCTCCCCCACGGACGGATCGTGGAACGCAACCTCGCCGGCTTCCCGCCCTATGCGACGTTCGTCGTCTACTGCGCGGGCCCACACTGCAACGGAGCCGACAAGGCCGCGCTTCGGCTCGCCCGCCTCGGACGCCCGGTGAAGAAGATGATCGGCGGTGTGACGGGCTGGCTGGACGAGGGCTTCACGCTCACCTCGTGACGGTCTTGCCCCGGCCCGGTTCCTGGAGGACGCTGGAAGCACACGCCCTCGAAGGAGGCTGACGTGCGCGCACACATCGGCGACCACATCGTGGTCGAGAGCCAGAAGGTCGGCGCCCATCGCCGCGACGGCGAGATCCTCGAGGCGCACGGACCGGACGGGTCGCCGCCCTACCTGGTGCGGTGGGACGACACCGGCGCCGAAGGCCTGGTCTATCCCGGCCCCGACGCCCACATCACCACGACGCTCCCCCACCCCGGCCAGCCGACCCAGTGACGCTCGGCCGGCAGGTGTCGCCCCGGCGACGTCGGGTCGGCTGACGACCATGCGGCGCGCCTCTCCGGCCCGACGGCGCGCCTGATCGTTTCGCCTCGCGCCCCGCCTTACGATCCGGGTGAGGAGGGTGCCGAGTGGCGCGCCACGTCGGCTGCGTCGGCCTCGGCTCCGAGGTGAGATGAACGTGTCGTGGCCCATGGCGATCGTGCTGGGGTTGCTGTTCGGCGTACTAGCTGCCGTCGGTGTGCTGCGCGAGGATGCCGATTCTTCCCAGCCTGGCAGCGACGGCCCGCACGCCACCGAGTCGCCCACCGACGACTCCGGCGACACTCCTCCGCCTGACGACGACGGATCCACGGCCGAGCCGTCCCGGGACGACTCCCGGGACGACGTCAGCGGCAAGCCTGAGTCGTCCGGCACCGACTACGTCGTGACGTTCACCTTCGACGACGGCCCCCACCCCACGTACACGCCCCAGGTGCTGCGGATTCTCCGCGATCACGACGTCCAGGCCGTGTTCTGCGTGGTCGGCGAGGCGGTCCGGGAGAACCCCGAACTCGTGCGCGACATCGTCGAGGCCGGCCACCAGCTCTGCAACCACACCTTCGACCACGACAACCACCTCGCCGACCGCACCGACCAGCAGATTCGGGCCCAGCTGACGCGCACGTCCGACGCCATCGAGGCGGCCGACGATGACGCCGACGTGCCGTTCTTCCGGCAGCCGGCCACCTACGTCACCGACAACGTTGCGGCGGTGGCCCGCGACGAGGGGTACACGCCGCTGGACTGGACCGTCGACCCACGCGATTGGAGCAATCCGGGCACGGACGCCGTGCTCACCCGCGTCCTCGACCGGATCCGTCCCGGGTCGGTGGTGTTGCTGCACGACGGCGGTGGGGACCGGTCCGGCACCGTGGCGGCGCTCGACCAGATCCTGACCGCGCTGGACACGGCCGGCTACGACGTCGTCCTGCCCGAGGACTGAGGCATGGCCCGGGCGATCGCGGTGATCGACATCGACGGCGTGCTGGCTGACGTCGGCCACCGGGTCCACCACCTCCAGGGCGCGCGCAAGGACTGGGACGGGTTCTTCGCCGCCATGGACGCCGACCCTCCGCATCCGGAAGGGCTGGCCGTGGCCGGTGAGCTCGCGCGTGAACACGTCGTGGTCTACCTGAGCGGACGTCCGGAGCGGACCCGGAGGACCACTCAGACCTGGCTCGACGGCCACGGTCTCCCCCGCGGGCGGCTGATCCTGCGTCCTGACGACGATCGCCGCCCGGCGCGGCTGTTCAAGCTGGGCGAGTTGCGCGCGCTGGCCACCCAGGGCGAGGTGGCGTTGCTGGTCGACGACGACGTCCAGGTGTGCCGAGCGGCGCGGGCGGCGGGGTTCGCGGTGTACGAAGCCGCCTGGAGCCGCCCCGATCAGAGCCTCGTCGATGCCCAGGAACGCGACGGTCGCACCTGAGCTGTTCGGCGAGTCCTGGCCGATGCGCCCATCGCCGCCACAGCGAGGCTCGCGAAGGCGACCACGGCTGCACCGGTGCGCACGGCATGCGCGACTTGCCACCTATCGCGCACGCTCGCCCAGTCGGCGGGAGGCGCCTGAACCTCCCAGGTGAGTTGATCGGCGTTGATGGGGAGGTTGACCGCGAGCGTGGTGATGAGGACGACCACGAACATGAGCACCGCTGCCAACGTCAGCCAGCGCGTGCGTCCTGCCTGCCTGGCACTTGCCGCGACGAGGATTACCGCCCCGATCATCGCCGGGATGAGCGTGACGGTGGCGAGATCGTCCAGCCGGACGAGTTCGACGTGGCGAAATTGCGTGTACACGAAACGATCGAAGTCGCGGAGGGACAGCTCGACGACGAGCACCGAGACGAGGACGCCCGCGAAGATCCCCGCGAAGGTGAGGCTCGCGAACCGCACGGCCGAGATGATCATGGTGTTCTTCATGGTGACGTCCTCTGGAAGGGCGGCGAACGCGGCGGGCGACGGGAGCCGCCTCCACGGGTCGCCATCGCGTCCGGATGGCGCGTTCTCCGCACGCGAAGTTGTACGCATACCATACCATATGACTTTCATACTTCTGATGAGCGTGAAGCGGCCGGCGCCGCTACGTTCAGTCGGGACCGCGACGCGCTTGTGGCGCTCGTTTCCTCAGCGGCCGAGGTAGGCGTCGATGATCGGCGCTCCCCACACCACGGCCACGATCATTCCGGCGAGCATGAACGGCCCGAACGGCAGCGCGGTGCGGCGTTTCACCTTGCGGAGCGCCAGCAGGATGATGCCGGCCAGCCCACCGAGCACGAAGGCGAGGAAGATCCCCAGCACGACGTACGACCATCCGAGCCAGCCGAGCAGGAGACCCACCGCGGCGGCGAGCTTCACATCGCCGAGCCCGAGGTCGGCCGGCCGGATCAGCACCAGGACCAGGTAGAACACCGTGGTGGCGCCCGCACCGGCCCACGCGCGGCCGTAGTCGGCCCACGACCCGGTGGCTGCCGCGGCGACGGCCAGGGCCACGGCCCCCGCGGCCAGGGCCGGCAGCGTGAGCCAGTCGGGCAGCCGGTGCTCGCGGAGGTCGACGTAGGACATCGCCACGCCCAGTGCGCTGACCAGCAAGTATGCGGGCAGCTCGGCGACCCAGCCCGGCCACGCCAGGCCCAGCACCGCCCAGACGGCGGCGGTGGCGAGAGCCAGGACGAGCGGCAGCCGCGGCGCCGCGGCGAGGTCGCGATACGGCGTGGGGGGCGGGGCGTCGCCGGCCGGAACGCGGTCGGGGATGCGGGCGATCAGCCACGGCAGCGCTGCGCCGACCAGCAGGCCCGCCGCCGCCAGCGCGAGGATCACGCGCCGGCTCGAGACGCCAGCTCGGTCTCGGCGGCTTCGCGCAGGACCTGTGCCGGCACGTCGCGGCCGGTCATGAGCCGGAGCTGACCGACCGCCTGGTGGATCAACAGGTCGAGACCGCTGACCGCCACTCCCCCGGCGGCGGTCCACCCTGCCACGAGGGGTGTGGGCCAGGGGTCGTAGACCACGTCGAAGACGGCCCTGCCTGTGGTCGGCGCGGCGCTCAGCTGGTCGGCCAGGGGGTCGAGCGCACCGGCCGGCGCGGTCGAGACGGTGAGGTCGGCCGCTGCGCATTCGTCGCCGACCGTCCACGCCGCGGGTGTGGCCGGATGGTCGAGCGCGCAGGCCACGGCCAGGACCGGACGGGCGCGTTCGCGTGAGCGGACGTGGATGTGGACCGGGCCGGCATCCATGAACGCCAATGCGGTGAGCACGCTGGCCGCCGTCGCGCCGCCGCCCCAGACGCACACCTGCCGAGGCGAGGTGACCCCTCGTTCGGTGAGCGCGGCCACCACTCCGGGCACGTCGGTGTTGTCGGCGAACCAGGCGCCGTCGTCGCCACGGACGAGGGTGTTGGCCGCACCGACGGTCTGCGCGACGTCGGACGCATGCGCCGCGAGCTCGATCGCCACCCTCTTCAGCGGCATGGTCAGGGACAGCCCTCGCCAGCGGTCGTCCAGCTCGTCGAGGAACCCGGCCAGCCCGTCCTCACCGACCTCGTGAGCGGTGTACTCCCAGCTCAGCCCGAGCTGGGAGTACGCCGCGCGGTGGATGACCGGCGACAGGGAATGGCCGATCGGGGAGCCGAGGACGGCGCAGCGTCGCGAACGGTCGTCAGTCATCACAGTCTCAGCAGAGGTCGCTCTCGCGGCAGTACGCCTGGAGCTCGGCGTTGTTGGCGTCGTGCTCGTCCTTGGTCTCGGCGAACTTGGTCTCGCCGGTCTCGAGGTTGACCGCGACGAAGTAGCAGTAGTTCGTGTCGGCAGGCGTGAGCGCGGCTTGCAGTGCGGCCTCGCCTGGCGCGGCGATCGGGCCGGGTGGCAGGCCGTTGTTGGTGTAGGTGTTGTAGGGAGAGTCGATCTGGCGCATCTCCGCCGAGGTGAAGACGCTGGAGTAGTCGTTCGCGGCGTAGTGGACGGTGGAGTCCATCTGGAGCCGTCCCTCGGGGATGCCGCTGTCCGTGCACGCGCCGGAGAGGCGGTTGTCGATCACGCTCGCGACGTTGGCCATGTCGGCTTCGTTGTTGACCTCGCGCTGGACGATGCTGGCGAGCGTGACGATCTCGCGCGGTTCGAGCTGGCGGGCCTCGGAGCCGGCCACGAGGTTGATGTCGGTGGCGGCCTGCTCGAAGCGCGCGATCATCGAGGCGATCAGCGACTCGGGCGTGGTGTCGGCCTTGATGTCGTAGGTGGCCGGGAAGAGGAAGCCCTCGGGGTCGCCGCCGGCGTACTCGGGCAGAGTGGCGGCGTCGACCGCGGCCTGGAGATCGGCCTCGGCGAAGTCGGTGTCCTCGGCCAGGCGCGCGACGACCTGGCTCTCGCGCAGGCCCTCGGGCAAGGTGGCCCGGCTCAGCACGGTGGTGGACTCGATGAGCGCGACCACGGCGTCGGAGGCCTTCATCTGCTGGGTCAGCGTGTAGGTGCCGGGCTGGATCCCGGCGGCGTCCGGATTCTTCTCAGCTGCCTCGATGAACGCGTCCTGGCTGGCCACGACGTCGGCCTCGGCCAGCGTGGCGCCCATCGACCGGAGCGAGGCACCTTGGTCGATGGTGACGCTGACCTCGCCCGAACCCGGGCCGGGGTAGTCCTCGGCGTCGCCGAAGAGGCCGCTGATCTGCCCGATCAGGGCGTTGCCGCCGAAGTAGATGCCCGCGACCAGTCCGCCGACCACCGCCAGGGACAGGACGACGGCGAGGAAGGAGCCGGCGCGGCGCTTGCGGCGCCGCTTGCGGCGATGCCGACGACGCGGTGTGTGGACATCGTCGTCGGTGGATGTTCCCACGTGACTCATGGCGCCACCGTCAGGACCTCTCCGGGCGGACTCCCGCCCACGCGTTCGGCGTCGAGCGCGTCCTGCAGGATGACCACGGCCGCAGCCTGGTCGACCGAAGAACGCGCTTTGCGGGACGACACTCCACTCGCCCGCATCCCCCGCGTTGCTACGACGGTAGTCAATCGTTCGTCGACCAGGCGAACCGGGCACGGCGCGACGCGCGCGGCGAGCCCGGCGGCGAAGGCCCGGACGTGGTCGGCGGCGATGCCTTCGTCGCCCGACAATGCCCTCGGCAATCCGACGACGACCTCGACGGCGGCGTACTCGTCGACGAGCTCGGACAGCCGGTCGAGGTCGCCCTGACCGCGGCGAACCGTCTCGACCGGCGTCGCGAGCATGCCGCCGGGGTCGCAGGTGGCGACCCCAATGCGGACACTTCCGACATCGATCCCCAGCCTGCTACCCGAGCGCATCGTCATGAACTGCGTGTCACCGTCTCACCCACGGCGTGTTCGACCTGGCGCAGCGCCTCGCCGAGCTTTCCGGCGTCGGTGCCGCCGCCCTGGGCGACGTCGTCCTTGCCGCCGCCTCCGCCTCCGAGAGTCTGCGCAGCCACGCGGACGAGCTGGCCGGCCTTGAGGCCCCACTGGCGAGCGAGCTCGTTGGTGGCGACGACCACGACGGGGCGCCCACCCGGACCTTCGGCCACGGTGGTGACGACGACGGGCTTGTCGTTGCCGAGCTTGCCTCGCACGTCGAGGGCGAGGGTGCGCAGCTCGTCGCCCGAGCTGCCGGCCGGGGCCTCGTGCCCGACGAAGCCCACCCCGAACACCTCGCGCACCGACCCGGCGAGCTCGCCGGCCTGGGCGCCGAGCGAGGCCGCCCGCGCCTTGGCCAGCTCCTTCTCGGCGTCGCGGACCTGCCCGATCAGGCGGGACACCCGCTCAGGGATCTGGTCGGGCTGGACCTTGAGGACGTCGGCGAGCTGGCTGACCAGCGCGCGCTCCTTCGCGAGATGGCGGAAGCCCTCGATGCCGACGAACGCCTCGACCCGGCGCGCGCCGGCGCCGACCGAGCTCTCGCCGACGAGGGTGACGAGGCCCACCTGCGAGGAGTGGGTGACGTGGGTGCCGCCGCACAGCTCGCGGGACCAGGGCCCGCCCATCTCGACGACGCGGACCTCTTCGTCGTAGGTCTCGCCGAACAGCGCAAGCGCGCCGAGCTCGCGCGCCTTGTCGAGCGGCATGTAGGTGGCCGATACCGGCAGGTCGCGGCGGATCGCGAGGTTCGCCGCCTCCTCGACCTCGCTGCGGGTGGAGCTGCCCAGCGCCTGGCCCCACGCGAAGTCGAGCCGGAGGTAGCCGGGCTTGTTGTACGACCCGCTCTGCAACGCCTGCGGGCCGAGCACCTGCCGCAAGGCGGCGTGGACCACGTGGGTGCCGGAGTGGGCCTGGCACGCCCCGACTCGCCACTCGTGGTCGACCTGGGCCAGGACGTCGGATCCGGCGCGGACCTCGCCCTTGCGGACCTGGACCTGGTGGACGATGAGGCCCTTGATCGGCCGCTGGACGTCGAGGACCTCGAGCTCGAAGCCGTCGCCGGTGATGAGGCCGGCGTCGCTGTCCTGGCCACCGGACTCGGCGTAGAACGGCGTGCGGTCGAGGACGAGCTCGACGGTGTCGCCCTCGACGGCCGCCGGCACCGTGGCGCCGTCGCGCACGAGCCCGCGCACCCGCGAATCGGTGCTGAGCTCGTCGTATCCGGTGAACGTGGTAGGCCCGGGCTCACGCAGCTCGCGGTAGGCGGTGGTGTCGGCATGGCCGGTCTTCTTGGACCGGGCGTCGGCTTTCGCCCGCTCGCGCTGCTCGGTCATGAGCCGGCGGAAGCCGTCCTCGTCGACCGACAAGCCCTGCTCGGCGGCCATCTCGAGGGTGAGGTCGATCGGGAAGCCGTAGGTGTCGTGGAGCTTGAACGCGGTGTCGCCGGCGAGGACGGTCCGGGACGCCCGCTTGGTGTCGGCGGCGGCGAGGTCGAAGATCTGGGTGCCGCTGCGCAGGGTCTGGCGGAACGCGTCCTCCTCGGCGTAGGCCACCGACGAGATGCGGGTGAAGTCGGCCTCGAGCTCGGGGTACGCCGCCTTCATCGCGTCGCGGCTGACCGGGAGCAGCTCGGGGATCACGCGGTCCTCGACACCGAGCAGGCGCATCGCGCGCACGCTGCGGCGCAGCAGGCGTCGCAGCACATAGCCGCGGCCCTCGTTGGCCGGGGTGATGCCGTCGCCGATGAGCATCAGCGCGCTGCGGACGTGGTCGCCCACCACCCGCAGCCGGACGTCGTCGGTGTGGTCGGCGCCGTAGCGCTTGCCGGACAGCGACGAGGCGTGGTCGATGACCGGGAACACCTGGTCGATCTCGTAGAGGTTGTCGACGCCCTGGAGGAGGTACGCGACCCGCTCGAGGCCCATGCCGGTGTCGATGTTCTGCGAGGGCAGCTCGCCGACGACGCGGAAGTCCTCCTTGCTCCGGACGTCGGTGATCTCCTCCTGCATGAACACGAGGTTCCAGATCTCGAGGAAGCGGTCCTCGTCGACCACCGGGCCGCCGTCGGGGCCGTGCTCGGGCCCGCGGTCGATGTAGATCTCGCTGCACGGGCCACCCGGACCGGGCTGGCCGGTGTGCCAGTAGTTGTCCTTCAGGCCGCGTCGCTGGATGCGCTCGTCGGGCAGCCCGGCGATCTTCTTCCAGAGCGCGGCGGCTTCGTCGTCGTCGCGGTAGACGGTGACCCAGATCTTGGCGGGGTCGAAGGCGTATCCACCGGCTTCGCGGGAGGCCGTGATGAGGTCCCACGCGTAGGTGATGGCGCCTTCCTTGAAGTAGTCGCCGAAGGAGAAGTTGCCGTTCATCTGGAAGAACGTGCCGTGGCGGGTGGTCTTGCCGACTTCCTCGATGTCGAGGGTGCGCACGCACTTCTGGACGCTGGTGGCTCGCGGATACGGGGCCGCCTCGGCGCCGGTGAGGTACGGGATGAAAGGCACCATGCCCGCGACGGTGAACAGCAGCGACGGGTCGGGAGAGACGAGCGACGCGCTGGGGACGACGGTGTGACCGTTCCGTTCGAAATGATCGAGGAAGCGGCGCCGGATCTCGGCGGTTTCCATGCTCAGAATGTGCCTCTCGAGATATCGGGGTGCAGGAGGTGGTCGACGGTGGCGAGGTCGGGCCGGCCGTTGCCGGCGGCTGCGCCGTCGGCGTCGATGCCGAGAGCGTGGCGCAGCTCGACGTCGCGCTCGGCCATGGCTGCCTTGACGTCGTCGGAGAAGTCGCGGACCGCTTGGCCGAGCCCGCCGAGCGCGCCGGACACGCGGTCGGCTGCGCCCTCGGGCGTGAGGTTGTCGGCCACGCGGGTGAGCTTGCGGACGATCAGCACGCCGGCGGTGGCGCCGAGAGCGATCCAGAAGACGCGCCTCATCCGCGCCTCCCCCGCCCGCGGCCTCCTCCGGCCCGGCGGTCGGCCAGGGCCCGCCGCACGCCGTAGGTGAACGCCGCGGTGCGCACCAGCGGGCCGCCGAGGGTGGCGGCGAACAGCGACGACATCGCCGCGGCGTTGGTGGTGACCGTCTGGGCGTTGGAGGTGATCGCGTCGACCCGCTGTAGCTGGGCGTTGGTGGACGCGAGCAGCGCGTTGGTCTCGTCGAGCGTGACGGCGGTCTTGGCGACGTGCTCGGTGCGCAGGTCGCGGACGGTCAGGGTGAGCTCGTCGACGGTCTTGCCGAGCTTGATGATCGGCAGTGCGATCACGCCGACCAGCGCGACGAAGGCGACGGCTGCGATGAGCCCCGCGATCTCGCCTACGGACATGGGTGGAGCGCCTCTCCCTGCGATGGCGGCTGCGGCACGACACTCACCGCGGCCTCACGTCGGTCGTCTCAGGCGTACGACCCTACCGCGCGAGGGCAGTCATCACGACGCCGATGACGCGGCCTGGGGACAAGGCGGCATCGACGATCATGCCGGGCTCGTCCGGGGCCAGCGGCTGGAGGTCGGCCAGCTGCGAATCCAGCAGGCCAGGCGGCATGAAGTGGCCGCGGCGCTCGGCCATCCGGCGGGCCAGGACAGAGGGCTCGGCCACGAGCTGGACGAGCCACACGGACCGATGCCCGCGACGCAGCCGGTCGCGGTGGCTCCGCTTCAGGGCCGAGCAGGCGACGACTCCGCCCGCGCCGTCGTGCTCGGCCGCGCCGATCCAGTCGGCGACGGCGTCCAGCCACGGCATCCGGTCGGTGTCGTCGAGCGGTGTGCCACCGGCCATCTTGGCGACGTTGGCGGGTGGGTGGAGGTCGTCGGCGTCGGCGAACGGCACGCCCAGCCGCTCGGCCAGGCCACGGCCCACGGTCGTTTTGCCCGAACCGGCGACCCCGGACACGACGACAACCGAGGCCGACCTGCTCATGTGCCCCGGACGATCTTGCGCAGCCGGGCGTAGCGCTCGGCGTACTCGCGTTCAGCACCACGCTGGCCGGGCTCGTAGTACTGCTTGTCGGCCACGGAGTCGGGTGCGTACTGCTGCTCGACGACGCCGAGGGGGTCGTCGTGGGCGTAGGTGTAGGCCGTGCCGTGGCCGAGCTTCTTCGAGCCGGAGTAGTGGGAGTCGCGCAGGTGAGGGGGCACCGCACCGGTCAGGCCGGCCCGGACGTCGCCCACAGCCGCGGAGATCGCCTTGACCACGCTGTTGGACTTCGGCGCCAGGGCCAGCGCGATGACCGCCTGGGCCAGGGTGATCTGGGCCTCGGGCCAGCCGATGAGCTGGACGGCCTGAGCGGCGGCCACGGCGGTCTGGAGCGCGCTGGGGTCGGCCAGGCCGATGTCCTCGCTGGCCAGGATGACCAGCCGACGGGCCAGGAAGCGTGGGTCCTCGCCGGCTTCGGCCATCCGGGCGAGGTAATGGAGCCCGGCGTCGGCGTCGCTGCCCCGGATGGACTTGATGAGGGCGCTGGTGACGTCGTAGTGCTGGTCGCCGTCGCGGTCGTAGCGCACGGCGGCGCGGTCGACGGCCTTCTCGGCGACCTCGAGGGTGATGGTGGCGTCGGCACGGTCGCCCGCCGCGGAGGCGGCGGCCTCGAGGTAGGTCAGCGCGCGACGGGCGTCGCCGCCGGCCAGCCGGACCAGGTGGGCGCGGGCGGCATCGTCGATGACCACCGACCCGGCCAGGCCCCGCTCGTGAGTCAGCGCGCGGTCGAGGACCTGCTCGATGCCGGTGTCGTCGAGCGACTCGAGGGTGAGCAGGAGCGAGCGCGACAGCAGCGGGTTGATCAGCGCGAAGTAGGGGTTCTCGGTGGTAGCCGCGACGAGGGAGACCCAGCGGTTCTCGACGCCGGGGAGCAGGGCGTCCTGCTGAGTCTTGGAGAAGCGGTGGACCTCGTCGACGAACAGGACGGTGCCGACGCCGGTGCGGACCAGCTCGCGGCGGGCCTGGTCGATGACGGTGCGGACGTCCTTGACCCCCGCGGTGACCGCCGAGAGTTCGACGAACCGGCGCTGGGTGGCCCGGCTGACGACGTAGGCGAGGGTGGTCTTGCCGGTGCCGGGCGGGCCCCACAGCACGAGTGCCATGGCTTGGTCGTCCTCGACCAGCCGCCGCAGCGGGGTGCCGGGCTGGAGGAGGTGAGCCTGCCCGACGATCTCGTCGAGGCTGCGCGGGCGCATGCGCACGGCCAGGGGCTGGCCGGTGTACTCCTCGTCGGCGCCCGCGAGCGACCCGGCCGGCGTCGAGGGCGCCGGCGCGGCGCCTGCGAAGAGACCTTCCTGTTCCACGCGGCAACCCTATGCCGCGCCACCGACACCGTCGGTCGGCCGGAGTGCGCGGGCTGCCCGGCCCGCGTACTGCCAGACTGGCGCGCGTGCGATGTGGACCGTGGGTGGGTGGCCTCGTGCTGGCCGTCGCGACGATGGCCGGATGCGCCGCCGACGGCGCGGTGACCGGCAGCCAGCCGACCGGCAGCCAGCAACCGGAACGTCAGCAACCCGGCAGAGAGCCTCTCGAAGCGTCGCGGTCGTGGGTGTACCAGCTCGACGGCTACCCCGACGGCCGGCTGGACGCGCTGGCCGCGGCGCCGCAGGAGCTGGCCGTCATCGATCTGGCGCGGGACGGCACCACGTACTTCACCGCCGAAGACGTCGCGGGCCTGCGCGACTCCGGGAAGACCGTGCTGGCCTACCTCTCGATCGGCACCATCGAGACATACCGCCCCGAGGACGCCGCCGTCCGCGAGCTGCGGCTCAACAACTGGCCGGACTGGCCCGACGAGTACTTCGTCCGGTACTGGGAGGACCGCTGGTGGGACGTCGTGGTCCAGCCGCGGGTCGACCAGGCGCTGGCAGCGGGCTTCGACGGCGTGTACCTCGACACGCTGCTGGCCTACGAGGAGATCGACCTCGGGCTCGTCCCGGACGTGGACCGCGAGGGCCTCGCGCGGCGCATGGTCGACCTGGTCGTGCGGATCAGCCGGCACGTGAAGGACGAGCGCCCCGGCTTCCTGGTCTACCCACAGAACAACCCCGAGCTCCGCGAGTACGACGGCTACCTCGACGCCGTCGACGGGATAGGCATGGAGGAGCTGTTCTACCTCGACGCCGACGAGCCGTGCGAGGAGGACTGGTGCGCCGAGAACCTCTCCCACGTGCGCGCCCTCCACGACGCGGGCAAGGACGTGCTCGCGGTCGACTACGCCGACGACCCGGGCACCATCGCGGCGGCGTGTGAGCGGTACGCCGACGAGGGCTTCGCCGGCTATGTCGCCGACGTCGACCTCGACGGGATCCGGCCACCGTGTGAGTGAGGTCTCCGGCGTCCCTCGTGCTGCGAAGACGCTCGCGCCGGTCGCCCGCATCACCGCCGGCGCGACCGGCTACCGCGCTGCGGGTTCGCGCGCGGCGGCCTCGACGGTCCCCCGGTGATGCCGTAAGCCGCCCGCAGCCGCGCCCACGCCTCCCGCCCGGCCGCTCCGCGGAGGTCCGAGCGGCGTCGGGCGATCAGGTGCGCGGCGTCGACGGACGGAGGCGGGTCGAACGC
>DATCVR010000358.1:0-7294 GCA_036566745.1 Jiangellaceae bacterium | reverse complement strand
CCCTCGGGCGACCAGCCGTGGTTCATGGTGCCGAGCACCGCCGTGAGCGAGGGCGAGCTCGACCGGAGTTCCTCGGGCGGCTCGCTCTGCGGACCCGCTGACGGTCGGGGCGAGGCCGTGCGCGAGGTCCAGACCGGGTTCCACGTCTGAGGCACACCGGGCGGCACTCGGCCGGATCCGATCCCCCGCACGGGTGATCTCTCCGTCCATACAGTTCCGTATGGTCTGGTCGTTGACATCGTTCAGTGCGATCGGAGATCAGCTATGAGCATTGCCGGGATGCTGGCGACGGCAGGGCTCGCTGGCGCAGCAGCAATCCACGCCGTCTGGGCATTCACCCCGTGGCCCGCGCCGGACCGCGCCACCCTCGCCCGCATCGTCCTCGGGAGCGAAGACGACGACGTCCCGTGGCTTCCTGCCTGCCTGGGCATGGCCGGGGTGCTGGCCGGCGCCGCCTACGTCGTCGCGGCCAAGGCGGACGTCGTCCCCGCTGTCGGCCCGGACCCGCTCTACACGGCCGGAGCCTGGGCGATCGCCGGAGGGCTACTCCTCCGCGGCACCGCCTTCCCGGCGGTCATGGCCTGGCGTGACGACGACTCCACGGAGTTTAGGTCCTGGGACCTCAAGGTCTTCGCGCCGATCTGCATCGTCCTCGGTGGTCTGAGCTTGGTCGTGGCGCTCAGCGGTCAGGGCTAGAGCCATGACGACGAAGACCCAGATCCGGCTGCTCGTCACCGCGTCCGTCCTGATGATCCTCATCGCCATCGTCCACGAGAGCGCCGGCTACTACCTCTACGTCGACCCGCTGACCGACCACGCGACGGGCGTCCCGAGCAACCAGGGCCCGCGCTACGTGGGCGAACCGGTCCTGATGACCCAGACGATGTACCTGTTCGTCGGGTTCGTGTTTCTCGGCATGGGCCTGGCGCCGGCGTGGGCGGCCCGGGCGATACGTCGCGGCGACCACGCCAAGGCGCGGGCCCTCCTCGTCGGCGCCGCCTTCCTCCTGTGGTCGGTCGTGGCCGTGTTCATCGCGACCACTCTGGCGGTCCGGGGACTCGACGAGGTCCTGATCCTCCCCCAGTGGCCGTTCTTCCTGCCGTCGCTGGTCCTCGTCCATGTGGTCCTGCGCGGTCTGGCGAAGAGCTCAGATCGGCCCGTGGCAGCCGCCCGACTGAGCTGAGACCACCCCGAGCCGAATCCTCGGGGCCTGCCGGGTCGTTCAGATCCGGCAGGCCAGGATGTCGGTGACCAGGATGGCCCGGGCGCCGATCTCCCAGAGGTCGTCCATGACGCGGTGGGCATCGGCACGCGGCACCATCGAGCGCACCGCCACCCAGCCCTCGCGGTGCAGTGGCGAGACGGTGGGCGACTCGAGGCCGGGGGTCAGGGCGCTGGCCTCGTCGACCCGTCCGGCTCGGATGTCGTAGTCCATCATCACGTAGTCGCGCGCCACGAGGACGCCCTGCAGCCGCCGGAGCAGCTGGTCGGCACCCTCGGGCAGCTCGCCCTCGGCGCGGGTGACGAGCACGGCCTCCGAGGTCAGGATCGGCTCCCCCACGACCTCGAGCCCGGCCTGGCGCAGGGTGGTGCCGGTGGACACGACGTCGGCGATGACGTCGGCGACCCCGAGCTGGACCGCCGTCTCGACCGCGCCGTCCAGCCGGATCACCGACGCGTCGACGCCGCGGTCGGCGAGGTAGGTGGTGAGCAGGCCGGCGTACGACGTGGCCACCCGCAGGCCCGTGAAGCCGTCGACGTCGGCGGCGGTGCCGGGCGGTGCGGCGAAGCGGAACGTCGACCCGCCGTAGCCCAGCGGCAGCAGCTCGCGGGCCGGAGCGCCGGAGTCGAGGAGGAGGTCGCGGCCGGTGATGCCGACGTCGAGGGTGCCCGAGCCGACGTACACCGCGATGTCACGCGGGCGGAGGAAGAAGAACTCGACGTTGTTGGCCGGATCGGTCAGAACGAGCTCGCGGCCGCCATCGGTGCGCTGGCGGTACCCCGCCTCGCGGAGCATCTCCGCCGACGGCTCGGACAGCGACCCCTTGTTGGGCACGGCGATGCGCAGTGCGGTCATGTCAGGTCAGGCCTTTCTCAGAGCTTCGCGTAGACGTCGTCGAGGCTGATGCCGCGGGCCAGCATGAGGACCTGAACGTGGTAGAGCAGCTGGGAGATCTCCTCGGCCGCTCGCTCGGCACCCTCGTACTCGGCCGCCATCCAGGCCTCGGCGGCCTCCTCGACGACCTTCTTGCCGACGTGATGGACGCCCTGGCGCACCGCCTCGACCGTGCCGGAGCCGGGGGTACCGGTCTCCACCTTGGCGGACAGCTCAGCCCAGAGGTCGTCGAAGCTCTTCACGAGGGGCAAGCCTACGTAACCGCCCGCACACCGAGACGACCGCGCTCACGAGGCGGACGATCAGGCGTAGCAGCCCTTCAGCGCGAGCACGGTGGCGATCGCCGCCTGGGCGGCCTCGTAGCCCTTGTCCTCGTGCGAGTCGGCCAGCCCGGCACGATCGAGCGCCTGAGCCTCGTCATCGCAGGTCAGCAGGCCGAACCCGATCGGGACGCCGGTGTCGACAGCGACCTTGGTGAGCCCCTCCGTGGCCGCCTGGCAGACGTAGTCGAAGTGCGGCGTGCCACCTCGGATGACCACGCCCAGCGCTACCACCGCGTCGTAGTTGCCGCGGGCGAGGCGGGCCGCGGCCACCGGCAACTCGAACGAGCCCGGCACCCGCAGCAGGAGCGGGTCGCGCACGCCTGCCTCGTCCATGGCTCGTTGTGCTCCTGCCACCAGGCCGTCCATGACGACTTGGTGCCACTGCGCCGCGACCACGGCCATCCGCAGGTCGCCCGCGTTATCGAGGTTCAGCTCGGGTGCGCCTTCGCCACTCACGTCAGATTCCTTCCACTCCGCCGATGTCGTCCAGGCCGGGCAGGTGATGCCCCATCCGGTCACGTTTGGTGCGCAGGTAACGCAGGTTCTCCGGCCGGGCCCGGATGGGCAGCGGGACCCGTGCGGCCACCCGCAGACCGTATCCCTCGATGCCCGCGAGCTTGGCCGGGTTGTTCGTCATCAGCTGGATCGATCGCAGGCCGAGGTCACCGAGGATCTGCGCGCCGGTGCCGTAGTCGCGGGCGTCGGCCGGCAGGCCGAGCTCGAGGTTGGCGTCGACGGTGTCGTGGCCGCCGTCCTGCAGGGCATAGGCGCGCAGCTTGTGGGCCAGGCCGATGCCACGCCCCTCGTGCCCGCGCAGGTACACCACGACGCCGCGGCCGGCCGCCGCGACGGCGGCGAGCGAGGCCTGCAACTGCGGCCCGCAGTCGCACCGCAGTGAGCCGAACGCGTCGCCGGTGAGGCACTCGGAGTGCAGCCGGACCAGGACCGGCTCGTCGCCGCTGACCTCGCCCATGACCAGCGCGACGTGCTCGCCGCCGTCGACCAGGTCGCGATAGGCGTATGCCGCGAACTCGCCGTGCTCGGTGGGCAGCCGGGTCTGCGCGACCCGTTCGATCTGACGCTCGGTGCGGCGCCGGTGCCGGATGAGGTCGGCGATCGAGATCATCGCCAGTCCGTGCTCGTCGGCGAACTCACGCAGCGCCGGCGCGCGCATCATCGACCCGTCGTCGTGGACGACCTCGCAGATCGCGCCCGCCGGAGAGAGCCCGGCGAGCCGCGCCAGGTCTACGGCAGCCTCGGTGTGTCCCGGTCGCCGCAGCACGCCGCCGTCGACGGCACGCAGCGGGAAGGTGTGGCCCGGGCGGGTCAGCTCATAGGCCTCGGTCGCGGAGTCGGCGAGCACCCGCACCGTGTGCGCGCGGTCGGAGGCCGAGATGCCGGTGCTGATGCCGTGCCGGGCGTCCACCGAGACGGAATAGGCGGTGCCCTTGCGGTCCTCGTTGACCTGCGTCATCGGCGGCAGCTTGAGCCGGTCCAGCTCGGCGCCCGGCATCGGCACGCAGACGACGCCGGAGGTGTGCCGGATCATGAACCCCATCAGCTCCGGGGTGGCCTTGCCGGCCGCGAAGACGAGATCGCCCTCGTTCTCGCGGTCCTCGTCGTCGACGACCACCACGGCCCGGCCGGCGGCGATCTCGGCGATGGCGCGCTCCACGGAGTCCAGCCGCACGGTCATGGTGTCGCCCCCACCGGCTCGCCGACCCCGAAGTCGACGCTGGTCCGCTGCACCCTCCGCCAGGCCAGGAATCCGACCACGCAGAACACCCCGTACACGCCGTAGAGCAGCGCCGACGGGTAGAAGCCGGCCTTCAGCAGGAGCGGCACCCCGACGAGATCCACCGCGATCCAGACCAGCCAGAACTCGACGTACCCGCGGGCCATGCCGTAGGTCGCGAGCAGGCTGCCCACGAGGATCCACGCGTCGGCCAGCGGTCCCCACGAACCCAGCGCACGAAGCCCGGCGTATGCCACGCCGATGCCGACGACCGACGCCGCGGCGAGCGCGAGCCGCTCGCGTCCGCTGGCCCAACGCGGCGTCACGGCCGCGTGGTCACCCGAGCCGGCGTGCCGGTTGCGGCTCCATCGCCACCAGCCGTACACGCTGACCAGCAGGAAGAACACCTGCCGGGCGGCCTGCCCGTAGAGGTCCTTGGCCTGCGGCGTCTCGAAGACCGCGCCGAGGAAGACGGTGAAGAGCAGGAGATTGCCCGCGATGCCCACCGGCCACGCCCACACCTTGCGGCGCATGCCGAGGATGGCCGAGGCCAGGCCGAACCCGTTGCCGATGATCTCCCGCCACAGGATCTCCGACCCCATCACGTGCCAGCGGGCATCGAGCAGCCACAGCAGCCGATCCATCAGGCTCTCCCATCGCCGGCGTCGTGCGCGTCCGACTCGCCCCGGTGGTCCAACAGCCGCTCGACGTACTTGGCCAGGACGTCGACCTCGAGGTTCACCCGTTCGCCCGGGCGGCGAGTGCCGAGCGTGGTGGCGTCGAGCGTGGTGGGGATGAGGCTCACCTCGAACCACCCGTCGCCGACCGCCGACACGGTGAGCGAGACGCCGTCGACCGCGACCGAGCCCTTCTCGACGACGTAGCGGCCCAGCTCCTCGGGCACGGCGATCCGCACGACCTCCCACCGCTGTCCGGGCACCCGGCGCTCGATCGTGCCGACGCCGTCGACGTGGCCCTGGACGATGTGCCCGCCCAGCCGGCCGTCGGCGCGGACGGCACGCTCGAGGTTGACCGGCTCCCCCGGCCGCAGGTTGCCGATGGTGGACCTGGCCAGCGTCTCGGGCATGACGTCCACGGTGAAGGCGTCGGGTGCGACGTCGACGACGGTCAGGCAGACGCCGTTGACCGCGATCGAGGCGCCGTGCACCGCGTCGGACGTGACCGTGGTGGCCCGCAACGTCAGCCGTGGCGAGTCTCCGTCGGGCTTCAGCTCGACGACCTGCCCGAGTTCCTCGACGATTCCGGTGAACATGACTTCACGCCCTTCTCGTGGCGGTGATGCGCAGGTCGTCGCCGAGCACGGTGACGTCGGCGATGTCGAGGCGGATCGCCTCGTCGATGGTGGTGACGCCGGCCTCGGCCAGGGCCGCTGATCCGGCACCGAGCACGGCGGGCGCGACGTAGCCGACCACTCGGTCGACCAGGCCGGCCCGCCAGAATGCGCCGGCCAGGGTCGGTCCGCCCTCGAGCAGCACGTAGCGGCGACCCTTGTCGTAGAGCGCCGCGAGCAGGGCGGCGAGGTCGACGCGGCCGTCCGGGCCCGCGCCGACGTCGGCGGTGGTGACGATCCAGGTGGGTGCCGCGGCGTCGTTCACGGCCGCGGTCGCGGGCACGCGGCCGGTCGAGTCCACCACCACGCGTAGCGGCTGGACCTCATTGGGCAGGTCCGCCCCGGACGCGTCCCGCGCGGTGAGGCGGGGATCGTCGGCGACGACGGTGCCCGCTCCCACGACGATCGTGTCGACGGAGGCGCGCAGCCGATGGACGTCGGCGCGGGCCTGCTCGCCGGTGATCCAGCGGCTCGATCCGTCGGCGGCGGCGCTGCGGCCGTCGAGGGTCGCGGCGTACTTCCAGACGACGAACGGCCGGCCGGTGCGGAACGGCGTCAGCCAGCGGGTGTTGGCGCGCTCGGCCTCGTCGGCGAGCAGCCCGGCCTCGACGTCGACGCCGTGCTCGCGCAGCGTGGCGGCGCCCCCGGCGGCCAGGGGGTTCGGGTCGGAGACGGCGTAGACCACCCGAGCGACACCGGCGGCGATCAGCGCACCCGTGCACGGGCCGGTACGTCCGGTGTGGTCACAGGGCTCGAGGGTGACCAGGGCGGTTCCACCCCGGGCGCGCTCGCCCGCCGCTGCCACGGCGACGACCTCCGCGTGTGGTCCGCCCGGACGCTCGTGCCAGCCCTCGCCGGCCACCTCGCCCGCGGCGTCGAGCACGACGCAGCCGACGTCGGGGTTGGGCGCGGTGGTGCCGGCCGCACGTGTCGACAGCTCGATGGCGCGACGCATCGCGGCATGTTCGGATGGGGTGGCCACCGGAGTCCTCCTCGCTCGGATCGAGCGGGCTCCGGGGCGATGCGCGCGACAACGCGCACCACGGACGGCACGCCTACGAAAGGGCGCGCCGATGATGGCGCGGCCGACCGCTGACGAGCCGCCCGCGCGTGCTGCCTCCCATCCGGACTTTCACCGTCGGTCCCGGAATTCCACCGGATCAACCGGGCGTCTCGTGAAGACGACGACCGGGTCGCGGACTGTCACCGCCGGCTCGGAATTTCACCGACCCCGGAGCACGCGTGGTTCTCTGCTGCGAGTGTAACCGCGACGGTCCGGGGCGTGTTCCCGGCCCATGTGGGGTTCCGCACAGAGCGCGGCCGGCCTCGGCCCGCTCAGCGGTGGCGATCGCGTCTGGTTCGTCTTGATGTGGGCAGCACTCGGCGTGCCAAGCCGCCGGTCAGTGGGTGTGGGCGGCGTCGGTGGCGAGGGTTCGCAGCTCGGCGATCGCGCGAGCCGCGTCGTCCGCGCCATAGACCGCCGAGCCGGCCACGAACACGTCGGCTCCGGCCTCGGCGCACCGCTCGATCGTCGCCCCCGACACTCCCCCGTCGACCTGCACCCACACGTCCAGCCCGGACCGCGAGACCATCTCGCGGGCCTGGCGGATCTTCGGGAGGCAGACGTCGAGGAAGGACTGCCCGCCGAATCCCGGCTCGACGGTCATCACGAGCAGCATGTCGAGCTCGGGCAGCAGCTCCTCGAACGGCTCGACCGGGGTGGCCGGCTTGAGACCGAGCCCGGCCCGGGCGCCCTGGGCGCGGATCTC
>DATCVR010000357.1:0-14341 GCA_036566745.1 Jiangellaceae bacterium | reverse complement strand
GGTGACCAGACGTAGCGGGGTTGTCCGTCTGGTCGGGTGGCGGTTGCCGAAAGTTCGTCGTGGTCGTCGATCTGGACACCGGCGGCGGCGAGGACTTCCCGGACGACGGCGGCACGGTCGGCCTTGTGTTCGGTGAGGGCTTTGCCGGTCCAGCGGCGAGAGACGAGGACGCGGCGTCCGCCGAGGCCGAGGTGGTGGCGGTCGTGGGCCTTCGAGCGGCAGTACCCGGGCACCATGCCCTCGCGGGCGTTCTTCGGCTGCACCCCGAACCGGAGCCAGTTCGCGCAGGTTGGGGAGCACGGCAGCCACCGCACCTCGTGGGCGAGCCGGTCCACATGAGCACGGCGGGCGGCGTCGTCGTGGTCGTCGGTGATGTCCTCGCTGATGTCCTTGACCAGGTACTTGGTCAGGTACCCGACGCGGCGGTCTGCGGCTTTGGTTCCGGCGAGGATGCCTTGCATGTCGACCTGGGTCCCGAACCGGATCGCGTGCGCGGGACGGGCTTGCGGGTCGGCGTCGATGGCGTCGAGTGCCTGATCCCACGTGGGCAGCATCGCCCCGGTCGCGGGGTCGAGGAATCCGCCGGCGGGCTCGTCCCACACCGGCAACACGTCGGTGTAGACGGGTCGATCATGGGCGGGCCACCACACCTGGTGATAGGTGGCCTCCACGACCTGCCGCAGCAGCTTGCGCGGGATGGCTCCCCGGATCGCCGCATGCAGATGGGCGGCCAGGCGCTTCTGAGGCTCGACGGTGGCGAAGTACTGCACCGAGTAGCCGGTGGCACGGCGGAGGTTCTGCCAGAACCGGTCCACGAGCTTGGGGAAGTGCAGAGCGTCCAGGGCGGCACGCCGATAGTCGTAGGTGGCCGGGTTGATCGGCGTTCCGGCGATGCCCGACCCGGTCTTGTGGGTCCGCCCACACCCACACCGCGCGGTCTTGCCGTTGCGCTGACTCGCCGTGTGCACCGGTCCGTAGGACGGCAGCGTGAGGGTGAGGAACATCGATGGCCGGTAGGTCTGGCCGTCGTTGCCCTCGTAGGTGTGTCCCACGGTGCGGTCATCGATAGGCAGGTTGGGCAGGTTCGGGGCGTCCTGCCGGCGACGAGTCGACCGCACCCGACGAGCAGCATCGTCGTCCTCGAGCGCCTGGTCCTCATCAGCCGAAGCGCTGTTGCGGGTGGGCTTGGGTGGGTCGACGTCGAGGTGCCAGCCCTCCCGGCACTGCTGAATCCGCAGACGGCGAGCCTTGTCCGCGCAGGTGGGGCAGGCGGCAGCCCGGGTGGACCCGCACGGCATGATCACCGTGCGGGCCTCACCGGTCGTGGTGTCGGTGACCTTCGAGATGAGCGGGCGGACGCAGACCCCTTCTGCGGCGGCGATGTCGCGTGCCACGACGTCGGAGGGCTTGGTGGGGGTCAGTCCCATTCGGTGCTCCTCCAGTTCCGGGTGAGGATCTGCACGGCGTGGATCGCGCCTCGGGTGCGGCGGTAGAGGCGGTGCCAGTGGTCGCGGCACAGCCAGGCTTGGAACCCTTCGAGGTCGCTGACGAGGACGACGGCGAGGCGTTCACAGCGGCCGTTCTCGCACCACCGCACCGGCTGCACTGCCGATCGGCGGCGGGTCATACGGGGGTTCCGATCCGCTCGACCTGGTGCAGGACGGTGGCGGTGGTGTTGACGTTGCCGGGGGCGTAGGCGGCGCACATGTCGGCGATGTCGCCATCGGAGACGTAGGAGAACCGGACGCGCAGCGGTTCGGAGCGTTCGTCGGTGTGCACGAACCCGACCCCGGGGAGGTCGCGGGGGATCTCGTCGCAGCGGGCGCCCTTGTCCCTGGTGCCCTCGCCGAGGGTGAGATCGACCTCGGAGGCCTCGGAGAGCCGCAACGCGATCCGGGCCGGGAACAGCCCCCGGGCGGGGACGGCTTCCTTGCGGGGGTCCTGCAACGCCGCGATGACCACCACACCGACCGCCCGGCCCTGCGACAGCAGCAGGTTCAGGGCGGTTTCGATGCGCCGCTTGGCGTCCTTGTCGGTCACATAAGCCGTCAGCGAGGCGAGCTCGTCGATGATGATGACGATGAGGGGGTCACCGGGTGCGGGTTTGTGGGTGCGGGTGCGGCCCATCAGCCGGGCCTGGCGTTGCCCCATGACGCGCACGGCGTCTTCGAGTAGCTCGGCGTAGGCGACCTCGTAGGCGCGCCGCTTGCCCCTGTCCTGCGCGGTGTCAGCGTCGGGATCGGTGGGCTGGCCGTAGCTGAACCGGGTGAACAGCCGCCGACCGAAGGCCAGTTCCATGCCGCCCTTGGGGTCGATGACCCACAGCTCCACTGTGCGGGAGGCGACGGCGTGCCCGAGGGAGCGGATGATCGACCACAGGACCGATCCCTTGCCCGCGCCGGTCGCGCCGACGATGAGCCAGTGCGTCGCCAGCAGACGCAGGTTCCATGTCAGGCCGTCCTCACCCAGGGCAACCGGCAGCGCGGACAGTCTCGGCTTGGCCGGGGGCTGGAACACCGCCACGGTGTCGGTCAAGGGGTCGGCGATGAGGAACCACAGCTCCACGACCCGCGAGGCACCGCCCTTGCGGCGGGGCAGGGAGCGGACCCGGCAGTCCAGGGCTTGGAAGGTCTGCGCGAGCCGGTTGGCGTGGGTGGCGAAGTCCGAGAGCACCTGACCGGGGAGCAGGCGAACCCGCAGCACATCGACGGTGGCGGTGCAGCGCACCCGGACCAGCTCGGGCACCAGGTCGTCTGCGCCTTTGCGGCGCTGGATCAGCGATAGCCCGGCCATCACCTCGGCCCACTCGCGCCGATACACCCACACCTTGCGCCACCAAGCCCGGAGCTTCCAGGCCAGCAGCCGACGAAACGACGCCGCGTGCAGCCGCCACCACACCACCGCCAGCCCGGCGATCACAGCGAGGACGGCGAGCGTCACGCCGAGGCCGACATCGCCGACCACGTTGGCGACCATCACCACCGCGACCACGGACGCGAGGACGAGCGGGCGGCGGGCCAGGGCGAGCAGGAGACGCCCGGCGAGGGAGAACAGCCACCCCGCCAGCCACGCACCCAGGCTGACCTTGACCGTCTCGGCGCCGATCCGGGGACCGTTGACCTTCATCACGCCACCGCCTGATGCGAGGCGGATCGGCGAATGCGGCGGGCCAGGAACCGTGGCAGGTTCTCCGCGACGCCGTTAGGCAGGTCCGGTTCCTCGAAGTCGAGGACGGCCTTGCCGGTGAGCACGGCCTCCGCACACTCCGGGCACAACTCGCCAGGTTCGTCCACGACCGGCTCGTCACACCCTGCGCAGCCGAAGCCGGTCGGTGTGCCATCGGTCATGGTGAAGATCGGCAGGGTGTCGAGCGGATCGACCGTGCGCGGTCCCCGCGTTCTAGGCTTGGACATGCTGAACCCCTTCCTCAGGAGGGTGGTTTGGAAGGTCCGGGGGTGGACGGTTTGGACGCCAGGCCCACCCCCGGACCGGTCTTTGAGGTCAGGCCGCATCCTTCGCGGCCGGGGTGGGCTTCCCACCGGGCTTCTGCATCCCCGACGCCCGGAACGAGTAGGCGATGCGGGAGCGGTTGCCGCGCTCTTCCAGCCACGGCGTCACGGTCAGGCCGGTGAACTCGACCGGGCGGAACGGCAGGCCCGCGATCGCGTCCGGGGGCACCGGCTGGTGCTCGGCAGCGATCTTCACCGTGATCTCACGCTGACCCTTGCGGGCCTCGGGGTCGCCATCCATCACCGGCACCTGCCACAACGGCAGACCCGACACCTTGTCCCGGTCCTGAACCGGCTTGTCCTTCGTCGACTTCTCGAAGTCGTTGATCGGCGCGACCTCACCGACCACGTACGCGCCGTGCGGGAAGACCTGACCAAACTCGACCGGGATACCACCAGTGATCGCCATGACACTTCCTCCTGTCCGTGGAGACCGGACCGCCCGATCTCCCACAAGCCCCGGAACTCCGGGACCCGCCTTGCGGCTAGTCGTTAATGACTAGACCGTCTGTGCATGACTAGACAATACACACGGACGTGACAGTGGGCAAGGGTTTTGCCTACTCTGTCTAGACAGAACGTCGAAGTTGCAGGTCACACAGGCAGCAGCAACGACACGCCGAGCCGGGAGAAGGTTGTTCGACATGGCCGTTACGCGGGGTACGGGTCGCTCTAAGAAGGAGCTGATCGCGGACGAGCTACGTGCCCGCGTGCTCGACGGCACGGTGCCTGAGGGGGAGAAGCTCACCACCGAGGCAGAAGTCATCGAGCAGTACCAAGTGGCACGCAACACCGCCCGGGATGCGCTGGCGCTCCTGGTGTCCGAGGGGCTGATCGTCGCCCGCCGACCGCACGGCTACTTCGTGCGTGACCGGAACCGGATGCAGTACCGGCCACAGAGCGACTTGCGGAAGCAGACGGCCGCGAATCAGGACGTGTTTCTCACCGAGCAAGAGCAGGAAGGCCGCGCGCCGTCTCAACGGATCGAGGTCTCCATCGTGAAGCCGCCCGTGGAGGTCAAAGACCGACTCAAGCTCGACGACAGCGAGTACGTCGTGGTCCGTCGTCGGCTCCGGTACCTCGACGGCGACCTCGTGTACAGCAACGACAGCTACTTCCCGCAGGACGTCGTGCAGGGCACGGAGATCATGGAGCCGCACGACCTGACCCCCGGCGCGAATCACACACTGGCCGCGAATGGCCACGTACAGGTGCGGGCAGTAGACGAGATCCTGGTGCGCATGCCCACGCCGGACGAGGCTCAGCGACTCGACCTCGCTCCGGGCACGCCCATCGCGCAACACATCATCACCGGCTACGACCAAGACGACCGGCCGGTGCGTTGCGTCATGAGCATCCTGCCCGGCGACCGCCACGTGATCATCTACGAGCGCGACGGCTTGCCTCTCCCGAAGGAGAACGCCAAGTGACCCTCACCATCGAGAAGGCCACGCTCGCCGATGAGCCGACCGTCCGCGCGCTCTACAACGAGGCCATTGCGTGGCTCGCCGAGCAAGGCTCCGATCAGTGGCAACCCGAAGCCATGAAGGCCAGGAAGCCCGTCGATCGCGTCATGCACGAGGAGATCGAGCGCGGAGACGTCTATCTCGTCCGAGAGGGCGGCGAGCCCATCGGCACGTTCGCCCTGGATGACTACGCAGACCCCGAATTCTGGACAGCCGAAGACGGCCCCGACGACGGCCTCTACATCCACCGCATGGTGGTAGCCCGCTCGGCGGCAGGGCGAGACATCGGCGCAGCCATGATCGACTGGTCGGCCGATCAGGTCGCGCGCGCGGGGCGCAAGTGGCTACGCCTCGACGCCTGGATCACCAACACCGGTCTGCACGACTACTACCGCCGACAAGGCTTCGAGTACGTCCGCACCGTCAACCTGCCATGGCGACCATCCGGCGCACTCTTCCAACGCCCCGTCGTGAGCGCAGCCGCAGTCAACGGCTGAAGGAACGTATCGCGACGTCGAAGACCGACGCTGACACAGTTCCGCCCCGCTCGCCAGATGGTGAGCGGGGCGGAACTTTGGGCTCAAGATGCGCTAGCCAACTCGCGCTTCGTCGGTGTGGGCAAGTCGTATGGATTGCGGAGTGTCGGCCAATCTGGCGTGGAGCAGCCCGCCGCGTGAAGAGCCGTGCGGACATTGGCCAGGAACAGCCGCTCTGCATCACGAGTGCTGTCCGCCTTGACGCCCATGTAGAAGTTGATCTTCCGCTTCGCCAAGCTTGCGGCGATGTCGGGGTCCACGATCCCGGAGTCGACTTCTTCGAGTTCGCAGAGTGCGTCCATGACGCGATCGCTGAAGAGATCGAACTTGTCGTCGCTGTCGCCGGAACCGTCGTACTCAAAGTCGAGGTCTAGGACCAGGTAGTGCGTTGTCATGTCTCATCCTTCCAACACGTCGAACGCTTCAACTGGCCGATCAGGTTCCGCCGGTAGTTAGGGTCGGACGGTGTGATCTTCACGCTCTTCTTGTGCTTGTCGTCGCAAGGACACCACATCATGTAGTACTTGCTGACCTTGCTGATGCGCCATCCCTGATCCTCGGCAGCTTTCAGGACTTCCTCAAGCTCCTTCTTCGGATGCCGTGGCCTCGTCGCCATGGCTTGGCACTCCTTCACAGTAGACGACGGTCGAAGCACTGTCAGCGGCTGGGTGCCGGACGATACCGGAACGTTGCAGCGTCAGGAACCCCCCCAAGGTTCCCTGTCCGATGGCAGTGTTGCCGAGTTGACCTCTTGGAGATCAAGGCGGCGCGCGGGGCGCGCCGCACCGCCCGGACGAGCCGGGCGTGCGGCCTGGCGGCCGTTCCGGGCTCGCCGGGCGGCCGGAAGCAAGCGACCGACGTGGATCACATGAGCTGGTCTCGGAAGCTCACCACCGGCACCGCCCTCAGAGCAGCCATTCTCTGAACGTCCCAGCCCGCCGCAAGGGCAAGTCGCTACGCGATCGAGCAAGCTCGACCCTTGCCCCGGACTGCTCCGCCCATAGACCGGCAGCTATGAGGACGACGCCTCAGAATGGCCCTGTCACATGATCCCTGGTTCGGGATCGATCGGGAGATGGGTCTGATCGAGGACCTTCGCGGTACTCGCGTCCGCCTGAATGGTCGCGATCGCCGATTCCACCGATGCCTTGGTGGTCATCAGCTCCGAGGCACCCATAATCTCGTCGTTGTCGCCAACGATGCGCCACCAGTACTGGCCCGTCTTGCTCTTCCGGATCGCGAAGTACATGTGGATCAACCCCCTGGCCATAGGGCGGCAACGCCGAATGACGGCCGAGAACCCCACGGCTTCACTTGGCAGGGTCTACAGGTCTCGACACGTGTCGCAACCGAAACGCCACAATTCGGAAGTCTGCTTCCGTACACACTCCGTACACACGACAACGCAAAGTGGCGGCAGACCATGAACAACGCCGCAAGGACGTATGCCCAGGTCAGCCGCCACTTTGGCCGACAGTCAGCAGGTCACAAACCTGCCGGGCTCAGATGTCGAAATACAGCTCGAACTCGTGCGGGTGGGGGCGCAGCCGGATCGGGTCGACCTCGTTGGTGCGCTTCCAGTCGACCCAGGTCTCGACGAGATCGTCGGTGAAGACGCCTCCCTCGAGGAGGTACTCGTGGTCGGCCTCGAGCGCGTCGAGCGCCTCGGGCAGCGACGACGGCACCGTGGCGATGCCTGCGTGCTCCTCGGGCGGCAGCTCGTAGAGGTCCTTGTCGACCGGCTCCGGCGGCTCGATCTTGTTGCGGATGCCGTCGACGCCGGCCATGAGCATCGCCGAGAAGGCGAGGTAGGGGTTGCTCGACGGGTCGGGCACCCGGAACTCGATGCGCTTGGCCTTGGGCGAGGTGCCCGTGACCGGGATGCGCACGGCCGCGGACCGGTTGCGCTGGGAGTACACCAGGTTGACCGGAGCCTCGAAGCCCGGAACCAGGCGGTGATAGGAGTTCACGGTGGGGTTGGTGAGCGCCAGCAGCGACGATGCGTGCTTGATGAGGCCACCGATGTACCAGCGTGCGGTGTCGGAGAGCCCGCCGTAGCCCAGCTCGTCGTAGAACAGCGGCTCGCCGTCCTTCCACAGCGACTGGTGGCAGTGCATGCCCGAACCGTTGTCGCCGAAGAGGGGCTTCGGCATGAAGGTGGCCGTCTTGCCGGCCTCCCACGCGACGTTCTTGACGATGTACTTGAACAGCATCAGCCGGTCGGCGGCGTGCAGCAGCGAGTCGAACTTGTAGTTGATCTCGGCCTGACCTGCCGTGCCGACCTCGTGGTGAGCGCGCTCGACCTCGATGCCGACGTTGGTCAGCGACTTCACCATGTCGTCGCGCAGGTCGGCGTAGTGGTCGACCGGGGGAACCGGGAAGTACCCGCCCTTGTAGCGCGTCTTGTAGCCGCGGTTGCCGCCCTCCTCGACGCGCCCGGTGTTCCAGGCGCCCTCGATGGAGTCGATGTAGTAATAGCCGGCGTTCTGCTTGGTCTCGAACCGGACGTCGTCGAAGACGTAGAACTCCGCCTCGGGCCCGAAGTACACCGTGTCGGCGATACCGGAGCTGGCCAGGTACGCCTCGGCCTTCGCCGCGATGTTGCGCGGGTCGCGGCTGTAGGACTCGTTGGTGAACGGGTCGACGATGGAGAAGTTGAGCGCAAGGGTCTTGGCCTTGCGGAACGGATCGACGAACGCGGTGGCAGGGTCGGCGATGAGCTTCATGTCCGACTCGTGGATCGCCTGGAAGCCGCGGATGGACGAGCCGTCGAACATCAGCCCCTCGGCGACTGCCGTGGCGTCGAATGCGGCGGCCGGGAGGTTGAAGTGCTGCATCACCCCCGGCAAGTCACAGAAACGGACGTCGATGAACTCGACGCCCTCGTCCTTGACGAACTTGAGCAGCTCGTCGGCGTTGGTGAACATCAGCAACTCCTTCGCCCCTGGCGGGCCGCGGGTGTGGACGGTCGGCGCTGACCGTTTTGTTCCTGCCCGGACCCTAGGTTCAGCCGGTTTCCCGTCGGTGTCCCGAGTGTTTCACCAGTGTTACGCGACCGCTCGCCGACGCCGCGCCCGGCCCTTCGGACAACGGCACCGGAGTGGCTGGCAACCGTTGGCCGAAGTGCCGGTGTCGGCGGGTGTCAGGAGGCGGAGACGACCTTCCACAGGTAGCCGTCGGGGTCGCCGAAGTACCCGAAATATCCGCCCCACTGCGCCTTCTGTGCGGGCCGGACGATGGTGCCGCCGGCCTTCGCGGCTCGCTCCAGGACGTCGTCGACGTCGCCGTCCGAGCCCACGAAACAATTGAAGGTCACTCCGGTGAAGCCGCTGCCGGCCGCGTCCACGCCCGCGTCGTGGGCCAACGCGCGCCGCGGGTACAGCGACAGCGCCGACGAGCCCTCGCCCAGGTGGAAGGAGACGTATTGAGGCTGGTCCTGGTCGAGCGCGCAGCCCAGGTCCTGGTAGAACTTCTTGGCCCGCGGCAGGTCCTCGACCGCGAGGGTGACTGCGTTGATCTTCGGGTTCATGGTGGGTTCCTCCGTGCAGGTCGGATCGGTCTCACTACGGTGACGAAGCCGGTCGGGGAAATGTGACCGGGTTCGGCGCTGATCGGCGCGCCACCGCGGAGACCCGGCTCGATCCCGGCGTGCTCCCAGGTCGCCCAGGAGGCGCCCGGTGTGGCGGGCTAGGGTCGGCAGCGTGAGCGTGAACGACGCCGGCCTGTCCTCGAGCGGCCTACCTGTCACCGGCCCCGGGTCGCCGGCCAGCTGGACGCGCCGCATCGTGGCGCTCGTCATCGACTGGGTCCTGGCCAACATCGTCGCGTTCGCCGTGTTCGGCGACGACGTGTGGAGGCCCGGTTCCGGCTCCACCTGGTGGCCGCTGGCCAGCTTCTTCGTGCTGGTGTGGCTGTCCACCGCGTCCACCGGCGCGAGCCCGGGGCAGTGGGTGCTGGGGTTGCGGATCGTCCGCCTCGACAGGCGGCGGGTCGGCGTGCTCCAGGCAGCTGTCCGCACGCTGCTCATCCTGCTCGTCGTGCCGCCACTGATCTTCACCAAGGAAGGCCGTGGCCTGCACGACCTCGCGGTCAACACCGCCGCGGTCAACGGCCCGGGGCGCACGACGCCCTGACCTCCCCGCCGCAGACACGGCGGGCGGTGGGAGCCGGCGGTGCGGGCGGGCCGACCGGCTCCGGCGCGACCATTGACATGGAATGACGTTTTGTCGAGGGTGCCAACCACGCCGCCCCGCCGGACTGTGAGGTTGCCATGGCCCTGCTTCGGTTCGTCTCCAGGCTTCATACCGCCCGTCGATCACCGGCCAGGACGTTCGCCGTGGCCGGTGCGGTCACCGCGTCGATCGTGGCCTCATCGGCCCTGCTCGTGTCGGCCCAGCCGTTGCCACAACCCGTAGTGGGCAAGCCTGGTGCGCTGGTCCAGAACGGCGGCTTCGACGCCGGCGACCGCAGCGCGCACCCGATCGGCTGGGCCGTCGAGGGCAACGCCGACGGCGCCAACATCGTCAATCTCGGCGCCTACCGCACCGCGGGCCTCGGATCGCTCGAGGTCAACGACGTGGCCGGCACGGCGGTCTCGGTCCGCAGCGAGCGCATCGTCGCCACATCGGGCGACGAGTACACCCTGACCGCCGAGGTCAAAGGCAAGAGCGGCACCCCTGCCTCGCTCTACCTGGAGTTCTGGGACTTCGACCGCAACCGGATCGGCGTCACGCAGGTCGATCCGGCGTTCAGCACCGAGTGGCAGACCGCGACCGTCACGGGCGTCGCCCCGGAACGAACCGCCCACGTCACCGCCCACGTGTACGGACCGCAGGCCGCGGCAGGGGTGTCCTACTGGGACGAGGTGGTCCTCACAGCGGCACCGCCGGCGTACGACCCGGCCCTCGGCGCCGAGCGCGAACTGTTCCTCGACGACTACCGGGTCGAGTCCGCCCACGACGTCGAGCGGGTGGTGCATCCGGGGGAGAAGCTCCCCGAGCCGGTCATCCGGGCGGACAAGCCGTGGGAGGCCAGCGCCTACATCTACGGCTCGGTCTTCAAGATCGGCGACGTCTATCGCATGTGGTACACGTGCTACAACGACCAGGCCCCGAACTACCACATGTGCTACGCCGAGAGCAGCGACGGCCTCACCTGGGACAAGCCGGAGGGTCACGGTTCGGTCGGCTACAAGGACATCCCGGCCTCCGAGACCAACATCGTCCTCGACGGCAGCGGAACCATCGCCTACAACCCCGACGCCCCGGCCGACCGCAGGTTCCTGCTGATGAAGTTCCAGGGCGGCCCCAACGGCTACTACGGCTGGAAGTCGCCGGACGGATTCGCCTGGACGCCGCTCTCGCCCGACCCGCTCCTGCTCGACGGCGACGTGTCGCAGGTGACCTGGGATCCTGAGGCGGAGCTCTACATCGCCACCATCAAGAAGCGGATGTTCACCTCGCGCACGCCCGGCATCTACGAGCGTTCGGCGTTCGTCTCGACCAGCCCGGACTTCCTGACCTGGACGACGCCCCAGCTGGCGGTCAGCGGAGACTCCGCCGACGACGGCGAGGCCGAGGCGATGGGCGGCCTGGAGGGCCAGATCTACGGCATGCCGGTGGTGCCCTACGAGAGCACGTACATCGGCATCCCGTGGGTCTTCTCGGTCACCGACTACACCTCCGGCGAGTACGCCACCGCCTCGGACGGCCCGGTGACGCCGCAGCTCGCCTCGTCCCGCGACCTGCTGCGCTGGCAGCGCCCGGTGCGTTCGGCCCTGATCGAGGCCGGCCGTGGTGGCGCGTGGGACGACGGCGCGATCTACACCGCGTCGAACCTGCTGGTGGGCCGCAAGACGATGTCGATGTACTACGGCGGCTTCAACAACGACCACGGCGGCGCCGACTCCAAGGACCCCAACCGCGACAACCACGTCGGCCAGAGCGGCATGGTCACCTGGCGGCGCGACGGGTTCGTCTCGCTCAGCAACGCCTCGCTGCCCGGCCTCGGCGATGCCGGCGAGGTGACGACGAAACCGGTCGTCTTCGACGGCTCGGCGCTGAACGTCAACGCTGTGGTGCACGAGGGCGGCAGCCTGGTCGTCGAGGCGCTGGACGCCGAGGGCGAGCCGATCCCGGGCTTCACGGCCGGTCAGGCCAGGCCGGTCACGGGCGACCAGCTGGCCGCCGAAGTGACCTGGCGCGGCGGAGGTCGACTGGCTGACCTCGCGGGTCAGGAGGTGCGGTTCCGCTTCCAGGTGGTCAACGCCGACCTGTACTCGTACTGGGTGTCGCCGTAGCGGTGAGCTGCCGCCCCGGCGCGGACCCTAGCGCTGGGGCGGCGCGCCGCCACCACGAGGGATCTTGGCGCCCTTGGGCAGCGGGCCCTTGGGCATCCCCACCGGCTGGGTGCCGAGCGCGCGCAACCGCTGGCGCAGCTCGGTGACCTCGGCGGGGCGGATGTTGCGGGGCAGCTTCATGAGGTGCTTGGCCAGCCGGGGGAGGCGAACCTGGCCCTCCTCGGTGCCCACGATGATGTCGTAGACGGGGATCTCGGGGGCCACCCGGGCGTGCCGCTTCTTCTCCTGCGCGAGGAGGTTGGCCACGCGGTTGGGCGAGCTGCCCTCGCCGACGAGGATGATGCCGGGGCGCCCGACCGCGCGGTGGACGACGTCCTGGTAGCGGTTGGCACCGACCATGGGCGTGGTGTCCCAGCCGCGGCGCAGCGTGCCGAGGGCCGCGGCGGCGGCACCAGGCTGGCCCTCGATCTGGGAGTAGGCAGCGCGCTCGGCCCGGCGGCCGAAGACGATGGCGCCGGCGAGCAGGGCCATGGGCAGCCCGATGACCACCCAGAGCCAGATCGGCTGGAGCAGGAAGCCCACGGCGGCCGCGACGGCCAGAACGGCCAGGACGATCCCGAGGGTGATCCAACCGATCTTCGGGTCGGACCGCTTCGCCATCCGGTAGGTCTGCTTGACCTGGGCGAAACGGCCCTTCTTCTCCTCTGCCTGCGGGGCAGGGGCTTGCTGCTCGTCCTTACGCGCCATGGGGAGAAGGATACTTCCCCGGATGGGGCGTTCCGGACGCCGCCGGCGACGGCGGGTCAGCGGGCCTCGGTGGACTCCGCGGCCGAGCCGGTGCGGGCTTCGAGCGCCTGCCGGTACAGCCGCCCCGCGCGGTACGACGAGCGCACCAGCGGCCCGGACATGACCCCGGCGTAACCGATCTCCTCGGCCTCTTCGCGCAGCTCGACGAACTCCTCGGGCTTGACCCAGCGCTCGATCGGATGGTGGCGGGGCGAGGGTCGGAGGTACTGGGTGATGGTGATCAGGTCGCAGCCCGCCTCGTGCATGTCGCGCAACGCCTGCGAGACCTCCTCGCGGGTCTCGCCCATGCCGAGGATGAGGTTGGACTTGGTGATCATGCCGGCATTTCGGGAGATCGTCAGGACGTCGAGCGAGCGCTCGTAGCGGAACGCCGGGCGGATCGACTTGAAGATCCGCGGCACCGTCTCGACGTTGTGGGCGAACACCTCGGGCTCGGCGTCGAACACCTGCTGGAGGAGGTCGGCCTTGCCGGAGAAGTCGGGGGTGAGGATCTCGACGCCGGTGCCGGGGTTGAGCGCGTGGATGGCGCGGACGGTCTCGGCGTAGAGCCAGGCGCCTTCGTCCGGGAGGTCGTCGCGGGTGACGCCGGTGACGGTGGCGTAGCGCAGCCCCATGGCCTGGACGGACTCGGCGACGCGACGGGGCTCGTTGCGGTCGAGCTCGTCGGGCTTGCCGGTGTCGATGAGACAGAAGTCGCAGCGCCGGGTGCAGTGGTCGCCGCCGATGAGGAAGGTGGCCTCGCGGTCTTCCCAGCACTCGAAGATGTTGGGACAGCCGGCTTCCTGGCAGACCGTGTGGAGGCCCTCGCGTTTCACCAGCGACTGGAGCTCGCGGTATTCCGGACCCATCGTGGCCTTGGTCTTGATCCACGACGGCTTCTTCTCGATGGGGGTCGCTGCGTTGCGGACCTCGAGGCGCAGCAGGCGACGGCCTTCGGGAGCGATGGTCACGGCTTCACCTTACGTCTGGGGCTGGAGCGCGAGCACGGCGTCCAGATGGCGTTCGACGACGGGACGGATCTCCGCCACCGGGACGTCGCGTCCCAGCTCGCGGGAGATCGAGGTGACCCCGGCGTCGGTGATGCCGCAGGGGACGATGCGGTCGTACCACGAGAGGTCGCAGTCGCAGTTGAGGGCGAATCCGTGCATGGTGACGCCCTGGGCCACCCGGATGCCGATGGCGCCGACCTTGCGGTCCGGGCCGCGCTGGTCGGCTTCGATCCAGACCCCGCTGCGGCCCTCGACCCGCGTGGTGTCGAGGCCCACCTGGGCGCAGACGTCGATCATGAGCTGCTCGACGCGCCGGACGTAGGCCACGACGTCGACCGGGTCGGGCAGCGCCACGATGGGGTAGCCGACGATCTGGCCCGGGCCGTGCCAGGTGATCTTGCCGCCGCGGTCGACGTCGATGACCGGGGCGCCGGCGTCGGCCGTGGGGCGTTCGAACGACGCCGTGCGTTTGCCCGCGGTGTACACGGGTTCGTGTTCGAGGAGGACGACAGTGTCGGGGGCCTCGCCCGCGACCCGCGCCGCGTGCAGGCGGCGCTGCTCGTCCCACGCGACCGGATAGGGGAAAGGCGCATCATGCCGGATGACCTGGAGATCGCTCACCCGATGAGCGTACGCCCGCGACGACGCGCCCGTTCATGGCGGTGATGGTGACGGTGAGCACATCGCGGGGTCGAGGCGACGGTGCTCTGCCGGGTTACACCGGCACGGCGTCGAG
>DATCVR010000356.1:0-25641 GCA_036566745.1 Jiangellaceae bacterium | reverse complement strand
GCTCGGGCGACAGGCCGTCGTGCTCGATGCGGTCGACCACCGCCTCGACCAAGGTGGTGGTCTTGCCCGTACCAGGGCCGGCGAGCACCAGGAGCGGACCGCCGCGATGCTCGACCACCTGGCGCTGGCTGGCGTCGAGCGCTGGAGCCGACGCCAGCGGTGTCTGGGCAGCCCGGACCAGCCGCAGCCTGGAGCGCGCCACCGTCACCCCCGATCGTCTCGTGCGGACACTGTCCTGATGGACGCGGCCCTGACCGATCTGGACAGGGATCGGGGCTCATCCGAACGAGACCCATCCCACCACGAGGCCCGGACAAGACTCGTGACCCGACGGCCGGACACGCGCGCGGCCCCCGTCTCAGCTCGATCGAGGCGGGTCCCAACCGGCCCGGCGCAGGTCGATCCGGGTGCCGTCGCGCACGAGCGGCGTCCCCTCGGCGGCATGCTCGGCCAGCGCCCGCACCTCGTGCCCCCGGGGCAGCTGCCCGGACGCGGTCACGACCCGCCACCACGGGACCGCCGCGCCGTAGGCCGACATCACCGCTCCGACCTGGCGCGGGCCACCGCGAGCGAGGGTCTCGCCGACCACCTCGGCGACGGCGCCGTACGACATCGCCCGGCCGGCCGGGATGCGCTCGACGAGGCTCAACACCGCCTCGACGTACTCGTCGTCCACATCCGTCATGATCCCGCAGGCGACACGCGACGGCGCTTTGCGTGGGTCCGCGCATCGGAGAACGCCGTTGACATGGGACGATCAGGGTTCCATGGCCGACGCGACCGAGACGACGAACAAGCGGGACACCTCGACCGGGCAGATCCTGGTCGACGAGCCCCCGCTGCCGCGTCGTACCCGGCGTCCCATCGACGGCCTGCGGCTGCTGCTCGTGGTCGTCAGTATGACCGCGCTGATCGGCCTGGCGATCATCGCCGAACGCACCCTCACCGGTCTGACCGCCGACCTCGCCGACATCAATCCCCGCATCCCGGGTGGGCTGGTCGGGCTGGTCTCGTTCACGTCCGAGCTCGCGGGCCTGGCGCTGCCACCGATCCTCGTCGTCATCCTGATGATCCGCGGCCGGCTGCGCACCACTGTCGAGCTGCTGGTGGCGGGGGTACTCGCCGCGGTGGCGTCGGCGCTGGTCTCGGCCTGGCTCGTGGGGCCGGCCCCGGAGCGGCTGCACGACTCCTTCGTCCCGGTGGTCCAGGGCGCCGACGGCATCCCGGTGCCCGCCTACCCGGCCCTGCTGGTCGCCGTGATCACGGTGGTCTCGCGGCTGGACATGAAGCGGATCCGGCACGTCACCCTGTTCGCGATCGCGGGCAGCTTCGCGGTCGGCCTGCTCCAGGGCACCGCCACGGTGGCGGGCATGCTCACCGCGCTGGGCATCGGGCGCATCGTCGGGCTGCTGGTGCGGCTGGTCAGCGGACAGCCATCGGTGGCGCCCGACGGACGCCGGGTCGCCGCCGTCCTGCGCGCCAATGGCTACGACCTCACCAGCCTGCGCGCCGATCCGGTCGACGAGTACCGCCGCTACATCGCCGAGAGCGCCCAGGGCACGCTCGGCGTCCTCGTCCTCGATCGTGGCAACGACGGCGCCGGGGCCCTGGCCAGGGCCATCGACCGGATCCGCACCCGCGAGGAGGTGCTCCCCCGCCAGACGGTCACCATGCGCACAGCCATCGACCAGATCACGCTGCAGTCGCTCGCCGTCGCACGCGCGGGCGCGCGCACGCCGAAGCTGCGCAACGTGCTCAAGGTCGGGGGCGACGCCGCGCTGATCGTCTACGACCACATCCCCGGCACGCCGCTGTCGAAGCTCACCGCCGACCAGGTCACGGACGAGATGCTCCAGGACCTCTGGCGACAGCTGGGCCGGCTGCGGCGCAACCAGGTGGCCCACCGCCGGTTGTCCGGCCGCACCATCCTCATCGCCGACAACGGCCGCGTCTGGCTCCTTGACCCCTCCGGAGGCGAGGTCGCCGCACCCGACCTGGCCATCCGTGCCGACCTCGCCCAGGCGCTCGTGGGGGTCTCGCTCGTGGTGGGCGCCGACCGGACGATCAAGACCGCTCTCGACGTGCTCGGTCCCGACGTCGTCACCGGCGCCATCCCGCTGCTGCAGCCGGTGGCGCTGGCCCGCTCGACCCGGCGCGACCTCAAGGGCCGCCGCACCGTGCTCTCCGAGCTGCGCGACGGCCTGGTCAAGAGCATCGGACGCGAGCCCGAGGAGCCGGTCCAGCTCCAGCGCTTCCGGCCGATCACGCTGCTCACCGGAGTCGGCGCGGTGTTCGCGGTGTACCTCGTCGGTACCCAGCTGTCCAACGTCAACCCCGGTCAGCTGTGGTCCCAGACCGACTGGCGCTGGCTGCTCCTGGCGCTGGCGGCGATGTTCGCCAACTACATCGGCGCGGCGTTCGCGATGCTGGGGTTCGTGCCGGAGAAGGTGCCGTTCTGGCGCACGGTGGGCGCCCAGGTGTCGCTGAGCTTTCTGCGGCTGGTGGCGCCGTCCACGGTCGGCAACGTCGCCATCAACATCCGGCTGCTGACCAAGGCCGGCGTCGCAGGGCCGTTGGCGGCGGCGAGCGTGGCGGCCAACCAGGTCGGCAACGTCGCGATCACCCTGCCGCTGATCGCCATCCTGGGTGTCGTGTCAGGGTCGTCGGCCGCAGCAGGGCTGGATCCGTCGCCTACCACGTTCATGATCATCATCGGGGTGCTGGTGGCGGCGGCGCTCCTGGTGCTCATCCCGCCGATCCGCAAACGGTTGCGCGAGGTGTGGAGCGAGTTCGCCCAGCGTGGACTGCCACGCCTGCTCGACGTCCTGAGCAACCCGCGCAAGCTGCTGGTGGCGATCGGCGGCATCCTGCTGCAGGCCAGCAGCCTCGTGCTGTGCTTCTACGCGTGTCTCAAGGCGGTGGGCGGATCGGCCAACATCGCCGCGCTCGCGGTGGTGCAGCTGGTGGGTAACACCCTCGGCATGGCGGTGCCGACGCCGGGTGGTCTGGGCGCGGTCGAGGCGGCGCTCACCGCTGGTGTGACCGCCCTGGGCGTCAGCGCGTCGATCGCGGTGTCGGCGGTCCTGGTGTTCCGCATCGTGTCGTTCTGGCTGCCGATCGTGCCCGGCTGGATCCTCTGGACCCAGATGCAGAAGCGCGGCCTGCTCTGACCGCCACGCCCCACCTCTGGCCCAGAAGGGCGCCGGCCTGAATGATCACGTTCAGCAGGCATTCGGGTGCATCACGAGGCCTACAGGCCTGCCGGGGCACCCGATCCCCTGCTGAACGTGATCATTCAGGTCCACGACGGGTCAGTAGGAGGGCTGCGACGGGTCGATCTGGTTGACCCAGGCCACGACGCCGCCGCCGACGTGCACGGCGTCGGACAGGCCGGCGCCCTTCACGACCGCCAGCGCCTCGGCCGAGCGCATGCCCGACTTGCAGTGGAGCACCACCGGCTTGTCCTGGGGCAGCTGCTCGAGCGCCGCGCCGCTGAGGAACTCGCCCTTGGGGATGAGCACCGAGCCCGGGATCCGGTTGATCTCGTACTCATTGGGCTCGCGGACGTCGACCAGGACGAAGTCGCGCTCGCCACGGGACCGCTCGTCGAGCCAGCCGCTCAGCGTCTTCACCGAGATGGTCGAACCCACCGCGGCATCGGCGGCCTCGTCGCTGATGGTGCCGCAGAAGGCGTCGTAGTCGATCAGCTCGGTGATGGGCGCGGCATCGGGGTCGCGGCGGATCTTCAGCGTGGTGTAGCTCATCTCGAGGGCGTCGTAGACCATCAGCCGCCCGACCAGCGGGTCGCCGACGCCGGTGATGAGCTTGATCGCCTCGGTGACCATGATCGAGCCGATGGACGCGCACAGCACACCGAGCACGCCGCCCTCGGCGCACGAGGGCACCATGCCGGGCGGCGGAGCCTCGGGGTAGAGGTCGCGGTACTGCGGTCCGTGCTCGGCCCAGAAGACGCTGACCTGGCCCTCGAAGCGGTAGATCGAACCCCACACGTACGGCTTGCCGGTGAGCACCGCGGCGTCGTTGACCAGGTACCGGGTGGCGAAGTTGTCGGTGCCGTCGAGGATGAGGTCGTAGCCCGCGAAGATCTCCAGCGCGTTGTCGTTGTCGAGCCGGGTCTCGTGCAGAACGACGTTGACGTACGGGTTGGTCTCCTTGATGGAGTCGCGCGCCGACTGCGCCTTGGACCGGCCGATGTCGGACTGCCCGTGGATGATCTGGCGCTGGAGATTGGACTCGTCGACCTCGTCGAACTCGACGATGCCCAGCGTGCCCACGCCTGCGGCGGCGAGGTAGAGCAAGGCCGGCGAACCCAGCCCGCCGGCCCCGATGACCAGCACCTTGGCGTTCTTCAGCCGCTTCTGGCCGGTCATGCCGACGTCGGGGATGATCAGGTGCCTCGAATAGCGGCGAACCTCGTCGACGCTGAGCTCGGCGGCGGGTTCGACCAGGGGTGGCAAGGACACGATGGCTCCAGAGGTGATGACGACCGTCAGTTCGTGGCGTCGGTGCTCTTTGTGGCCAACGGTGTCACGCGTCCCGCCATTCCCGGTCCTGTTGTCCGCGTCCTGGACGGATCGCGCTCGCATCGTGGATGAACGTCCTGACCAGGTCGGCCGCCGTGCCCGGGTGTTCCATCATCGGCACGTGACCCGAGGCGGGCAGGCGCACGATGCGGGCTCGCGGCAGCGTCCGGCGCCATCGGTTCAGGGCGGCCGAGCCGATCAGCGCGTCCTTGCCGCTGACCACGACCAGGGCCGGGCAGAGGATCCGCCGGGCCGCCGCCCACACCGACCGGCGCTGCGGCAGCGCGTATCGGCCGACGATCGATCGCAGCGAGGCCAGCAGCACGGCGTCGGCGTGCGGCTGGGCCATCCAGCGCCGGCGCTGCTCGACGGCGAAGTCGAGCTCGGCCCGGTCGACCGCCGTGACGTCGGCGTAGAGGATCGCGGCGAGCCGGGCCACCTGGGCGTCGTCGAGCACCCCGTTGGTCTTGGCCAGCATCCGTTCGCCCACGCGGGGAAGGGCGAGCACGGCGGTCATCCACGCGGCGCTCGGGAGCCGGAAGCCGGGCATCGCCGGTGAGAACAGGCTCAGCGAGGCGACGAGGTCGGGCCGGTCCGCGGCGACCAGCACGCAGATCATGCCGCCCATCGAGTTGCCGACGAGGTGGACCGGACGGTCGAAGCGTTCGAGGAACGCCTCGACCACGCCGACGTAGTCGTCGACCGTATGCCCCGAGGCCGGCGGCGACTCGCCGTACCCGGGAAGGTCCGGAGCCCACTGCTCGAACTCGTCGCGCAACTCGCGCATGAGCGTGGTCCAGTTGGTCGACGAACCGCCGAGACCGTGGATCTCGACAACCGGCGGCGCGCTCGGCGCTGCACCGGCCGACCGGGTCGACGCGACCGACCCGGCCGACGCGTGCCGGACGAAGACCCGTGCGCCACCCGGCAGCGTCACTGACTCCCCCGGCCACCCGGAGATGGTGTCCACGGAACCGATCGTAGGACGACTCCCGCGCGCAGTAGGCTCGTTCAGAGCATGCCGAGGTGGGGAGGTGGACGCATGTCCGACGACGAAATCCGGCCGGACGAGGCCGAGCCGGCCGAGGTCCTGGCCTCCGACGACTCCCGGCCCGAGGCCGCCGACGCCCCCGAGGCCGATGCCGTCGAGCAGCTCCAGGAGGTGGTCGAGCACGCCTCGCCACTGCCCACGGCGCTCCCCGACGACGCCGACCAGGCCGACGCCTACGAGCAGAGCCTGGTCGTCGAGTACGACGAGGACGACTACCGCTGAGCAGTTCGCCGGGGGACGACCGCCGCCGAGTGCGATCGTCCCCAGATGAAACGTCCCAAGTAGAACTATCTCGGGACGATACGATCCCGAGAGCCGACCCGAGGAGAGATGTGGCCGCCCTGCCGCAGGTGCCCGCCCGTGGTGTCCGCATGCCGCGAGGTCAGCGCCGCGCCCAGCTGCTCAGCGCGGCGCGCGAGGTGTTCGTCGCCAATGGGTACCACGCGGCCGCCATGGACGAGATCGCGGTGCGGGCCGGGGTCAGCAAGCCCGTCCTCTACCAGCACTTCCCGGGCAAGCTCGAGCTCTACCTCGCGCTGATCGACGCCGCCACCGAGGAGCTGCTGGGCCGCATCCACCTCGCCCTGGGCTCCACGGCCGACAACAAGCAGCGGGTCATCGCCACGGTGAGCGCCTACTTCGACTTCGTCGACGACGAGTCCGGCTACTATCGCCTGCTCTTCGAGTCCGACCTCACCAACGCTCCGGAAGTGAAGGAGCGCCTCGACAAGCTCACCGAGCTGTGCTCCCGCGAGGTCGCGACGATCATCGCCGACGATACCGGCCTGCCGTCCGAGGAGTCCACGCTGCTCGCGGTGGGCATGGTCGGCATCGCCCAGGTCACGGCGCGGTACTGGCGGGCGTCGGGCGGCTCGATCCCGCGCGGCACGGCCGCCGAACTGGTCGCCGCACTGGGCTGGCGCGGCATCCGCGGCTTCCCGAAGCTCGACGGCTGAGGTCCTCTTTACGCTCGTGGCGCACACGGGTCTGGGCCGGGACGACACTCGACTAACCTGACGTTGGTGACGACGCAACGACGCGGGCGCAGGGCTCGCCCCGAGAAGGCAGGAGCGGCCGTGGAGGTCAAGATCGGCGTGCACAACGCCACGCGCGAGCTGGTGCTCGAGAGCACCCAAGCGCCCGAAGAGATCGAGGAGGCCATCCGCGCGGCCCTCGTCGACGAGAACGGCCTGCTCGACCTCACCGACGAACGCGGCCGTCGGGTTCTCGTCCGCACCCAGCACCTCACGTACATCGAGCTGGGCGAGCCGGTCGAGCGCAGGGTGGGCTTCGGCGCCCTCTGAGCGCATGCCTGGCCGGCGTCGTTCGTCACCACCGACGGACGGCACCGGTCAGGACGCCAGCCCGAGGCTCGCCATCCGCTTGGCGTGGTTCTCGGTGAGCTTGGCGAACACCCGACCCAGCTGTGCGAGGTCCATGCCCGGGCGATCCGCTCCCCCGACGATCAGCGCCGCGAGAGCATCGCGGTCCACCGCCACCCGCTGGGCCTGCGACAGCGCCTCGCCCACCAGCCGGCGTCCCCACAGCGCCAGCCGGCCGCCCACCCGGGGGTCGGCCTCGATCGCCTGGCGGACTCGCTCGACCACGAACTCGGAGTTGCCGGTGTCGGCCAGTACCGCGTGGACGAGCTCGCGGGTGTCGTCGTCGACCACGCTGGCGACCTCACGGTAGAAGTCGGCGCCGATGCCGTCACCCACGTAGGCCTTGACCAGCCCTTCGAGCCAGTTCGACGGCGCGGTGTGGGCGTGGAAGTCCTCGTAGGGCTGCCGGAAGGGCATCATCGCCTCGTCGACGGACACGCCCAGCTCGGTCAGGCGGTCGCGGACGAGCTCGAAGTGCCGGAACTCCGCCACCGCCATCGCCGCGAGCGCCGCCTTGTCGGCCAGCGTGGGCGCCAGCTCGGCGTCGGCGGCCAGCCGCTCGAACGCCGTGAGCTCGCCGAGCCCGAGCACGCCGAGCAGGTCGATCACGCCGCTGCGGTACTCGGGATCGTGGTCGAACGGCTTGTCCTGTGCGTCGCTCACGCGCGCAACGATAGCTTCCGCCGTTCCCGTGCACGTCAGCCCGGATGGACGAAACCGGGATGCCGTTTCCCTTTCGCCCCATGTCCAGCCAGGATCCATGGGTCCAACCGCTACACTGGCCAGTGGTAATGATGGCGTCCGGGCCAAAACGGGCGCCCCTCGAGACGTTCCGGACGTCCATTTCGCGCTGTGGCGCGGCGCCCCCGTGCACTCGCACGGTCGAGCGGCCCCGCAGCCGTCATCAGGTCGTGTCACGCCTCGGGGATCCTTCGACGAATGAGGCGAAACGCCCTGACGACGTTCAGAGACCTGGGGGTTCTTCCCCCCATCGCCGACGCCTTGGAGCGCGTCGGCATCATCGAGCCATTCCCCATCCAGGAGATGACGCTCCCGGTCGCGCTCACGGGCAGCGACCTCATCGGCCAGGCCCGCACGGGCACCGGCAAGACCTACGCCTTCAGCATCCCGCTGTTGCAGCGCATCGTGGCCCCTGACGACCGCGACTACGCCGAGGCCACCGAGCCCGGCAAGCCCCAGGCCCTCGTGGTCACCCCCACCCGCGAGCTGGCCGTCCAGGTCAGCGGCGACCTCGCCACCGCTTCGAAGGTCCGGCGCGTGCGCGTGCTGACCGTCTACGGCGGCCGGGCGTACGAACCCCAGATCGAGGCACTGCGCAAGGGCGTCGACGTCATCGCCGGCACCCCCGGGCGGCTGCTCGACCTCGCGGCCCAGGGTCACCTCGACCTCGGCCACGTGAAGGTGCTCGTGCTCGACGAGGCCGACGAGATGCTCGACCTCGGCTTCCTGCCGGACGTCGAGAAGATCATCGGCCTCACCCCCGAGCTGCGCCAGACCATGTTGTTCTCGGCCACCATGCCGGCCGCCGTGGTCGGGCTGGCGCGTCGCTACATGCGCCACCCGCTCAACGTGCGGGCGGAGTCGCCGGACGAGACCCAGACCGTGCCCGCCACGGCACAGTTCGTCTACCGCGCCCACAATCTCGACAAGGAAGAGATGATCGCGCGGCTGCTCCAGGCCGAGGGCCGCGGGCTGACCATGATCTTCAGTCGGACCAAACGAGCAGCTCAGCGACTCGCCGACGACCTCGCCGAGCGCGGGTTCGCCGTCGCGGCAGTCCACGGCGATCTCGGGCAGGGCGCACGCGAGCAGGCGCTCCGGGCGTTCCGCAAGGGCAAGGTCGACGTCCTGGTCGCCACCGACGTGGCCGCGCGGGGCATCGACGTCGAGGGGGTCACCCACGTCGTCAACCTCACCTGCCCCGAGGACGAGAAGACCTACCTGCACCGCATCGGCCGCACCGGCCGGGCCGGCGCCACCGGCGTCGCGGTCACCCTGGTCGACTGGGACGATCTCGCCCGCTGGCGGATGATCAACGACGCGCTCGACCTGCCGTATCCCGAGCCGGCCGAGACGTACTCCAGCAGCGAGGTCTTCTTCCACGACCTCGGCATCCCGCCAGGCACCAAGGGCACGCTGCCCAAGGCGGCTCGCACCCGGGCCGGCCTCGACGCCGAACAGGTCGAGGACCTCGGCGAGACCGGCCGCAAGCCGCGTGGCGGGTCCGAGCGCGGCGGCTCGGGTCGTAGCGGATCCGGGCGCTCGGGATCGGGCCCGAGCGGCTCCGGTCGGGGCGGCTCGGATCGGCGCGACGCACGCGGCGGCCGCCGGGCCGACAGCACGTCGAGCGCCCCACGTCAGGACCACACGGAACGTCGCGACGACGAAGCCCGGCCCAAGCGGCGGCGCACCCGTCGTCGCACCCGCTCCGGCGAGCCGATCGACGGGCCCGCGCGCACGCCCGACAGCGAACAGTCGAGCTGAGCCCCGAACCACGAAACGACCACTCGGACCCGCTGCCGACGAAGGCGGCGGATCCGAGTGGTCGTGTGGCGGGATGCCCGGCAGACGCGGGTCAGACCCCCCGGCCGCGCCGTACCGGACCCCGGGAACGCTGAGCGGCTACGCCCACCCTCCCACTCGTCGCGCACAGGGGTTCAGCGCGGCAAGTGGCGCTCACGTTATCCCGAAGGTAGAGCGTCTGGAATCGCTTCTCATTTGCTGACTTTGCGTTCTTTTCACAGTGATGTCCGCCACACTCGGCGAAACGAGCCGGTCCGGAGGTCATGTAGCGGCGTTCCAGATCGCCTCCGTGTAGGCCACCGCGTCGGCCGACGGCGGGCGCGCCGGACCGACCCGGACCGGCGCCCTGGCTCCTGCGGCGCTCGGATCCGGGCTGAAGGCGTCGGCGGCCATGACGGCCCGCGCGCGCGGATCATCGAGGTCGTGGATCGGGAACGGCGCGCCGTCGGCCAGACAGGAACGCCAGGCCTGGATGCCGATCTCCGCCATCGTCACCGCGCGGTACACGTCGAAGAACGGCGCCGTGCAGGTGCGCACGGCCTCCGCGAACTCCAGCACGACGAAGTAGTCGGAGCCGCTGTGCCCGGTGGCCAGCGCGGCGTCGTGATGACGCGGGAACTCCGGTGTGTACGTTGATCTCCTCGAGTTCGCCACTGGCGGTGTCGAACGCCTCGCGCCGGATCCGCACCGATCGTCCCCGCGGCGTAGCGGCGGCGCATCTCCTGGTTGTGCCGCATGTACGGGTAGTTCTCGGCGAGCATGTACGTCAGGCCGCTGCTCTCGACCGCGTCGATCAGCTCCACGCCCTCGGCCGGGGTCAGGCAGGCGGTCGTCTCGCTGAGCACGTGCTTGCCGGCCTCCAGGCACTGATTCGCCAGCGGGGCGTGCCGGTGGAAGTCGTTGGCCAGCACCACCGCGTCGAGGTCGTGGCCGAGCAGAGCGCCGTACCCACGGGTCCAGCCGGGCGGCCGGCTCAGTCGAGATGCTGGAAGCGCGGCCAGAGCTCGTCCCACGGCAGCTGCGGATCGCGGCACACCATGACCGGCTCGCCCTGTTCCTCGTTGTCGACGTCCACACCGTTGTCGAGACGGGCGGCCACGTCGCAGGACCCGAAGGACCGCGCGGCGGAGTCGGCCTGCGCCCCGACGATGATCGCGACGCGGGCGTCGTCCGGGGGCCGCGCGGAGTGGTACAGCTCGTTCTGCCCGCTGTACACCTTGGGCAGTCCCAGCGCCGGGCCGTACCGGTCGATCGCCCCCGCCTCGCCGTAGTTGGTGGCGATGACGACGGCACCGGCCGCATCGGCCGCTGGCAATGCGTCGTACACGTCGGCGACCTGGCGGACGTATTCCGGCCAGCCCACCTGGTCGGCGACCGCCGGGTTCACCCCCAGGACCGGGCTGGACCCCAGGGCGGACAACGGCAGGACCGGCAGCGACACCGTGAGGCAGATCGCCGCGTTGACCACGACGGCGGCCACCGCGAGCACCCGCCACAGCCGACGCGACCGGGACAATGCCTCGGCGAGCGGGACGCAGCCCACCGCGAACAGCACGGTCACCAGACCCGAGGGATAGTAGGCCTGACCTGCGGCGATCCACGACAGCACGAGCAGCACCGGGAACGCCGCTGCCAGGAAGCGGGCCCGCCGCCAGGCCGGCCGGCGTACCAGCGCCACGAGCCCGGCGCCGGCCACCAGCGCCAGCGGCGGCCCCAGGGCCAGGAACAGGAACGGCCACATCATCACGCGGACCTCGTCGGCGTTGTTCTCCGCGAGCGCCGCACCCATCTCCAGCTGTGGCCAACCGTGGGAGGCCTGGTAGACGAGGTTCGGCAGCGCGATGACCACCGCCAGCGCGGCACCGGCCAGCAGCCCCCGCGACACCAGCTCGCGCCGAGGCCCGACCAGCAGCAACCCGGCGGCCAGCGCAGCCACCAGGAGCACGACCAGCAGTTTGTTGTACGTGCTCACGCCCACCACGGCGCCCGCGGCGAGCCACCAGGCCGGTTGCTCGCGCAGCACCGCGCGGACCGCGAACAGCGCCACGGCCGGCCACACCACGAGGTCGAGCGACGCGGTCAGCAGGATGTGCCCGAACGCGAGCGGCAGCGAGGCGAACGCGTAGCCCCACGCGCACCAGGCCTGCGCGGAGCGGCCGCCGCCGAACTCGCGGGTGATCAGGGCCACCACCAGCACCGAGGCGACGGCGGCCAGCATCGCCGGGATCCGGATCGCCCACACCTCGTCGGCGATGACCGCGGAGAACGCCCGGGCCAGCAGCGGGGTCAACGGTGGCTGGTCGACGTAGCCCCAGGCCGGGTCGAGCATCCGGAAGTAGAGCTCGTCGCGGTGGTAGCCGTAGCGGTTCGAGGTGAGCGCGAGGACGATCGCCATCGCCGCCGCGGCACTCAGCACCGGGCCGCGGGCGAGCGGTGGACGGTGCACAGCGTGGGTGGGCACCTAAGAACGCACGACCACCACGGGGGTACCCACCGGCGCGAAGTCCCACAGGGCCTTGGCGTCGACGACGTCCTGGCGAATGCAGCCGTCGGAGAGTGGCGTGCCCAGCTCCGAGAGGGTCTGGACCTCGTCGCCGGTGGCGGTCTTCACCGGAAGATCGTGGAAGCCGATGTTGGACCGCTCGCCCTTGAAGAACCGCACCATGTACTCCATGGTCTCGGTACCGTGCCAGCTGGTGGCGTTCTCGGACTTGGAGAACACCTCGAAGGTACCCGCGGGCAACTGGTCGTACCGGCTCCCCGAGACGCGGTAGGTGCGCACGACGGTGTCGTCGGTGTCGACCAGCCACACCTGCTGGGCGGTGATGTCGAAGACCACCCGCTTGCCCGAACCGCTGTCGGCCGGCAGCTCCGCCGCGGCCTCCGGCTTGAGGTTGGGGTCGTTGACCGGCGTGATGGTCGGCGACGGTGAGGCGCTCGGGTCGGCCGCGACGCGCGGCAGCCGCCCGATCAGCCGGCCGGGTAGCCGCTCGTCGGACCGGGAGGTGGAGCTGTCGGCCGTGCGGTCGGCGTCGAGTGAGCCGGCCACGACCTGGTCGTCAGCGCCCGGGGTGGTCTCGACGGCGCTGATGACGCCCAGCGCCAGGAGGGTCGAGCAGCCGACGAGGCTCACTCGGCGAAGCGGGTGGCCCCGGCGTCGCCTGCGGACCGCAGGCTGCTCCGACCGCTCCTCGACCCCGTAGCGTCCTGGCATCCGTTCTCCTCAGATCGTCAGGGGCCGAGCTCGGCCGGGCCGGCTGGAACTCGCGGCCCAGGATACGGCAGCGGGACGCTCGCGATGCTCACTACCCAAGATCATCAAGCCTTCAAACCACCCAGTCGAAACAAACGTCGATCATCACTCGAATACCGCCAAACCGGACCACGAGGTACGGGTGGACGCGGCCGCCATTCCCTCGGGGCAATGCTGGCGGAAGTCACACCACCCGCACCCGGGCGACGGGCGCGGCGGGAACCTCCGGTCGTCCGCGTCGCCGGCCCGGAAGGCGGTGTCGGCCGCTCCGCACTCGGCGGCGATGTCGTCGGCGCGGTCGAGGTGGCGTTCGAGTGCGCGGTCGTCGTGGTCCCAGCCCACCACCTCGCCCGACGGGAGGTGGTGGAGCTCGACCCGGTGGCACGGCGTGCGCAGCACCCGCTGGGCCGCGGCCGCGTACACCGCCAGGGCCAGCGAGGACCGGGCGTCGTCGGTGGTGAGGAGGTGGCGGCCGGTCTTGTAGTCGACGATGACCAGCTCGGAACCGCGCTGGTCGATCCGGTCGACCCGCCCGGAGAGGGCGACGCCGCCGTACTTCAGGCTGACCGTGCGCTCGACGCCGCGGGGTTCGTCGTCGGGATCGAGCCGGGCGACGTACCGCTCGACCATCTCCGTGGACCTCCCGAGCCACTCGCCGGCCTGGGCGTCGTCACGGAACCCCTCGGACGTCCAGTACTGCGCCACCAGCGCACCCGCGCGCGAGACGGTGCGAGCCGGCCGCGGCAGCCGCCACCACTGGGCGAGCGCGTTGTGGATCACCGCGCCGACCGTGTTGTGCGCCCAGGGCGGCCCCTTCGGCGGCGCCGGGCGGTCGAGATAGGTGAAGCGGTACCGCCGCGGACAGTCCAGCCACCTGGTGAGGCGGGTGGGAGTGGCCCCGAAGAGCCGCCGGGGCATGCCGTCGAGTTCGGGCTGGACGCTCATCCGGATCCTTCGATGAAGGCCCGCACCGAGTCGGCGACGAGCTGCACGGCGATGGCCGAGAGCAGTAGACCGGCGATGCGGGTGACGAGCAGGATGCCGGACTCCTTCAGCACCCGCAGCAGGACGACGCTGTAGCGCATCGACGCCCACAGGCAGAGATGGACGGCCACGATCGCCAGCGCGAGCGTGAGGTAGTCCAGCGCGCCGTCGGAGCTCTGCACGTACACCATCGTGGCCACGATCGCGCCCGGCCCGGCCAACAGCGGCGTGCCGAGCGGCACCATGGCGACGTTGCTGCCCTTGGCGGTCTCGGGGTCGTCGGCCTTGCCGGTGAGCAGCTCGAGCGCGACCAGCAGCAACAACAGCCCACCGGCGCCCTGGAGAGCCGGCAGGCTGATGTGGAGGTACTCGAGGATGGTGCGGCCGAACACCGCGAACACCGTGATGACCCCGAAGGCGACCGCGACGGCCTGCCAGGCGGCCCGCTTGCGCTCGGAGGGACGGAGGTTGCCGGTGAGGGCGAGGAACACGGGGACGACGCCCGGCGGATCCATGATCACGAAGAGCGTGACGAAGGCGCTGCCGAACAGCTGCCAGCTCACCCGCCACTCACCCCCGATGGTCGGCGCTCGGCGGCGACTGCGGCGAGGCGGGCCCAGTGGTCGGGGTCGGTGGTGTTGGCACCGAGGGGATGGCCGACCTTGCCGGTGCCGTGGTAGTCGCTGGAGCCGGTGACGATCAGCCCGAGCGCCGAGGCGATGTCGCGCAGCTGGTGGCGGGCGGGCTCGTCGTGGTCGAGGTGGTCGACCTCGATGCCGTCGAGGCCCACGCCGGCCAGCTCGGCGATGGCTCCGGCCCCGAGGACCCGGCGTGAGCTGCGACCCCACGGATGGGCCAGCACCGCCACGCCCCCGGCCGCCCGCACCAGGCCGATGGCCTTGGCGGTCTCGGGAGCGTATTTCGGCGCGTAGCCGGCGCCGCCCTCGGACAGCCAGCCAGCGAAGGCCTCGTCGCGGGTGCGGACGTAGCCCTTGGCGATCATCGCGTCGGCGACGTGGGGGCGGCCGACGGTGGACGCGCCGGTGGCCTCGGCGAGGATGTCGGCCACGTCGAGCGGGAGCCCGGCGCGGGTCAGGCCGGCCGCGATGCGGGCGAGGCGATCGCGCCGATCGGCTCGGACCCGCGCGAGCTCGTCGACCAGCGGCTGGGCGGACGGGTCGACGAAGTACGCCAGCAGGTGGACACCCACCCCGTGGCGGCGGGTGGAGATCTCGACCCCGGGCATGACCTCGACCCCGGCCTCGCCTCCTGCGCCGATGGCCTCGGCCCAGCCGTCGAAGGTGTCGTGGTCGGCGAGCGCCACGACGTCGAGCCCGGCGTCGCGGGCGTGGTGGACGAGGGCCGCCGGCTGGTCGGTGCCGTCGGAGATGTTGCTGTGGGTGTGGAGATCGATGCGCACGCGCGGTGTCCTGGGGGTGGAAGGGGACGACGTCAGAGATCGTATCCGCGCGCCAGCCACGGAGGTGGCGTTCCATAGGGCAACATGTCGACCTCGTGGCCGAGCTCACGCAGGTCGACCAGCTCGACGTCCTCGAGCAGCATCGCGCCGGCCGATGCCGGATAGAGCACCGCCCACAGCCACTGTCCGCCCCATTGCCCCACGTAGACCGCGCGATCGGGGGCGCCGGGTACCCACCACATCGGCACCGCCCGGCCGGCGATCTCGACGCGGGCGTGCGGCTCGCCCTCGACGGCCTTGCCGGGATCGGGACCGTCGGTGCCCGCGAACCCCGCACCCAGGCCCACGCCCGGCTCCTCGGCGACGAGCAGCAGATCGCCGGGGCCGCCGAGCGGGTTGGGTCCGCTGATGACAACGCCGGTGGCCTGCACGCCCGTGGCGTCGTCGCCGGCGTGGATGACGGCGCCCACCACCCACCCGCGCGGCAACGGCCACGGCATCCACAGGGGCACATGGGAGCTGGCGCCGAGCTGGCGGGCGAGCTCGGCGCTGGGCACCGCGAACGGCGCCAGGGGGTAGACCTCACCGTGCTCGGGACAGCTCCAGCGACTCGACCACGCGCCCGGCGGACGGGCCTGGACGCCACAGCGCGGGCAGGTCTGTTCGGCTCTCACGCCGACGACCGTCCCTCGCCGGTCGAGTACACGTCAAGCCGCACGATCCAACCTGTGGACCGCGCACCCGATTGATCACGTTCACCACCGGATTCCCTGCCGCACCACGCCTGCAGGCCTCGTGGTGCGGGTGGAGTCCTGGTGGGGCGTCCTAGCCTGAGGTCCGGCCGGACCTCAGGCGTTCCAGCGCACGATCACCGGCACCTCGCGCTCCCATCCCAGGACCGACAGCGTCGCCGTCCCGAGATGGAGATGCGCGCCGTGCGCCACCGGCTCGTCGATCCACCGCGACGCCAGGGACCGCAGGAAGTGCCCGTGGGCGAACAGCAACGCCCGGGTCGGAGCCTCCTCGCGCACCCGGGCCACGATCCGGTCGGCCCGCGCGCCGACCTCGTCCGCCGACTCACCACCGGGCGCGCCGTCGGCCCAGAGCGTCCAGCCGGGGCGGGTCTCGCGAATGCTCGCCGTGGTGACGCCTTCGTACTCGCCGTAGTTCCACTCGCGGGCGTTGGCGTCGAGTCGGGCCTCGGGATGGCCGGCCAGCCGAGCCGTGTCGGCGGCGCGTCGCAACGGGCTGGAGAGCACGAGGTCGAACGTGACGCCGGCCAGCCGCGACGCGACCACGCGGGCCGCCTTCTCGCCCTCGGGGGTGAGCGGGAGGTCGGTCTGCCCGGTGTGGCGGCCGTCGCGGCTCCACTCGGTCTCGCCGTGCCGGACCAACCACAGCTCGGGGCGGTTCACCTGGCGATCCCTCCGTGCGGCGACGTCGTCGTCACCAGCCTGCCCGATCGGCGCGGCTCACGCCGGAGAAGGCTCCGGACGGCCGGGCTGATCGCCGCCGCGGGCGTCGAGATAGCTCTGCTTCGGGACCATGACCCTGCGCCGGAAGACGCAGACCAGCGTGCCGTCCTGGTTGTACCCGCGGGTCTCGACGTGGACGATGCCGCGGTCGTGCTTCGAGGTCGACTCGCGCTTGTCGAGCACGGTCGTCTCGCCGTAGATCGTGTCGCCGTGAAAGGTCGGCGCGACGTGGCGGAGGCTCTCGATCTCGAGGTTGGCGATCGCCTTGCCCGACACGTCCGGGACCGACATGCCCAGCAGCAGGGAGTACACCAGGTTGCCGACCACGACGTTGCGGCCGAACTGGGTGCTCTGCTCGGCGTAGTGGGCGTCGAGGTGCAGCGGGTGGTGGTTCATGGTGATCAGGCAGAACAGGTGGTCGTCGGCCTCCGTGATCGTCTTGCCCGGCCAGTGCTTGTAGACCGCGCCGACCTCGAACTCTTCGTACGTGCGCCCGAACTGCATGCCGCACAGCGTGCCCCATCCGGCCGACGCAGCGGAAGCGAACCAGCGGGTGCGGTATCTCACGACCGGACCTCTCACACAGCCGAGTCCCTCACGGCCGGGCGGCCATCCGTACCGGGAAGCCGTGGGCGGGCACCTCGGCCAACAGGCGCGAGTCCGCCACTCCGCCGTGGTAGGTCGTCAGCGTCAGCGGAGAGCGGTTCGCTCGGGCGAGGTCCTCCGGCTCCATCTGGGCGTGCACCAGGGGCATGCGCCCCGACGCCTCCGCGATGGCCTCCTCGGCGTCCGCGCGCGCCTCGGCGGTGAGGTACTGCCAGACCACCGAGTGCCACACGACCGTCAGCACCCCAGGATCGGGCGCCTCGGCCAGCCGGGCGCGGAGCCAGGGCGTGGCCTCCGCCTCGTCGACCGTCACCGGCATCCGGGCGACGATGTCCAGCGCGCGGTCGAGGCGGTGGTAGCGGGCGATGTGGTCGGGCCAGACGAACGAACGCAGGCGGAGCGCTCCCTCTTCCGACAACGGGTCCACGGGGTGCAGGTCGCAGCCACGACGGTCGACGATCTCGACCGCGGCCGGCGCGACCTCCGCGTCGGCGACGTCCTCGAGCACCACCGGTGAGTCCGCCGGCCCCCACCACCACGACCCGAAGCCGATCCGGTACTGGTCGACGAGGAGGTTCAGGCCAGCGCTCGCCCCGACCTCCAGCAGGCGGACCTGGCCCAGCCCGGTGCCGGCGCGGGCCGCCGACAGCGCCACCACCAGCGGCGCGGTGCGGCCCACCTCGTTCGTCTGGGGGACGACGGAGAGATCGTCCCGCAACGGACCGGCATGGGCGGCGACGATGTCTTGGGCGACGGTCCAGGCACCGGGAGCGGGACGATCGCCGCCCAGGTTGCGGTAGAACGGCACCAGCTCAGGCGCCTGGCCGGTCAGCACCAGCCGGGTCAGGCCACCCAGGAGACGCAGCTGGACCACCGCGCTCTCGGGTGCGTCCTCCCACCCGGCGCAGATCTCGCGGACCACCCCCGCCGCATCCCAGTCGGCGGCCATGCCACGCATCAGCTCGGCGTACAGCGGCGCGCCCATGCGGTCGCAGCCGGCGGCGTGTTCGCGGAACCGATCGGCGAGGGTCACCACACCGGAACGCTACGACATCTCCAGGCCCCGGAGAGCCCGATACCTGCCAGTTGCCCTGGCACCGGGCGTTACGATCGCCTCGAATCGGTGCCGGGGAGGATCGAGTGGCGGTCGTCAACTGGGCGTACTACCGCGATGGCGCGCGGGTCGAGGCCTCCGACTACACCGCGGCGGTGCGATCGGCCGCTCGGGACGGTGGCTTCGTCTGGATCGGACTCTTCGAGCCCGACCAGCCCGAACTCGACGCCATCGCCGCCGAGTTCGGGCTCCACCCGATCGCCGTCGAGGACGCCGTCCAGGCCCACGAGCGACCCAAGATCGAGCGCTTCCCCGACACGGTGTTCGCCGTCCTCAAGACCGTGCGATATGTGCCGCACGACGGCATCACCGCCACCAGCCAGATCGTCGCCACGGGTGAGGTGATGGTCTTCGTCGGCACACACTTCGTCGTCACCGTCCGCCACGGCGAGCACGGCGGGCTCACGGCCCTGCGCGACAAGCTGGAGTCCGACCCCGAGATGCTGGCCAAGGGCCCGTCGGCGGTGTTGTACGCCGTGGCGGACCTCGTGGTCGACACCTACCTCGACGTCGCCGAGCGGGTCGAGGAGGACATCGCGGCCATCGAGGACACCGTGTTCGCCGACACCCGCGGACGCGACGCCGAACGCATCTACCGGGTCAAGCGCGAGCTGCTGGAGTTGCGCCGCGCCGTGGCGCCGCTCGGGGCACCGCTGCGGATGCTCGCCGAGCAGCCCAACGACCTCATCGACCCCAAGGTGCAGACGTACTTCCGCGACATCGGCGACCACCAGGCGCGCGCCCATGACCTGCTCGCGGGCTACGACGAGATCATCAGCTCGATGCTGCAGGCCAACCTCGCCCAGCTGTCGGTGGCCCAGAACGAGGACATGCGCAAGATCACGTCGTGGGCGGCCATCATCGCCGTGCCCACGGCCATCGCCGGCATCTACGGCATGAACTTCGACCACATGCCGGAGCTGCACTGGCTGTGGGGCTACCCGGCCGCGCTGCTGGTGATGGGGCTGGCCTGTGTGTGGTTGTACTGGAACTTCAAGCGCCGCAACTGGCTGTAGCGGGCGTCCTCGGTGCCCGGCCCTGGCGCCCGGGCCTTGGCGGCCGCCGTCGGTCCTCAGCCGGTCTGCAACGAGAGCTTGGCCAGCAGGTCGCGGGCCTGATCGGCGAGCTGATGCTGGCAGAACACCTCGTACTTGCCGGCGACGGTGACGCTCTGTGAAGTGAAGTCGCGCCGGCCGCCGGTGAACGCGTAGCCCACCAGGCCGAAGACCAGCATGAACACCGCACCCCAGGCCACGCTGAACAGGATGATGCGGCCCCAGCCCTCGCTGGTGAACAGGCCCAGCAGGAGGCCGACGAACAGCCCCAGCCAGGCGCCGGACAGCACGCCGCTCAGCGCCGCCTTGCCCCACGTCATCCGGCCGGTGACCCGCTCGATCTGGCGGAGGTCGGAGCCGACGATGGCGAGCTGCTCGACCGCGAACTTCTGGTCGGAGAGGTAATCGACCGCCTTCTGTGCCTGCTCATACGTGTCGTAGGTGGCGACGACCTGTCCGGTGGGCAGACCGGGTACGGGACTGACCATGACAGCCTCCTGGATTCGGCGGGTTCGCCTGACCGACGTGGATCTTCGTCCTCGCAGTCTGCCGTGTCCGGGAGCGCCGCGCCACGGAGTCGGGCCACCTGCCGGGGGGTCGGGGCGTGCCGGGATGAGGGCTGTGCCGGGGCGCGATCTTCCGGCGGTGGTGCACCCTGAGGCTTTTCCCCGCATCACGAGGCGTGCAGGCCTGGTGGCGTGGGCGAGTCCCTGCTGAACGTGATCATTCCGGGGAGTGTGGGCGGGCCAGGGCGGTCAGGCGCTGGCGTAGTCCTCGAGCAGGCGGCGGCCGATGATCATGCGTTGGATGTCGGCGGTGCCCTCACCGATCAGCAGCATGGGCGCCTCGCGGTAGAGCCGCTCGATCTCGTACTCCTTGGAGTACCCGTACCCGCCGTGGATGCGGAACGAGTCCTCGACGACCTCCTTGCAGTACTCGCTGGCGAGGTACTTGGCCATGCCGGCCTCGAGGTCGTTGCGCCGGCCGGCATCCTTGGTGCGGGCCGCCATCACCATCATCTGGTGCGCTGCCTCGACCTTCACCGCCATGTCGGCCAGCCGGAACTGCACCGCCTGGTGGTCGGCGATGCGCTTGCCGAAGGTCTCACGCTGCTGGGCGTAGGAGATGGCGAGTTCGAACGCGCGCTGCGCCACCCCGCAGCCGCGCGCCGCGACGTTGACCCGCCCGACCTCGACACCGTCCATCATCTGGTAGAAGCCACGCCCCGGCTGGCCACCGAGCACGGCCGAGGCGTCGATCTCGAACCCGTCGAAGACCAGTTCGGTGGTGTCGACGCCTTTGTAACCCATCTTCTCGATCTTGCCCGGGATGGTCAGTCCCGGCGCGACCTCGCCGAAGCCCGGTTCCTTCTCGACCAGGAACGTCGTCATGTTGCGGTACACCGACTCCTCGCCCTCGTCGGTCTTCACCAGCACGGCGACGAGGCTGGAGGTGCCGCCGTTGGTCAGCCACATCTTCTGCCCGTCGATGCGGTACCCGCCGTCGGTGCGGGTGGCTTTGGTCCGGATCGCCGACACGTCGGATCCGCATCCCGGCTCGGACATGGAAAAGGCACCGCGAACGCGTCCTTCTGCCATCAGCGGCAGCAGCCGGGCACGCTGCTCGTCGGTGCCGTGCTGCATGAGCATCCAGGCGACGATGAAGTGGGTGTTGACGATGCCGGACACGCTCATCCACCCGCGGGCCAGCTCCTCGACCGCCAGCGCGTAGGTGAGCAGCGACTCGCCGAGCCCGCCGTACTCCTCCGGGATCACCAGGCCGAACAGGCCCAGCTCGCGCAGGCCCTCGACGATCCGGGTGGGGTACTCGTCGGCGTGTTCGAGGTCGTTGGCCACCGGGATGATCTCTTTGTCGACGAACTCGCGCACGGCACGGACGATCTCGACCTGGACGTCGGTGAGGCCGTCGGTGCGAGCCAGACGAGGCATGGCGGTCCTTCCCGAGACAGCCGCGCGCCAGGCGACGCGTGGTTACCCGCGAGTATGGACGGGTCCGGCGACGCCGTCATCGTGAATGTACTCACACGCACCCACGCCGCGGGCCGAGAAGGCGCTGAACCCGCGCCGGGACGTTCTGGTGCCGCGCAGGCTCACGCCGGCGCCGCGGCCAGCCAGTCGGGCAGATCGTCGACGGCGCGGATGCCGAGCGCGAGCACGAGCGCCGCGTGGGCCTTGGGCTCGAACGGCTCGATCATCAGCCGCATGCCGGCCTCGCTCGGCGTGCGGTCGGCCTTGACCTGGTTGCACGACAGGCAGGCGGCCACCGTGTTGAGCCAGCTGCGCCCGGGCCCGCCACGCGAGGTGGGCACGATGTGGTCGATGGAGGTGGCGCGATCGCCGCAGTAGGCGCACCGGCGGCCGTCACGCTCGAGCACTCCGCTGCGGGACCACGGCACCTTGCGGCGGTACGGGACCCGGACGAAGCGGAGGAGCCGGACGACCAGCGGGGTGGGAAGTTCGCGGGTGGCCGAGCGGATCGGCTTGTCGTCGTCGGCGTGCTCCATGACGGCCTTCTCGGTCAGCACGAGGATGATCGCGCGACGCACGGAGACGACGGCCAGCGGCTCGTAGGACGCGTTGAGGACGAGTGTGTTCATGTCCCTCGCCTCCTTCCGCGAGCCGCCTTTCGGTGCTGACACCTTATGTCCGAGATCAGCGGTGTGGGGAACGCCCGAGCGAATTTTGATCGAACGTGATCATCCAGCTGACCGGAAACCACGGTGCACCGCGGACATCCCTCCTCACAAGGGCTTTTCCACCAGACCGGGCGAGACACCTCCTGCGACCTCGGTCGCGATCGTGCGCCAGACCTCGGTGACGCGCCGCTGGACGAGCTCGACGACCTCACGAACCGGCAGTCCGGCGAACTCCTCGGGCAGCATCGGACGGCCGACGCGCAACCGGATGGTGGGGCGCCGCACCACCGACGTCAGAGCACCGACCATGCACCGCACCCAGTCGCCGTCACCGATCCTGCGAGCGTCGTGGTGGACCACCGGAATGACGGGAACCCGCGCGTCGACGACCAGCCGCCCGATGCCGGGCCGGAACCGCCCGGGCGAGCCGTCGGGCGCGGCGTTGACGTGGCCCTCGGGGTACATGGCGACGATCTCGCCGTCGTCGAGCGCGCTGCGAGCCGCTCGAATCGCCGCGGCTCCGGCCGCCGCATACCGCTTGCGCGGATCCGTGATGCGCTTGCCGCGCATGGCGACCGGCGCCTCGATCGCACCCGCCCGACGCGCGAGTGGCGCGACGACGGGATTGGCGAACACCTCGGCCGCGGCGAGCATCCGCACGTGACCATGGCCGATGCCGCAGCCGAGCCCGAGACAGGGACGGCTGGGATACAAGCCGGCTCGTTGGAGGGTGGCGAGCACGGGCGGCACGTCGAGGAACGTCGTGTGATTGATCGCGAGGATGGCGGGGCCACGTCGCGGCAGGTGTTCGAGCCCGTCGGCCTCGACCCGCCCGGCGTAGCTCGTGATGAGGCTCGCGACGCGTCCCACCAGCCGGTCGGGCTTTCCCGGCTTGCTCGACCGCGGCCGGCGTGCCATCAGATCTCCACCGCGGCTTCGGCCCGGACCCCGGAGATGCTCCGCCACACGTCCGTGGCCCGGCGTTGGACGAGGTCGGCCACCTCTCGCACCGGCAGGCCGGCGAACTGCTCGGGCAGGATCGGCTCGCCCACCCGCACGCGGACGGTGGGGCGCCGAACGATCGCGGTCAGGCAACCGGCGACCGTCCGTGCCAGCGAGCCGGACCCGACGCGCCGGGCGTCGTGATGGACGATGGGGATGACGGGCGCCGACATGTTCATGGCCAGCCGCGCGACCCCCAGGCGGAACCGCCGCGGCGAGCCGTCCTCGTTGGCCGAGATGTCACCCTCCGGGAAGATGCCGACGATCTCCTTGCGCGCCAGGGCGTCGAGCGCGCTCTTGAGCGCGGCCGCTCCCGCCTGCCGCTCTCCGACCGGGATCATGCCGCCGCGGCGAACGATGGGCCCGATGATGGGATTGCCCATCACGAAGGCGGCCGACGCCATGAACCGGGCGTGCCCGTGTTCGATGCCGCATCCCACCCGATAGCAGGGCGGGCTCAGTCGCAGGCCGGCTCGCTGAAGCGTCGACAGGACGATGGGCGCGTCAGCCATCGTCGTGTGTGTGACGGCGAGGACGGCGGGCCCGGAGGTCGGCAGATTGCCCAGCCCGTCGGCCACGATCCTGGCGAACGGCCTGCTCAGCAATGCCGCGACCACTCCCACAAGCTCCATAGCGGTCAATTATGACGTACTGCGAACCATCGGCAGATCACCGCCGGCTGGTCGCTCGCACCCCGCCGGCGCCCCGCTCGTGGCTCAGGCGGGCGGCTCGAACGCCGCGGTCCGCTCGAGCCCGGCGGCCCGCCCTTTCGCGGCGACGACCAGCGCCATCTTGCGCGAGGCCTCGTCGATCATCTCCTCGCCGAGCATGACGGCGCCGCGGCGACCGCCGGCGTCGGAGGTGTGCCACGCGTAGGCGTCGAGGATTAGCTCCGCGTGGTCGTAGTCCTCTTGGGACGGTCGGTACACCTCGTTGGCCGCCTCGATCTGGCCCGGGTGCAGCACCCACTTGCCGTCGAAGCCCAGGGCCGCGGAGCGCCCGGCCACCCGGCGGAACCCCTCGACGTCGCGGATCTGCAGGTACGGGCCGTCGATCGCCTGGAGGCCGTTGGCCCGGGCCGCCATCAGGATGCGCATCAGGATGTAGTGGTAGGCGTCGCCGACGTCGTACCCGGAGGGCTGCTCGCCCACCACCATCGACTTCATGTTGATGCTGGCCATGAAGTCGGCCGGACCGAAGATGATCGTCTCGACCCGCGGCGACGCGGTGGCGATGGCATCGACGTTGACCAGGCCCAGCGCGTTCTCGATCTGCGCCTCGATGCCGATGCGGCCCACCTCGAGCCCGGTGCCGCGCTCGATCTGGGTGAGCAGCAGGTCGAGCGCGACTACTTGCTCCGGGGTCTGCACCTTCGGCAGCATCAAGCAGTCGAGATCGGCGCCGGCGCCCTCGACCACGGCGATGACGTCGGCGTACGTCCACTCGGTGGTCCAGTCGTTGATCCGCACGACGCGAGTCTTGCCCGACCACTCGCCACGCGTCAGAGCGGAGACGATGTTGCCGCGGGCGGCCTGCTTGGCCAGCGGCGCCACGGAGTCCTCGAGGTCGAGGAACACCTGGTCAGCCGGCAGGCCCTGAGCCTTGTCGAGCATCTTGAGGCTCGATCCGGGGACGGCCAGGCAGGACCGGCGGGCACGATTCGGGCGGGCCATCGCTGCGCCTTTCGAGGAGGGAGACGTCGACGTGCCCGTGAGCGTACCTACTGGCGATGCGGCGAGCCGGTCGGGCGGCCGCGATGTGCGGGTGGTCACATCGGACCGGCGCGCGTCAGCCGGCCGGCACCTTCGTGACGTCGACGATGTCGTCCGGGGCCAGCTCGGGCACGGCGACGTCGGCGCCGAAGTCGGTGAACTTCAGCACCCCGGAGCCGGCGGACGCGCCCTTCTCCTCGAACCGCAGCGGCAGCGGATCGCCCGTGGCGGCGACCCACAGCGTGCCGCCGGTCTCGGGGAACACCAGTCCCACGGCCGGCAGGCCGTCGACGTCGGTGACGCCGGTGATCTCGCCGGGGCCCTGGGCGCCGAGGACCGACTGGGCGAAGGTCTTGCCGTCGGCGAAGATCGCGAAGCCGGATGTGGAGTCTGGCGAGATCGCCAGCCACTTGCCGGCGATGGTGGAGTTGACGTCGGCCCCGACCTGGGCCGCGATGCTCGCGGGGTCTCCGGTGACGTACACCGCGCCGCCGGTGGAGGCCAGCGTGACCGGGGTGCCGGCGGTGATGGTGCCCACCGACCCCACGCCCACCCGGAACGAGATGTCGATGGCGCTACCCGAGGATGTGGTGCCGCTGACGCGGTAGGACCCGGTGGCCTCCATCGTGTCGATGGCACGGGTGAGGGCGTCGGCGGGCGAGAGGGCGTCGATGCCGTTCTGGGCCGGAGCGGACTCGGCCTCGGCTGCGATCTGGGCCAACGGGGTCACGCCGGGCTGCTCGGGGTCACCGCTGCAGCCGGTCAACGCCGCTGTCACGATCGCGATGGCGAAGCCCACTGGGAGCCGGCGGGCGACCAGGGACATCAGCGGCGGACCTCATT
>DATCVR010000355.1:0-2538 GCA_036566745.1 Jiangellaceae bacterium | reverse complement strand
GCCGCAGCCCGTGGTCGGGTAGACCATCACCGGCTGACCGACCGTGAGACTCGTGCCCGGACCCACCCGCGACACACGTCCCGCGCATTCGTGGCCGAGCACCGTCGGATATGCGGCGACGGCGTTCCGGCCGCGCAGATGCGAAAGGTCACCGCCGCAGATCCCGGCCGAGTCGAGTGCGACGAGCACCTCCCCCTCGCCGGGTGCCGCGACGTCACCGCGATCGAGGCGATACTCGTTCGGACCGTCGACCCGAATACTCAACACTGACATGCACTTTCCCTTTCCTCGGAGACAGTGACCGGCATCGTGCCGGCCGCGGCTGACCGGTAGGCGGCGTCGATCACCGCTTGCACGGGCAGCCCGGACCGGGCGTCGGACAGCGGTGCCGCACCTGCCGCCCAACTGGTGAAGACGTCGTCGTACAGCGACCGGAACCACGCCATCATCGACAATGGGTCCGGGCCGGACGCGTCGACGGAACCGTCGACGACCCGGCGGACCCCGTCGCCGATCTGGACGAGCGAATCCCCCACCAGCCGCAGCTGTCCCGCGTCGCCGTAGAGGTGAATCGTCTCGGCACCGCCCGGCCACGCGGCCGTGCTCGCCGTCACCGACGCCGCATGCGTGCCGTGGTCGATCAGGAGGTGAATCGTGTCCTCGGCCTCGAGCCGGCCTCGGCTGGTAGAAGCCGCGGCCACGACACTGCGCGCCCGACCGGCCAGCGACAGGTACAGGTCGAGGGTGTGGATGGCCTGGGTGATCAGCACTCCGCCGCCGTCGCGGTCCCAGGTCCCGCGTCCGGCCTCGGCGTAGTAGGAGTCGGGGCGCCACAGCGGGACGGTGACGGTCGCCGAGCGGAGGGTGCCGATCGCGCCGTCCGACAGTAGTTGCCGGGCGCGACGCGCCGCCTCCTTGTAGCGGTGTTGCAGCGTGACCGCCGCCCGCACTCCGGACCGCTCGGCGACGTCCACGATCGCCTGTGCATCGTGCAACGAGGCCGCCAGCGGTTTGTCGATCACCAGGTCCAGGCCGCGCTCGGCCAGTGCCGACGCGACGGCCAGGTGACTCGACGGCGGCGTGACCACCACCGCCGTGTCGGCGTCCAGGTCCGCTGCCGCGTCGACGTTCGGGAGTATCCGTGCCTCCGGTGCCAGCCGGCGTGCGGCCGCCGCCCTCGTCTCGTCGCGCGTCACCACACCGACCACGTCGGCGCCGACAGCCCGGAGCGCCGTGAGGTGTGCGGCGCTCGCGAGCCCGGCGCCGACCACCACGACGCGACGGGTCACGGTGCGACCTCGACGGATGTGCGCGAACCCACGCTCCGGCCGAGGGTCTCGGGAAGCAGGGCGATGCCGATCAGCCCGACCACGCTCAAGCCCATGAGGTAGCTCGCGACGAGCCAGGGCGTCCCGCCCGCGACGGCGACGAGGGCGGTGGCGACCAGCGGGATCGTGCCGCCGACCACGGCGGCCGGGATCTCCCGGGAGATCGCGATGCCGCTCCACCGGATCTTGGTGGGAAACAGTTCGGAGAGCAGCGCACCGCCCGGACCGGACGTCGTGCCCTGGACGAGGCAGATGCCGAGGATCAGTGCCAGTCCGACCATCCACGGCGACCGCGTGTCGAGCATCATGAACATCGGGAACGGGAAGATGATGCCGAAGATCGCGCCGGACAACAGGACCGGCTTGCGGCCGACTTTGTCGGCCAGTCGGCCGAATCCGATGATGACGGGGATGGCGCAGAACTCGGCGACGATCAATCCGATCAGGGCCTGGGTGGAATCGACGCCGAGGGTCTTGGTCACGAACGAGAGCGCGAAGACCTGCATGACGTAGGCCCACGGAATCACGAAGCTGAACAGGGCAAGTCCGCACAGGATCTGCCGCCAGTGGTTGCGGACCGCCTCGACCAGCGGCGCGCGGTCGACCTCGCCGTGCTGCGCGGCCTCCTCGAACACGGCGGTCTCGTTCACCTTCAACCGCAGATAGCCGGCGACGAGAACGATGACGGCGCTGGCCAGGAACGGAATACGCCAGCCCCAGGACAGGAACTGGTCGTCGGGCATCAGCGTGAGCAGTGCGAAGATCATGGTGGCGCCGCCGGTCCCGACGTAGATCGCGGCTCCCGGATAGGCGCTGGAGAGAGCGCGGCGGGCGCTGTCCGTGGATTCGGTGACCATCGTGATCGCCCCGGCGAACTCGGCGCCCGCGCCGGCGCCCTGGAACAGGCGAAGGACGATCAGGAGAATCGGCGCCCAGATTCCGATCGAGTCCGCGGTGGGCAGCGCCCCGATCAGCGTCGTCGAGGCGCCCATGACGAGCAGGGTCATGAGGAGCATCGGCTTGCGACCGAGCCGGTCGCCGAAGTGCGCGAACACCAGCCCACCGATCGGGCGGGCGCCGAGCCCGACGGCGAACGTCCCGAAGGCGGCCATCGTGCCGGCGAGGGATCCCGCCCCGGGGAAGTAGAGCGGCCCGAAGACGAGGGCAGCGGCGAGGCCGTACAGCGTGAAGTCGTACCACTCGATCACGG
>DATCVR010000354.1:0-9786 GCA_036566745.1 Jiangellaceae bacterium | reverse complement strand
GACGCCGAGCCGGAACTCCCGCTCGCCGAGCACGAACCTGACGTGACCATTGAGGACGTAGAACCACTCGTATCCCTCGTGGGTCCGCAGGTTCATCGTGGGCGCTCGGTCGGCGGGTGGATAGATCACCTTGTACGCCTGTATGCCACCGGCCCGCCTGGTCAGTGGCACCATCACCAGCCCGGATCGCCGCACTGGTCGCAGATGGATACGCGGGTCGCCGGTGGGCGGCGCCGCGACGAGATCATCGAGCGGGACGCCGTGCGCGCGGATCTTCGGGGCGGCCATCAGATGCGCACCGCCGCGAACGTCACGGACGTGACCGACGAGCAGATGAACGTGACCAGCCGCCCATCTGCGGGGTCGCCGTACTCGGGCAGCATCGGGATCCACATCTCGGCGCCGGTGCCGATCGTGTACGCCTTGTCCGGGTTGTCCACCAAGTAGGCGGTCTGGCCTGCGCCGGACACGGTGCAGGTGATCGAGCCGCCAGAGCCGTTCTTGACGTGGATGAACGTCCGGGAGTTGGCGAGGACCTTGTCTCCGGTGGTCGCGGTCGCGGCGTAGTAGGTCGGCGTTACGCCGGCCACCGTGACCGCCTGAGCTGTACGGGTAGCCATGCGGGCTCTCCTTCAGGCATGCGAAAGAGCCCGGTCACCTGAGGTGGCGGGCTAGGGGAAGTGGTTCGGGGTTAGGTAGGGTCGGACCGCACCAGGTACTGGGCGGTGGCCAGCCAGAGAGTGGTGGACTCGTCGTCGCGACGGACCGGCTGGGCGGCTTCCTGGCGGATCGGCCGGACACGACGCCCGGCCACGGTCGGCACGGCAGTGAGCAGAGCCGTGTTCGCCTTGTCGGCTACCAGCACCGCCTGTTCGGCACTTGCGCCTACAGAGGTGATCTGGAACCGCAGGTCGTTCGGCACGTCATCGCTGAGCGCGCGATCGGCGACCGATTCCATGCCGACGTCCGGGTACAGCACCGCGTACGGCGCCGCCGCGTTCGCAGGTGCGCCCGCCCAGTAGATGCCCACGTCACTCGGCAACACCGCGTCGAGCATGGCGACGAGAGCGAGGACGAGCGGCCTGGCCTCCAGCGGGGTCGTGGTCACAGAAGGTTCTCCGACCACTTCTTGACCGCCGACTCAAGCCGGTCCGGCACCTGGACAATGGCCTGCCCCATGTCGTTGTGGGGCGGCTGATGAACCGAACCCCACTCGAAGCCGCGGCCCATCCCGCCCTGCGGCAGGGCGGAATCCGGGCCGACCTCCCACTCGGCGTCACCGACGTTCTCCGCTGTGATCGACGCCGGGTAGTGCTTGCCGTGCTGACGTGCGGATTTCCGGGCGTTGTCCCGCCAGTCGTTGCGGAACTTGACGGCCTCGTCTTTAACCACGCCGGGCGCTTCCAGGTGGGCTTGGACCGCGGCCTTCAACAGGACCTCGTTCTCAAGGTGCTCCAACTCGGAGGTGTCCCACTCGACCGACATCAGCCCTCCTTGTCTTCGACGAGGAGCCGCCGGGCCGTTGCGGTCCCAGCAAGGGAGATGGCGATCACTTCGAGATGGCGGCCGATCAGCCACGCGTCGTCGGAGGCGGTGACCGTCAGCCGGTCCTCACGCTGGATCTCGGGTGTCGCGTTCCAAGGCAGTACGCCGACGTACGAGTGGAGCGTGACTTCCCGCTCACCCCACTCTGTCTCACTGGCGGAGCGGGGCTTGACCCTGCACACGCCGGTGTAGACGGTGACGTAAGCCTGTTCGAGCAGGCCGGTGGTTTCGTTGAGGACCGGTTCGCCGGACTTGCGCTCCACCGTGCAGGTGTCGCGCATGAGCTGGAGTGCCGCAGTCCGGCCGGCGGTGAGAGCGCTTTCGACGCTCACGCCTGCATCACGGAGAACGCCCCGGTCCGGTAGGTGCGCAGGGTGTCCTTGTGGTCCTTGGTCATCGACGCGCCGCCGACCGTCTCGGTGGCGAACGTCCTGGAGTAGTCGTCGATCGACTCGCTACGGAGCCCATCGACGTTGGTGACGTTGACGCTGGCCAGTTCCAGCACGACGTCAACGATGTCGTCGGGGATGCTGATGTAGCCGTGGCTGTAGGTGAGACGGACGATCGGCGCCCACACCCCGAGGACGCGCGCCCAAGGCCAGCCAAGGGTTCGTGTCCGCAGGTAGTAGGGATGGCCGCGGGTGAGTTCGTTGCCGATCCGGACGAAGTCCGTACCCTCCACCGCTGGCAGGTCCGGGGCGCCGAACTCGCCCACCTCGACCACGGTGAGCGTGTGCGCCGCATCGACTACCAGTGGGCGTTGCGGGACCCGCAGGACCCGATCGCCTCCCGGCACTTCGATGGTGTCGTCGGCCTGGAAGCTGATCCTCTGCCGCGTGTAGGCGCGCACCCGCGCGGACGCACGCCTGATCGCAAGTTCCGCCGCGGCGGGAGTAAGCGACCGGCCGAGGTGCGCTTCAAGGTCAGCCGCTGTCGCGAGCGGAGGCAGGGACACGGCAGCCTCCGCTCAGGCGTTGGTGATCTCGTCGAGCTTGGCCAGCAGAGTCGACCTGGGCTTGTCGCGGGCGGTTTCGGCGTCGCGCGCCTGTGCTGCCCGCTCCGGGTTGTCGCCTACCCAGGCGAGGACCTGTTTGGCTGTGCTCTCGACGTCCAGGCCGGCGCTCTGGCTGGGCGCTGGAGGCTGGTCTGCTTCGTCGCTGTCCACGACGCGGACGGGTGCGCCGCCAGCGAGTAGGAACGCGGCGAACTCGCCGTCGTGCTCCTGGCCTTCGGCGACGTCGATGCAGACCATGCCGTAGTAGGTCTTGAATGGTTCGGTTGCGACGACACGCATCGTGTACTCCTTCGAGTCCAGCGCGGGGCAGACCTGCGCGGCAGGCCTGCCCGCTCGGGTGTCGTCAGGCTCCGTGCTCGACGATGACGCCGCGCTTGAACAGCGCAGGGTCACCGGTCAGCGAGTCGGAGGGGACGCCGTAGTCGCCAACCCAGCTCCACGAGGTGGCCAGGACCTGCTGGAGACGGTCCTGCGGCGGACGGACGATCAGCGCGACATCCACGCCGGCAGCAGCGTTGATCATGGAGATTTCGGGGACATCCTCGACGCCGGTCCCGGCGATGAGCGACCCCATGTTCTCGAACGGCGCCGCCACGAGAGCGTTGCCACCGATGACGATCGGCCGGTGGACGTTCACCGCGCCGCCCGAACCGCCGAGCAGAGTCGGCACCTCGTTGTTGCGCACCCAGTCGATACCGCCGAACCGGCCGATGGACAGGTCGCGGAAGATCGGCGAGTCGACACGGCCCTGCAGCGCCTGCTTGAAGTCGGAGTCGTCGAACAGCTGCGCTTCGGTGTCCGGGTCGATGTGGGCGACGTAGTAGCCGCCGAGGGTCGGCACGTTCATCTTGCGCAGACGGGCCACTGCGGCGCGGAACAGCTTGAACGTGACCACGTCGGAGACGGCCAGGTCGAAGGCGCTGTTCTTGTTGGTGCCGGGCCGGACGCTGAACGGCGCGTTGGCGGCAACCACCCAGTCGCCCAGCACGTCGACGCGGGCGGTGCCGAGCGTCAGCGTCTTGGTGGAGGTGTTGACGCCAGTCACCGTGTTGGTGGTGCCCGTGCCGGAGCCCGCCGCGCCGATGGTCACCGTCAGCGGGTTAGCGCCAGAGACCGGGGTGGGGACGCCGTTGACCAGGACGGTCTCGAAACCGTCCGTGGACTGCACGACGATGCTCGTATCCGAGGAGGCAGCCGCAGTCGCCCAGGTCCGGCCACCCGCGTAAGCCTTGTACAGCTTGTTGCGGGAGACCTGGTTGATCGACTGCCCGGCGTTGATGCCGAGCGTCTGCACGTCCGCCACGTACTTGCTGGCCAGCGCCATCGCGCTGTACAGCATGTTGGTGTCGACGGAGTTGCCGTACTGGTCCATGGTGACGGACCACTGCTCGATGCCGTACGTGGCCGCTGACACGTCCGAACCGGTGATCGCGGTGGTGGCCGGAGCGAGCAGACCCTTGCGGGTGAAGGTCTTGGTGTCGCCGACGTTGGCCATCCAAGGCTCGACGTCCGCGATCATCGGGAAGAGGAACTCGGGGATGAGCGCCTCGCGGAACACCCGGTCGAGCAGGCCGTTCTGCAGCATCGCCATGATCGGCGCGGGCACGTGCGACCGCACGTCGTGGCGGCCGAGGTCGAACCAGGCCCGCGGGCGGGCGGTCAGCGTGGTCATTTGGTTACTCCTGTGTGATTTCGATGGACACGAGGTCCGGATGCTGGCGGGCGATCTCGTCGAGCCCGAGCAGCGCGGTTTGAGTGATAGCCGACACGGCAGCGCACACGCGGCCGTCCAAGACGTGGCCCTCGTGTCCGTCAACCTCGATCGAGGTGTGTCCGTCGCCCAGCCGGGCACGGATGCGGATCACCAGCTGGGCCGTACGCCCAGCTTCTGCAGCTCAGCGTCCAGGGTGGCCTTGTCTGCCGTGCGGAAATCGAGCGGCCCCGGCTCCTTGCGGGATCCCTGCGAGGGATCCGGCTTCGGCTTGGGCTTCTTCGGCTGCTCCTCCGTCGCGGGGGCGGCCTTGCGCAGGTGCGGCTTGCGCTCCAGCAGCGACTCCAGGTCAGCCTTGATCGACTCGACGTCGACTTCGCCGTCCTCACCGGCGTAATCGGCGAGGTTAAGGAACGCGGACGCATCCTCGGGATCGGCGAACTGACCGGCGGCAAACGCCTTCACTTCCGCCTTCACCGCGCGAGCGAGCGCTGCCTGGACGCGGGCTTCCGCCTCTTCGGCCTTCTTCTGCGCCTGCTCCGCGCGCTGGACGAGCTTCTCGGTCTCGGACTTGTCCTTGTCCTCGAACTCGGCCAGCCGCTTCGCCTTCTCGGCCAGCTGCTTGCGCTCTTCGGCGAGGGCCTTCCTGAGGTCCGACGCCTCCTTCTTGGCCTTGTTGCGCTCGGCCCTGGTCTCCGCGAGGGCCCTCTTACCTGCCTCGCCGAGCCCCTCATCGGCCTTATCGCCGTCGGTCTCGACTTTGGTCGGGTCCTCGGCGGCGGCCTCTTCTGTCTCCGCGGTGTCGGTGGCGCCGGACTCCTCGGACGTCGCGTCCTCGTCGTGCCGGAACAGGTCGAACCACGTGTCGTGCGTGACGGACGTCGCGTCCATCAGGGTGGATGCCATCGCGGCGATCCCTCTCGTTGGTGACATGAGAAAGGGCGCACCGTGTGGCACGCCCGTGTTCCCCTCGCGCAGGGCGAGGAAGTCCTAGAGGATGTAGGAGAAGCGTTTGAGCAGGGCAATCGCCGCGTCCCGGTCTCCGGCGGCGTCCTTATAGATCTGCTCAGTGGTCGGGCGAGGCACCTTGGAGCGGCGGTAGCGTTCCCCCTTGGCCCGCGTGTAGTCGCCCAGCTTCTTGCCCGCTATACCGCGGACCGTCGTCCCCGCGGTCGTGTACGACCGTCCACCTGCCGTGGTCATGCCGAGCCTGGCGTTGATGACCTGCCCCGGATCGGCGCCGTCCCGGATCGCCTCTGCCCCGGCGTTAGTGAACGCCTTGTTCTGCTCGGCGAGCGTCATCTGGGCGAACAGCTCTTTCGGGCTGGCCGGGGTCGGCTGGTCGTAGCCCTGACCCGGCGTGTACACCATGGGCACGTGCACGCAGTCGCAGTTTTCGTGCCGTTCGAACCCTTCCGACCAGGCGTAAGTTCGGCCGGCCAGGATGATGCACCGGCCGCACGCTGGCAGGTTCACCTTCCGCACGTACATGACGAACGACTTGCTGGCGACGATCCCGGCACCTACCGCCGTACGGCCGGCGTCGGCCGTCTCGGTGGCCAAGATCCGGGTCAGCGAGGCGAGCCCCGAACGAAGGGCGTCTTCGTCATCGGCGCCCGCGGCGAGCAGCCCGAGGGTGCGCAACGCGGGCTGCATGAGCAGCGATTCGAGCGGCCGTCCATCGGCCCCGGCGCCTGAGAACGCCGCCGGGTTGATGCGCCAGGCCGGGTCCGGGGTGACGCCCTGCCCGCGAGCAGCCGCGTTCACGTACGCCTGCGCGAGCCGCGCCACCGATAGTTGGCCGAGCGTCAACGCCCGAATGACGGCATCGAGCACCGCCAGCCACGATTCGAGCACGGCGGCGGCACGAACACCCGCCCACAGGGCTTGCCCGTCCTCAACGGTGGCCCTCACGAGGGTCTGCTGCGCCTGGTAGTGGGCCTGCGCAACCTCTTCGATGGCCATCCGCTACCCCACCGGTACGGGCTCGCCCGTGTCTACTGGCTGATCCTGTGCCACGTCGGGGCGTGGTGGCTTCGGCCCGGTCAGTGCGGCCAAGTCTCCCGACATGACTCGCGTGAACGCGTTCTCCGCTGCCTTCTCGTCTTCGTCTTCCATGCGGTCGATCTGCGCCTGGGTGTAGCCGAGGTCCTCGCGCGTCTGCCGAAGAGGGACGATCTTCGCGGTGTGCAACTTCATCGCCGCATCCGCCTTCTGAGCCACGGTCGGAGTAGCGGCATCGCGCCACAGGGTCTCCAGCGACCTCGCGTCATCGGGCACCTCACCGTCGCGGATCAGCAGCGCCAGCCGCATGACCCGCTCCCACGAGCCGCCCCACGCCCTCTGTTTACGCTCGGCGCGCTTCACCAGGCGGCTCTCATCGGAGCGGATCGCATCCGCGGAGGCCGGGTTGTCGGTGGCGTGGCCGAGGAACCGCGATGGCAGGCCGGCCAGCGAGGCGACGAGCATCGCCAGCAGCTTCAACGTCTCGTGGAAGTTGCTCAGCGACGCTTCGGGGAACTGGCCGAGTTCGACGCCGTCGTCCTTCTTGTTCTTGGCGATCGCCCAGATCCGGCCCGCGATGCGCTTCAACGCGCTAACGGGGCGGCCCTGCTCGTCCTCGAAGTCTTCCGGCCCGACCCCGATGGCGTAGCGCCTCGGGATGGCGTGGAACTCTCCCGAGATCATCATGTCCGTGGCGATCTTGCAGGCTGCGTCCGACAGCGAGATGACGGGCTTCAACTCACTGACCCCGCCCGGCCGCTTCAACCTCGGACGGTTGACGATCGGCTCGACGCAAACCTCGCCCAGATCGTGGTCATCGCGAGGATTGTCCGGGTCCTCATGCCAGACGCCCTTGTCGTCCTTGAGGTACCAGACGGTGGTGTTCGGCAGGTAGAGGGTGGCGTGGTCGATCTTCTGCGCCTCGTCCTCCTCACACCACCGCTTCACCGCCGCGGCGACCTTGCGGGTGCGCGGGTCGTACTCGGCGTGCACCTCAAGCGGCGACTCCACCGTGATGATCGGCGTCTTCTCGTCGTCCTCATTCACGCCGACGATCACATACGACCGCTTCATCACGAGCGCGTCCACATGCGCCTGCTGCGACTGCTCGTCCAGGTCGTTGGCCTGCCAGATCCGCCACAACTCGGCGTCCGCGTCAGCCTGCCGGCCAAACCGGAACCCCTCGACGTCGAGGCGCTCCTCCACGGAGTCGACGACCAGCCGCGGCCACTCGATGACGACCTGGCGCACCCGCTCGTCCAGCTCCTGGATCAACTCCGGCGCCATGTACGACAGGGGCTGCTCGCCCTCGTAGTACTCATCCAGCCTACGGAGGTCCTTCAGTTCCCTGTCGTGGCACTTGATGAGGTGCTTCAGCCACTCCATCTCCGAGCGGGGCATGCTCACCTCATCTCATAACGATCACCTTGGCGGAGCGGTTTCGAACCCGGAACAGGCCCGCCGCTTGGGCGTCGCCGGCGGCCTCGTGGACGAGCACGGAACAGACCGTGACGTCGATCTTCTGGGTGTGCGACGCCTTGGCCAGGACGTACCTTTGGCCAGGCCGCGGCGCCTTCCGCGTGTTGCGCATGTGGATGGCCGTGATGGGGCAGCCGTCGTGCGCGAAAGGCGACTCCGACTTGGTCACATCGATGAGTAGCCGCTCGCAGGCCGCATGCATCTGGATTGGCCGGTACGTGGCCCAGCGGAGAACGACCTTCTCGCCGTACCGCTCGACCCACGCGTCCAGCTCGGACGTCCATCCAGGCGGGTCGCCGTACATGCGGACGACCTTGAAACGAGTCATCAGCTCGTCCACCGCCGCAGCTACTTCCAGCCGCGGCACCTGGCCGCCGAACCGCGCCGGATCCCACACCGTAGGCGTGCCGTGCGGACCGTACGTCGGCGTGAACTGGTAGCCGTCGCCCGTCTCCGCGCGAATCGCGGTCCAGTCGTCGCTGTCGCTGCCGTCGAAGCCGAGCACGATCGGCGTACCGTCAGGAACATCCCGCGGCCCCGCCCTCGTATCCCACACATCGCCGTCGATGAACCCGCCATGGCCGTACACGATCCGGTTCCCGAAGAACCGCTCAGCCTGCGCCGGATCACGCTCCAGCAGGTCGGCCGCCTCAGCCTCGATCGAATCGAGATCGACGTGCCCGCCATGCTCCCGAAGCGCCTCGCCGTACACGTGGCGGTGGATCTTCCGGCGTTCCACTTTGTTCCGGTAGGACAGGTTGGTCGGCGGCTGCACGAACTGCCGGTAGATGTCCACTGCCGATGACTCGAACTGCTGCTGGGCGACGGAACTCTCCGATGGATCCCATGCGTTCGTCGTCAGCGACGCCCGGCCACCCATGCCCGCCAGGCCGCGGTACTGCGTGTCCGCGACCTTGGTCATCTTGTTGGTCCGCGTCCACAGCCCGACCTCGTCCTGAGGTACGAATGTGACGCGCTGCCCGAGACGGGACTGCGCCGATGACGTAACCGTGTCGATCCGGCCACCGCCGGGCAGGCGGATGAACTCCTCGCCGGTCTTCGGGATCAGGTCAGCAAGCGGGCCCTGCTCGATCATTGGCCGGAGGGCGCCGTAGATGTTGTCCGTCTGCTCTTCGGAAATCGCCGTGATCTGGATCAGCGGCGTCGGCCACGGCATGCCCATCGGCTCGCCAGGCTCGTACGCGTACTCCCAGCCGCACCCGCAGCCGAAGTCCGCGCATGCGAAGCCGTCGTCTTTCCCGGACCAGCCAGCGAAGAGAGCCGGGCCGACACCCTCGACGCACACATGCGCCGCGGTGTGAGGTCCTTTCCCCAATTTTTGGGGACCGGCCAGCAGACCACGCCGATATACGAACGCCGGACCGAGCACCGGATCAGAAGGCACCCAGCGGGCATCTCCGCGCACCAGATAGAACGCGGCGAAGTACCGGAGTTGGTAGTCGTACAGCTGGAACGGGGCGCCCTGCCGAAATCCATCGGGCACCACGCAGTGGGCTTCGACCCAGGCCGGCGCGACGAGCAGCGTCTGGGGGCTACGCTCCCCCGCCATCGATGGACTTCAACCGGTCACGCATCGAGGAACCCGCCGACACTTTTGTCTTGCGCGAGTCCCGGCGCTCCGCGACCTCGTTCACCGCGATCCGCCACCGGTTGCGCAGCATGCCCTGCGTCGACAAGCCGAGGCTGTCCAGGTACTGGCGGACGACCTTCTGCAGCTCGATCGACGACTTCGGCTGCTCGGCGCGAGCCAGCATCCGCACGCACAGCGACACCTCGTACAGCTGGCCGAGCCGCTCCCACATGACCGCCTGCGGCTTCGTCCACAGGTCGGCCCACAACTCCCACTCGCGGGCGTCAGCATCCAGCAGCGGCCACTCGGGCGGATCGCCCGGCCGGCCTTCTGCGGGAAGCGTGGTCCATGTTGCTGCGTCTCCGGGCCGGTCACGCCGAAGGGCATTTGGGTCCGGCGGCGGTCCGGAGACCACGCGCGCTCCACCTCTGGGCATTTTTG
>DATCVR010000353.1:0-24592 GCA_036566745.1 Jiangellaceae bacterium | reverse complement strand
CATCGCACGCATTGCACGTCATGCGCACCGACGAACGACGGCCGTAGCCCGCTGACCTGCACGTTCGCCGATCCGGGAATCTGGGGGTCAAGGGGTCGCAGGTTCAAATCCTGTCAGCCCGACCGAGATGGGAATCCCGTTGGCGCAGGCCAGCGGGATTTTCATTTGTCGGCCTTCCCGCCCTGGACGACCCGCAGGGCCGGGCGAGACGGACCAGAAACGGACCACCACGCCGAGAAAGCCTCCCCGGCAGCCGCGAGCGCCTGGTGATCGGGATGCAGGTAGCGCGACGTGATGGCCGGGTCTTGGTGCCCGGCAACGCGCTGGAGGATGTGCAGATCGATCCCTGCGTCGGCCATCCAGGTGAGCGCTGTGTGTCGGAGGCCGTGACGCACAAGCGACGGGTACCCGAGCGTGGTCACGATCTCGTCCCAGCCGGTCGCGTCACGCAGGGTTGCGGTCGTGATCGTGCCGCCGCGCGGACCACGCACCAGCCAGGCGTCCGCCTTGCGGCCTTTCGTCAGCCGTTCGAGGGTCGGTGCCAGCGGATCAATGATCGGCACGTCACGCTTGCGTCGTCCCTTCGTGGGCTTGGTCACAAGTCCGCCCCGGCCGGGGTAGGTCTGGCGCTCGATGTGGATCAGCTTGCGCTTCCAGTCCACGTCACCCACGCGTAGCCCGGCCACCTCGCTGATCCGAGCGGCCGTCGTGGCGAGCAAGGTCACCGTGTCGCCCCAGCACTGGTGACCGCCGTGTTCGACCACCGCCACGACAAGGCGATCCAGCGCCTTCACGTCACGCAACGCCAAGTCGCGCGGGTTCGACGGCTCGCCATCCAGGTGCTCACCCGCCTTCCCGACCGATGTGCGGCGGGCTCGATCCTTCGCCGGATTCCTGTCGATCAAGGCGTCGCGCACCGCCTCATCAAGCACCAGCACCAGCGGCGCTATCGAGTTCTTCACCGTCGAGCGCCCGTACTTCCGTTCCCACCCATCGATGGCGCGGTCAATCAGGCCAGCGGTGACCATGGCGACCGGAAGGTGACCGAGCGCGGGAACCACTCGGAGCCGCAGCCCGGCCGAGTACGGGTCGTACGTCGATGTCGAGTCGATCCCTCGCGCCCACCGGTCACCGATCATCGCCACGTAGTCCGCCAGAGTCTGGCCCGGATCGATGCCAGTCGCAGCCGCACCCTGCATGCGATCAAGCCACGCTTCGGCAGCATCCCGCGTCGGATGGGCACGCTTCACGCCGTCGCGCCGACCAGTCACGGGATCGGACCAGCGAACCCGTGCCCAGAAGGACGTGCCACCGCCTTTGAGCTGGACTTCCTCGATGTCAGTCGTCAGCGCGACACCGAGCGGCGGGACCTTTTCGGGCCTGGCCATCAGGCAGCCCTACCCGACAGGTTCTCAGCGATCCACGATTCGAGGTCATGTGCCGGGTAGCGGTAGACGCTGCCCACCTTCAGGAATCGCGGTCCCACGCCGTCGAGTCTCCACCGCCGCATCGTTGCTGGATGGACACGAAGTCGATCGGCGACTTCCTCCGTCGTCAGCAGCAGTCCCAATCCCGATGTCATCTCATCCTCCCCGTCGTCATGAAGTGTGGTTGTGGCGTACATCTCGGTCAGCGTGAGCGGGCTTGGGTGGCGGACTCGACGGCCATCACGGCGGTGAAGCTGTCGAGGTAGCCGACGCCCTCGAAGGTCCAGTCACGCAGGATGAGGACGGTGGTGTCGTCGGCGAGGTCGGTGGGTTCGGGGTCGAGGACGTCGCGTACGTGTGCGCCTGGTTCGAGGCGGGCGCGGCGGCGTCGGTAGTCGGAGCGGGCTCGTCGCAGGGTGCCGAAGGTGATCGAGTAGCGGCGGCTCTTGGTGATGGGGTGTCCCCGGTAGCCCAGGGTCGCCAGTCGGTCGCGGAGGCGAGCGTAGGACTCATCGACGCGTGCCAGGGCGGTCGCGGTTTGGATGATGCGTACGGCGTGTGGGCTGGCCCCGGCGAGGCGGGCATCGGTGGCGCTTCTGATCTTCTCTGGGAGCCCGAAGTCCTCGGTGGATTTGGTGAGGTACTTGCCGAGGTAGGCGGCGACCTGGTGGGGGTGAGCTGGTCCGGTGTTGCCCTCTCGGTCGGCGTCGCCGGTGATCGGGCGGGTGTCGATCTGGCGTCCCCAGCGAAGGATCACGGTGGTGTTGTCTGGTCCGGGCACCTCGAGCGCGACGGACTCGGCAGCAGCGCGGAACGCCTGGCCGAGCTGGTCGGTGGTGAGCTGAACCACCGGGGGCGTGGTGGGGCCTTCGGGGCCGTCGAGGCGGATCGGGGCGTGGACGTGGATGATGCCGCGTGCCTGGAACTCGACCACCTTGACGAAGGAGACCTTGGCGAGCTTGCGGAAGCGGGTGATGCCGATCCCGGCCATGTGGGCGAGCTGGCGTTGCAGGGCGATGGTGAGGCGTCGCCAGAGTTCGGGGGCGTGCCACTGCCACAGCACGTGCCCGGTGTAGTCGTAGCACTGCCAGCACAACGGCTGCCCGACTTGCGGGTCGTCGTCGTGGTGGGCCTTGCCGCAGTAGGCCGGCCGACCGTGGTCGCACATGGGCCGGTCGCGTCGGGGTTGGCAGCGGGCGGCTTTCGCGCCGCGTTTCTTTCGTGCTCTGCGATGTACGGAGCCGAACGAGGGTGCTGTGACGGTGCCGAAGGTGGCGGGGTGGTCGGCGACGGATTCGGGGATGTCGCGGCCGCCAGCGAGGCCGCAGGCGAGCAGGTGCCAGGCGTCGCCCTTGTACTCCCGTGAGCACGACGGGCACACCGATGCTCGCCGGTTGCCGCAGCGGACGTAGGTGTAGCCGTCGAGTTCGTCGTCGGAGCTGTAGGTGCGCAGAACTTCGCCGGTCGTGGTGTCGAGTTCGACGGTGGAGCCGACGAGGCGGATCGGCTTGGCGCAGCCGCGGGCACGGTCCTCAGCTCGGGTCAGAGCCGCGTCGGCGACCATCCGCTCCGGGTCGAACGGCAGCAGTTCGGCAGTCACCGCCCACCCCCGGGCAGCCAGTTGTGCAGCAGGATGCGCACGGCGTAGATCGCTCCTCGGGTTCGGCGGTGCAGGTGGTGCCAGTGATCGCGGCAGAGGTAGGCGAAGTCCCCTTCGAGGTCGGTCACGAGCACGACCGCGAGGCGCTGGCAGGTGCGGTGTTCGCACCAGCGCACGGGCTCCACGCGGGTCACGGCCGGTCCTTCCTGGGCTTGTAGTCGGCGGGGGAGTGTTTGCGGGCGAGGCGGGCCAGACACCTCGGCGAGCACACGCCACGGGCCGAATCGATCGGGTCACCGCAGCAGGCGCACCAGCCGCCGGTGTCTGGGGTTCGTGGCGGGTAGGGCTCGAAGTCGGAGAACGAGGCCGTGACGCGCTGGCCGGGACGGTGGGTGCCGTCACACGGCCAGCGGTCACAGCTCGGGTCGCAGCACAGGACGTGCACGCCGGTGTCTGCGAGTTCGGCGGCCAGCGGATCGCCGCATCGAGCGCATGCCGGTGTGCTCATGCCGGAGTTCCGATCCGTTCGACCTCGACCAGCGTCGTCGCGGAGGTGGTGACGGTGCCGGGGGCGTAGGCGGCACACATGTCGGCGATATCGCCATCGGAGACGTAGGAGAACCGGACCCGCAGCGGCTCGGCGCGCTCGTCGGTGTGCACAAACCCGACGCCCGGCAGGTCGCGGGGAATCTCGTCGCAGCGGGCACCCTTGGCCCTGGCGTTGTCACCCAACACGAGGTCCACCTCGGCAGCCTCGGAGAGCCGCAACGCGATGCGGGCCGGGAACAACCCACGGGCGGGAACGGCTTCCTTGCGCGGGTCCTGCAAGGCGGCGATGACCACCACGCCCACGGCCCGGCCCTGAGACAGCAGCAGGTTCAACGCCGCATCGATTCGGCGCTTGGCGTCCTTGTCCGTCACGTAGGCGGTCAGGCTGGCCAGCTCGTCGATGACGATCACCACGAGAGGGTCACCCGGAGCGGGCTTGTGAACGCGGGTGCGGCCCATCAGACGGGCCTGGCGTTCCTGCATCACCCGCACCGCGTCCTCAAGGAACTCGGCGAACGCGGTCTCATACGAGCGCCGACGTGGATTCCGCTCGCCGTTGTTGTCGCCCTCGGCAGGTGCGGTGACTTCGCCGTAGCAGAAGCGGGTGAACAGGCGACGCCCGAAGGCGAGTTCCATGCCGCCCTTGGGGTCGATCACCCACAGCTCCACGAGCCGAGAGGCGACAGCGTGCCCGAGTCCCCGGATGATCGACCACAACACCGAGCCCTTACCCGCGCCCGTGGCCCCGACGATCAGCCAGTGCGTGGCCAGCAGGCGCAGACTCCACGGCAAGCCGTCCTCACCCAGCGCGACCGGCAGTGCGGTCAACCTCGGCTTGGCAGGCGGATCGAACACCGGCACCGGCTCAGTGAGCGGGTCAGCGATCAGGAACCACAGCTCGATCACCCGCGATGCACCACCACGCCGACGAGGCAACGACCGCACCCGGCAATCAAGGGCCTGGAACGTCTGCGCGAGCCGGTCAGCGTTCTCGGCGAAGTCCGACAAGACCTGACCAGGAAGTAGCCGCACCCGCAGAACATCGACCGTGCGAGTGCACCGAACGCGAAGCAGCTCCGGCATGGGGTCGTCGCCCTTGCGCTTCTGCACCAGCGACAGCCCCGCCATCACGTCAGCCCACTCGCGCCGGTAGACGAACCTCCGCCGCCACCAGGCACGCAGCCGCCATGTGACCAGGCGACGGAACGACACCTCGTGTAGCCATCGCCACACGACAGCCAGAACGGCGGCACCTACGAGGACTGCCGTTGTCAGCCACGGACCGGCATCGGTGATCAGATCGGCGAGCAGCAGCGCACCAACGGCGGCAAGGACGATCAACGGTCGGCGCAGGAGCCACAGGAGGCACCGACCGGTGAGCCCGAGCAGCCACCCGGCGAGCCATGCGCCGATGCTGATCTTGAAGGTTTCGGTTCGTACACGTGGGCCGGTCACGGGAGGCATCGCGGTCACCGCCCCGCCTTCGAGCCACGCCGACAGGTCGCGCAGATCGCGCCAGCAGTAGACACCGACATCGCGTTGCACGAGCCGCAGCGGAACCGCACGGCGGGCACGACTCGACCACGGCGCTTGCCAGCCGAGAAGAGCGGCTGAGTACGAGGATCACTACCCTTGGACATGCTGAACCCCTCCCTTCATCGGGGTGGTGTTTGGAAGGCGCGGGGGCGGACGGTTTTCCAGGCCAGGCCCGTCCCCGCGCCGGTCTCAGATGTGTCAGGCAGCGTCCTTGGCGGTCGCCGGCTTGTGCTCCGGCTTCACCGCTGTGAACTGGTCCAGCTCACGTGCGCGCCACGACTCGAAGAAGCTGCCGCCCTTCCGCACGCCGGCATCTACGGTGAGCTCACGGAACGTGATCGACGTGTACTTCTGCGGCGAGGGCACATCCTTGGCCCCGACCACGACCTCGCTCGTCACGGTGATCGCCTTGCCGAACCGCTCGGCGTCATACATGACCTCGACGCCCCACAGCGGGAGCTTTGTCAGTTCGTCATGCTCCTGCGCGTCCTTGCTGGGTGCGCGTCGCCCATCCGGGCCTTCGACCCACGCCATGATCGGAGCGACATTCCCCGTCGCCACCATCTGCTGTCGGTTGCTGTCCACTGCGTACGTAGCCATCTCTGGCTCCTCTCTTCGGGTGCCCCCTCCTGGGGCTCTGGTCGCCTAGCTCTCTGCTAGGTCTCTTTGGATATCTAAACTGTACTAGTAAGGCTTAGTAGAGTCAAGAACTCTGCTGAACTCATCTAGGTCGCGCTAGCATGAATTCGTGAGCAAGATCGCCGACGATGACCCAAGGCCGCCGTATGTCCAGATCGCCGACGAGATTCGTGCAGAGATCGACGCTGGCGAGCTGAGGCCGGGGGAGAAGCTGCCGTCTGGGCGCGAGCTGTCGGACAAGTACGGCGTTGCAGGAATGACCGTGCAGCGCGCGATCCAGCTACTCAGGGCTGAGGGGCGTGTCGCCAGCTGGCAAGGCCGTGGGAGCTTCGTCACGGACGCGACGCCGGACGATCCGGCCGATGCGCTGGTACGGATCGAGCGGCTGGAGCAGACCGTGCGAGAACTCGCCGAGCGTGTCGACTCTCTCGACGCGCGAGCCGCCGAGACTGGCCGTAGCTGACGTTGGGGTGATCGCATGCGCTGCCTCTCTGATCTAGACGCCTGGAGTGGCGACATGACCAGAGAACAGCCGGTGCAAGGACTTCACCCGGACAAACTGTCCGGGTCCACATCCGACCTGCTCACCTATCGTTGACGGCATGCGCGGAGCAGGCGATCACCTCAGCATCGGCGAGCGTGTTGCGTTCTATCGCGCTCGCCGTGGCCTCACACAGGCCGTCCTAGCCAACTTGGTCGGACGCTCGGAGGACTGGCTCAGCAAGATCGAGCGAGGCGAGCGCGAGATACGCCGACTCGACGTCCTGACGGAGCTTGCCCGTGCACTTCGCGTGACGCTCGGTGACCTGGTCGGCCAGCCGGTGCTGGTCGAGGACGATCAGAGCAACGACGACGTGCCCGCCATCCGCGATGCGCTCATGAGCCCGCAGCGGCTCTCGCGCGTGCTGTTCGTCCGGGACACCCGGTCGCCTGATGTCCAGCAGATCGAGCGGCTGGCGGCTGCCGCCTGGGACGACTATCAGGCGGGAGGACTTGGCAGGGCCATCGCGGTCCTCCCACAACTAATCACCGCCGCTCAGGCACTCGAAGGCGAGCGGGTCCGAGACGGCTGGCGAGTGTCGGCGCGCGTGCATCACCTGGCAGCGACGACGCTCAGCAAGGTGGGTGAGGCTGATCTCGCGTGGATCGCCGCCGAGCGGGCGATGGGCGCTGCTGACCAGTCGGATGACCCGCTTGTGCTGGCGTCGGCGGCACGTGCCGGAACGCACGCCCTGTTGTCGGTGGGTCGGTATGGCGACGCCCTGGAGCTGGGGGAGACTGCCCGGTCCTGGCTGGCCGACCAGACCGATGCCGGCAACGCCGAGGCGTTGAGTCTGCTGGGCATGCTCGATCTACGCATGGCCATCGCAGCCGCCCGAAGGCAAGACCGGCCCACCGCGACGCGCTTGCTCGACCGGGCAGAGGTTGCGGCCGGTCAGCTCGGCGTGGACGCGAACCACTGGCAAACGGCCTTCGGACCGACCAACGTCGCCTTGCACCGCATTTCGGCGGCACTCGATCTGGGGGACTCGACGTACGTCGCCGAGCACGGACCAAACGTCGATCCGGCACCGTTGCCGGTAGAGCGTCAGGTCTGCCATCACATCAACGTTGCCCGGGCGTACAGCGACCTCGCACAGGACGACGTGGCCGTGGCGACGTTGCTCGACGCGGAACGGCAAGCGCCGCAGTTCGTCCGCCACAACGTCACCGTGCGCGAGACCGTGCGCACGATCTACAAGCGAGCGCCGGTCACCATGGGTGGACGCCGATCCGACGTAATGCAGTTCGCCGAACGGTGCCGGGCGATATGAGCCGCGTACTCGGGCTGATCGGCTGCGCGGCCGGAGGGCTCGAAGAAGTCCGCACTCAGCTCATCGAGCCCATGCAAGGCGATGGCTGGACCGTGGCCGTCACGCTCACGCCCACGGCAGCCACATGGCTGCGCGCATCGGGGGAGTTGGACAAGATCGAGGCCGTCACCGGCCTACCGGTGCGCGTCGAGCCACGGCTACCGAACGAGACCAGCCCGCATCCGCAGGTGGACGTCTACGCCGTCGTTCCGGCGACCGCCAACATGGTCGCGAAGATGGCGCTTGGCATCGCCGACAACCAGGCACTCACGACCGTCTGCGAAGCACTAGGCAACCGCCGCCCACCCGTGGTGATCTTTCCTCGCATTAACGCCGCGCACGCCGCGCAACCCGGCTGGGAGAGCCACCTCGCCGCCCTGCGAAGCGTGGGTGCGCATCTCGTCTACGGCGAGGACGTCTGGCCGCTTCACGCTCCCCGAAGCGCCGCCGACAGGGAATTGCCTTGGCGAGCGATACGGCAGACGATACTAACGTCGGACTAGGCGCTATTTGAGATTTTCTCGTACGCCACCTTCATGCTGACAATATCAGAACCCTTAATTACGACATGTTTCCAATATTCTTCTTCTTTCTTTTCTGAGTCGCGGTCCTTTTGCACTATCAAGCCGGGGCCGCTGAATGAAATATCTCGCTGGTCGAGCCCCTCATCAATCGTGTAGTAGTGAACAAATCCCCAAACGCGCGTACCATCTATCAGTTCAGCTAATACCCACGCCGCGCTGTCCGCTGGCACGCCGCCTTTGAAAAGCTGATGCCGAACGCCATGCTTCTCGATCGACCTCCGGGCCTTGCCATCCCGTTTGCCGACGAACTTCGCACTTGCGGCGGCGAGACCTGATGCAAGGGTAACTTCAGCGAATATGGAGCTGGCTGCCAGCCAGAGGTGGTCTGCAACGTAGTCCTCCGAAGTTGCCCATGCGTTCACGTCCACCACAAGTTGCGGCGCAAGGCGACCGATAAGCGCCAAGGTGAGGATAGAAGCTGTTGTGAAAATAAGACTTGTCAAAGCGACGCGACTTGCCTCTCGGAAGGCGGTCTCTCTTATGGTGGGCCTGACTCTCTCGCGCACGAGCTGATAGACGAGGCCGGGCGCCACCAGCGCGAGGAATGCGTACAGCGTCGCGAGGCTCTCCGGGATCACTTCTTAATCCTCGTGCTTGCCTGGTGACTCGGCGCTTCCGCCGCGGCCCGCATCCCGGTGATCGGCTGCCTTCTCTCGGGCTGCCTTTTCAAGCTTCTCTTTCGCCTTCTCGGCTTCCCTTGCCGCCTCCTCTGCCCGACGCGCAGCAGCTTCGGCGCGGGCGGCAGCGTCATCGTCACTCATGGTGCGCTCCTCTCAAGCGGTCCGACAGCCACTGTTTGACCGTCAAGTCATCGGCCATGACGATAGCGGACATGTTGTACTTACGTCGGCAATCCGCGTAAATGCCTCGGTGTCTATTCGCTCCGGCGCGTGGTGAGAACTTTCTTTACTCCGTCAAGGCGACGCGCTCCGCGCGCCGCACCGCCCGGCATCGCCGGGCGTGCGGCCTGGCGGCCGTTCCGGGCGAGCCGGGCGGGAGAAGCGCACCACCAATGACGCAAGATCAAGATGCACACCGGGAGAGCGGGCGACTCACGCACGAAGCCCCTTCCCCCTGCTGCCCAAGTATCCGGCCCGACCGGCACGCATCAAGAGCGCCTTCGGCGTCCCTACGGGATCGAGCAAGCTCGACTCTTGACCCGCACCGGCCGGGCCTGGTTTTGGCAGCGATCAGGAGGAAGGGGCAGAGCGGGCAGGGTCCGGCGACGGACCAGAAACGGACCAACGACCGGCGCGGCATCGCACGCATTGCACGTCATGCGCACCGACGAACGACGGCCGTAGCCCGCTGACCTGCACGTTCGCCGATCCGGGAATCTGGGGGTCAAGGGGTCGCAGGTTCAAATCCTGTCAGCCCGACCGAGGAGAAGCCCCGTTGGCGCAGGTCAACGGGGCTTTTTCATGCCCGCGGACGAGTCGCAGCGCTCGTCGTCGGGGACCAGTTGGGACCACACCCAGCGACGGTCGACTTCATCGAGCCCGAGCCGTCGAGAAAACGCCTCGCTCGGTCCAGACCGATGGCGCTAGCGTCCTCGACCATGACGGTTGACGATCCGAAGGACGTGGTTCGGCGCGGGTATGACGCGCTCTCGGTGCGCTATGACGAGGCGTTCGACTCCGATGTGAAGTACGGATCTTGGATCGAGAGCCTGAACGCTCGGCTTGACGACGACAGTCGGGTGCTGGACCTCGGTTGCGGCAGCGGAGTGCCGGTCGTTCGTGATCTTGTGGAGATGGGGCACCGGGTCACCGGCGTCGACATCAGCGACATGCAGATTGGCCGGGCTCAGGAACGTGTGCCTCAGGCGGAGTTCTTCCGGGCCGATGCCACGTCGGTGGAATTCCCGGTCGAGTCCTTCGATGCCGTGGTGTCTCTCTATGCGCTGATTCATATTCCGCTGGAGGAACAGCCAGCGCTGCTGCGGAAGATCGCATCATGGCTTCGCCCCGGTGGCTGGTTCTTGTGCAGCACAGGTCAGAACGAGTGGACCGGCACGGACGAGGACTGGCTGGGAAGCGGCGTCGCGATGTGGTGGAGCCACGCAGATGCCGACACCAATCGTGGCTGGATCACCGGCAGCGGCCTCGTGGTTGAGCAGGAAGAGTTCGTCCCGGAGGGAGACAGCGGGCACGTGCTGTTCTGGGCACGACGTCCGAGCTGACGGCCGCGGCACAGCTCGCCATCGGGTGGACGCCCCTACGGCGCCTCGGCGGGTCAGCGTGTCCAGTGAAGATTTCCTACTCTCATTCTGCCGACCAGGTCAGCGACGTCGGGTCGGCTGGGTGCCAGATCGTCTGCTTCGACGGGGTGACGCGGATGCGGAGCTGGTCTGCGGATGGTCGGCCGACGGCATCCCACCGGTCGAGGGTGGACTCGATCGCATCCCAGAGCCGGACCGGACCACCTTGCCGGACAGTCCACCCGCCGCCGGTGCGTGGCGCGAGGACCGCGAACGACTCGTCGGCCGCATCGAGGACGTAGGTGCTCAGTGGGCCGCCGTCGAGGCTCATCGTGACGTGGCGGGCATCGGGTGCCGTGAGCTGGACGAGAATCCCGGTGTCCGGATCGGTGAGCACCTCGGGACCGTGGGTCGCGATGCGGGTCTCGCCGTCGTCGGCCGTCGGGACCATGCCGAGGCTGGGCGGAGCTTCCTGCTGACGCGCGATCATGAACGACGTGGCGCCGTCGATGAAACTGCCATCGGCGGTGCCGTCGTCGGCGACGTCGAGTCTGACGAGGCCGACTGAGCGCATCCATCCCCGGACGGTGGCGAGGATGACACCGCTTGGTCCGGTCTGCTCGACCCAGGCATGCGGAATACGCCGCACGCCGCACGTCGCGACGATCCGTTCGTATGGCGCGCCCACGGGGTCGCCCATGAGGCCGTCGCCCACCACCAGACGTGGTCGATTGCCCGCGTTCGTGAAGGCCTTGCGGGCACGCGCGGCGACGTCCTGGTCGTACTCGATCGACGTCACCTGCGCGGCGCCGAGGCGGTGGCACAAGAGTGCGGTGGAGTACCCGGTCCCGGTGCCGATCTCCAGGACCCGGTGGCCGTCCTCGGCGTCGAGCAGTTCGAGCATGCGCACCACGAGCGACGGCATGGTCGACGACGACGTGGGAGTGGCGCCCCTGACAGGAGCTGGATCGGTCCAGTCGATCTCATGGCCGTCGAACTGGGTGATCAGCGACTCGTCGGCGTACGCGGCACAAAGCCACTCGTACTCGCCTACGAGATCGGCCGCGTAAGGCTTCCACGTGGTCAGGCCGGGTGCGTCGATCTCACGGTAGAAGCGCGGTACGAACGAGTGGCGCGGCACGGCCTCGACTGCTGCTCGCCAGGCGTCGCTGGTGAGCGATCCGCCAGCTTCGAGTTCGGTGGCGAGCTGCCGCCTCAGCTCAGCCGCCGTCTGTTCGCGGCTGGTGTCGTAGTTCATGAACGTCCTCGTTCCAGCACGTCAGCGAGGGTAGCCGTCAGTGGTAGCCCGGTGGGTGGTTCGAGCCAGGCCCACTGACCTGAGGCGTTGCACTCGAGGAAGATCCAGTTGCCGGACCGGTCGATGCAGAAGTCGAAAGCGCCGAAGGCGAGGCCGAAGGTGCGCAAGTAGGCACGCAGGGCGGCCTCGATCCACGCGGGAGTATCGACCACCGTGTAGGTGTGAGTGCCGTAGTCAGTTCGCCAGTCGAGCAGGCCGGAGTCGATGCGTACGGCGAAGACACGGTCACCGATCACGGTGGCCCGAACGTCGGCGATCTTGTCCACGAGCGCCTGGAACAGGTGCATGCTGCCGGCGATCGAGTCATCCAGCTCGTCGGCGTCGACCATGTCCACCGGGATGGTCTGCGATACCCCGTCCACAACGTAGGGCGGAACCCAGAGCGGCTTGTAGACGACGTTGACATGCTCTTTCACGAACGCGCGAGCGTCGTCGGCGACATTGGTGACCAGGGTGGCTGGAAGATTGAGCCCCGCCGCGGCGGCGGCGGCCAGACCGGCCGGTTTGAACTCGGCATCGCCGATGCGGTGCGGGTGGTTCACGTAGAGACAGCCAGACAACGATGCGAGCACACCGCCGAGGCCGTACCTGGCCTGCGTGGTGGCGAAGCGCGCGTCTTGTGGGTCCAGGTGCGGGAACCCGAATCCCGACGGCCGGCGGTAGTACAACGACCGGATCCGGTTCAGTGACGCGGTCCTCGTCGGTGTCGTGAGCATTCCCGACCACCGCCTGCACGTCTCGATGCGAGCCGACGCCGACAATGCCGCAGGGAAGTCCGCGCCAGGGTCGAGCCGGGTCACCGGGACGCCTCGACGGTGTAGTTCGGCGATCACGAGATCCGCCGTCGGATCGTCGCTGCTGGTGACCACGAGGACGGCGCGGTCGTCGATCACTGGTCGGTGTCGTTTCCGTAGTCGGTGTCTGGAGCGTCGCTGTTCCGGTCGCCGGAACCTGTGGTGCCGGTGGGTGGGTTGGTGCCGCTGAGGGTGCCGTGCTTAGGGCTCAGGTCGACGGGCGTGCCGTCAGCGTCGAGGTAACGGCCGACCTGAGTTCGGGGATCGATCTCGATGGCCGTGTACGTCGGGGTCTCGAACGGGGGATAGGGCGCCATCCGGGCGACGCCCCAAGGACGCGCTGTGAGCTGCCGCTGGGGGAGAGGCTCCCCGGTGGGAAATCGGTCTGCGTGCGAGTACATGTGACCTCCTGGCGAGTGCCTCTAGTCGGTGCGCTAAGCGGTGGGGTGTCTGGAATGTGAGGCCGGCTCGGTAGTGCGAGAGGCCGGTCATCCTGCACCACTGAGCCACAAGCCAGAACATGAGGCTGGCTATGTGAATACCGTAAGAGATTCACGCTCGTTCGCAGAGTCAATTGCCCGGGATTGCGAATGTCGGGCAACCTGCCGAGCGAGGTGCACACCTACACCGTGCGCAATTCACGGTCCTAAGTGGATGCGCTTCATGGCTCGGGAAATGAGGGCGCGAGCCGCACTGCCGTAACTGGCCATATTTGCGTACTCCGCGAACAATGCGACATACGTCTCTACCTCGGACGGCTCGACCAAGGTGACAGCCGCGGTAATGGTTTCGATGATCACAGTGGCATCGTCATAGATCGCGAAGCCGTGCAGTGGCGCCTTGACCTCGTACTGTCGTTCGAAAGGGATGACTCCTAGCCGAACTCGTCGCATCCCGGCGACGCCAAGGAGTCGGTCGAACTGGCCCTCCATCACGTCGGCATCGCACAATCGATAGTGCAGAGCGGCGTCTGAAACGATGAAATGAAATGTCTTGGTGTGATCGTAGAGGATCTGCTGGCGTTCCATGCGGATGGCAACGGCCGCGTCTACATCGACGTGTGATCCGCGATAGGCGAGGCCGGTCTCGAATCGGAAGCGTGCGTACTCGGCCGTTTGAAGGAGCCCAGGAAGGACGACCGTCTCAACGTTGTGCATGACTGAGATTCCGGCCTCGAACGTGGCGAAGGCTCGCTGTCCACCTCCCATGCCAGCGCGAAACTTCCGCCGATGCTCGACGTAGTGACCGTCGAGGTTGCGAAGGGCCGCCACGAGATCGCCGACGAGATCTGGGACGCCACAAGCTTGCGCCCACTTCTCGACATCAGAATCCGTCGGGGTCTGCTTTCCGGATTCGATTCTTGAGACCTTGCTCGGCTGCCAGGACAGCGACCCCGCGAGCTGTTTGCCGTTGAGATCGGCATCCAAACGAATTTCGCGGAGCCGCCGTCCGAGCGTCTCTCGTTCTCTTTGGAAGGTTGTCACTCACGTCACGCCATGGATAGCGGCGTACTCGTCTCGCTGGATGGCGTAGTGCCATGCTGCGTCGCGCCATTGACAACGAAGCACGAGGTCGGCTGGATCCTCCAGAAGCTCGAGTCTGCCGATCTTTCCGTCGTCGCCGAATGTGAACACGACTGCCCGGGCGGAATCGAAGAGCCAGTAGTCCTCGGCGGGCAGCTTCAACTCATCGGCACGCGCTCGCGAGAGGTAGCGGACGTCCTCGCCGGCGCGATTGTTCACCTGCGATACGTGAAGGGAGTACCGCGCGTAGTCGTTGAGAGGCTCGTTGACAATCCGCACGCGCGACATGCGTTTGCCCTGCGCCGCATCCGCGAGTCTGTCCTCGACCCACTCATCGAGGAACGAGACATCGACGGATTCTCCAGCCAGATACTCGCTCATGGCCTTGAGCGTGTACGGCTCGTTATAAGCATCTCTTGTCTCAAGACGAAAGGCGGTGTGCTCGTACGTCCTGAACAAGTCGCGAAATTGCTCGCGGTTCAGCAACGCCCGCATCAGGCTCGGTCGGCCAGGTCCAGCACGTCCGCTGGCACCTCGACGTAGAACTCGTCGTCGGCGACGTTACGCAAGTCTGCGATGGCCTCCGCGTCGGTGACGAACTTGCCCTGGACGACGAACGTCCCGCGATCGGTTGCGTACAGCGCCGGGCAGCCATCGACGTCCGAGCCACCGGTCTTGCCGAGATAGCGAAGTCTCACGAGGGTCCCTCCAGGGCGGGGTTGGCGTGCTGCGGTGATCAAGACGGTATCGGCGCGTGCGAGCGCAAGGAAAGGAAATTGCGCACGATTGCGAATGTGATGCGGGAAGGGCCGCGCAGTCCTTGCCAGAACGGGCGATCCCGTGCCGCGAGGTGTGATCCGAAAGCCGATCGGAAGGGTCGTCCTGACTGGTTAGCGACCCAATCGGGCCGCGAGACCATCGAGCACGCACTCCAGGCCGAACGCGAACTCGACGTCGGGGTCGAGTTCCTCGCCTTCGTGCACGCGGCGGGCGAGCATCGGGTGCTCGCCCGCTGCGAGGACCTCGCTGATGTAGGGGCCGACGCTGCGCTGCCACTGCTCCTCGGTCAGGCCGGTGCGCTGCTCGGCGTGCCGAACGGCCTGCTGAGTGGCTACCGAGCCCAGCACGTACGCGTGCACCGCGCCGAGCGCCTGTGAGGCCAGGGTGATGTCGGGCGTGAGCGCGACGGCGGCGCGCAGCGCGGACTCGGACCGCCGCAGCGAGTTGGGGCCGAGCGAGGGCCTGCCCGCTAGTTCGCCTGCCAACCACGGGTGCCGCAGCAGGGTTGCGCGCAGGGCGTGCGCGACCGCGGCCAGGTCGGCGCGCCAGTCCTGCGCGGGCTCGGGGAGCGGGTCCTCGCCTTGCGCCGCGTCGACCATCAGGTCCACCAGTTCGTCGCGGTTGGTGATGTAGCGGTAGAGGGTGGCCGTCCCGGAACCGAGGTCGCCCGCGACCCGACGCATCGACACCGCGGCCAAGCCCTCCGCGTCGGCGACGGCCAGCGCGGCGGCCACGTACTGGTCCACCCCCGGCGCGCGTCGGCGCGGTTCGGGGCGCGGCCTGGTCCACACCGACGAGGGGGCGGGTTCGGTCATCGGGTGGTTCCTTTCCTCGTTGACCGGCATCCTACCTTCTGGCTACGGTGTAGCCATGACAGAGACAGCGTATCCAGAAGTACCGGTGCTCGTGGTCGGAGGCGGCAGCGTCGGGCTGCTCACCGCCGCGCTGCTCGCCCACCACGGCGTCCCCGCGGTGCTCGTCGAGCGTCGGTCCGGGCCGTCGGTCCACCCGCGCGCCACCGGTATCGGGCCGCGCACCGTCGAGGTCCTCCGCGAGCTCGGGCTCGACACCGCCGTCGACGCCGTCGCGGTCGACCTCCGGGGCGCCGCGGGCAAGGCGGTGGCGCGAACCGTCGTCGCGATGGGCGCGGGCGACGTCGTGACCGTGCCCACGCCGGCCCCGCCCGCCACTGAACTGGACACGACGCCGTTCAGGCTGCGCGGTGTCTGCGCGCAGGACCGCCTCGACGCCGTGGTGGCGGCCGACCTGGCCCGCCGCGGAGCGGACCTGCGCTGGTCGACCCGCCTGGTCGGCATCGCGCAGGACGCCGATGGGGTCGACGTCGAGCTGGAGGGGCCCGACGGACGCTACTCGCTGCGCTGCACACACGTGGTCGCCGCGGACGGCACGCACAGCCCCGTCCGGACCGCGCTCGGCGTGGGCACCTCCGGGGCGGGCGACCTGGGCAGGTCGATGATCAACATCCTGTTCCGCGCCGACCTCCGACCCCACTTGCGGGGGATGTCCTTCGCCACCTGCACGATCACCGCACCGGAGGCGCCCGGCCTGCTGGCGACCGTGGACGGCGAGACGAACTGGGTCTTCCACATCGCCTGCGACGTCGACGCGGGCGAGCGCCCCGAGGACTTCACGCACGAGCGCTGCGCCGCCGTCGTCCGGTCGGCGGTCGGCGATCCCGACCTCGACGTCGAGGTGCGCAGCGTGCTCCCGTGGCGGCCCCGGAGCGTCCTGGCCGACCGCTTCGCCGTCGGTCGTGTGTTCCTCGTCGGCGACGCTGCGCACACCGTGTCGCCGATGGGCGCGTTCGGCCTCAACACCGGGATCGCCGACGCGCACAACCTGGCGTGGAAGCTGGCCGCCGTGTACAAGGGTGAGGCGGGCGCTGGGCTGCTCGACACCTACGCGCAGGAACGCGAGCCGGTCGCGGCAGCCACGCTGGACCAGGCGACCCTCAGGTACGCCGACCCGCAGTTGCACTGGGGGCGCGGCCCCGAGGCCGACGCGGCCCGGGCGGCGGCGGGGGTGTGGGCGGCACCGGTCGTGCACCTCGGCCAGCGGTACGACTCGGCCGCTGTCGTCGACCCGCGGCCGGAACTCCCTTCCACGGTGGACCTGGCGGTGGCGCTGGACGGGTCGCCGGGTTCCCGGGTCCCCCACGCGTGGGTCGACGGGGTCTCGACGCTCGACCTGGTCGCGTCCCGGTGGACCCTGCTGGTGGGCGACGCGGGCGACCGGTGGCTCGCCGCCGCGGCGGACGTCGGCCTACCGGCGCACCGGGTCTGCGCACCGTGGCTGTCCGACGACGGCGCCCTGCTCGTGCGCCCGGACGCGATCGTCGCGATGCGGGCCACGGCACCGGTCCCGGAGCCGGCGCGGTTCCTCGCCGACGTCCTGGACCACGTGCTGGCGAGGCCGATCGCGGTGCCGAGCACCTGACCGGGGCGCCTCGACGAAGGCGCCCCCGTCACCGCTCGGCCTTGCGATCGGGCCGACGCCTCAATGCGTTGCCACCTCGAATCCTCTGGACCAGACCTGGACCATTCGCACGGCCGCCCGATGCGTCCGAGCAGGCTTGCGTTGATGTGCAAAACCGGACTCGGCCCTTCCAGCCGATGATCTCCCTCGGTTACGTTCCCGATGCGCGCGCATCCCAGCGCGGTCCGCAGCAGGGCGGGTCGTCAGGGTCCCGGACGGAGGAGCGGCCGATCGGCCGCGTACAAGCCCATGCGAATGATCAAGAAGAGCACCAGAACAGCCCTGACCGTTGTCGGTGTCTTCGCCGTGATGGCGGTGTCGGCAGTCAGCGCCAGTGCCACGGTGAACTACGCGCCGTGTGTGGCCGGCGACGGCTACAACGACGTGTACAACGACGGCGGCGACATCTGCTAGATCGGCCTTCAGGTCAGATCGACGACCGTGCACAGCTGCCGTCCGGCTCGGGCACCGAGCCGGACGGCAGCATGGCATCACCCCTGGCGACCATCCGGCTGCAGCTTGGCGACCAGCCGGGCCAGGGGGGGAGTTCATCCGCCGGATCACCCTCGACTCCCGCACCGGCGCCTGCTCGGCCAGCGCCGCGATCTGCGTAGCCGCGTCCTCGGCGAAGGCGATCCGTCGAAGCTCTCGCCTGACCGGCGTCGTCGATTTCACCCGGGCTCGTCGCGGCCGCGGTCACCAGGTCCAGACCAGTCGGCGTGATCCAGTATGAAATAGGTCTAGACCGGCGTACTCTGAAAGAGTCCGGCCGACGCCCCCCGTGGCCGGGCGTCAGTGCCCCCACCAACCCCCCGGGTGGGGGCACTCACACGTCGTCGACAGGGTGTTCCGGCCACAATTGGCCGATGACCGGGCCCCGGACCCGACTCGCCTAGGCCGCGCTCTTGCGTGCGATCAGGACGTAGACGTAGATGGGCGCGCCGCTCATCCGCAGCCGGTGGCGGAGCCGCTCTCCGGCCCGGCGCGCCTCGTCGACCAGGCGGTCCGCGAGCACCTGCGGTGACGCGCATTCGAGCCGGACCTGGACGACCTCCTCGTCCGGGCTCGCTCCCGGCCGTGTGATGAACTCGATCTCCATCGGTCTCCGATCAGCTCCTCGTGGCCGCCGCCCGTAGACCGCGGTCGGGACGTCTAGCATGTGCCCTCATGGCACGCGTGCTCACTACTCGCGCGGAGGACTTCCCCCGCTGGTACCAGGATCTGATCGCCAAGGCGCAGCTCGCCGACAACGGGCCGGTGCGCGGCACCATGGTCATCCGACCTACCGGGTACGCCATCTGGGAGCGGATCCAGGCCGAGATGGACGCCAGGATCAAGGCGGCCGGGGCGGAGAACGCGTACTTCCCGCTGTTCATCCCGGAGAGCTACCTGAAGCGCGAGGCCGAACACGTCGAAGGCTTCGCGCCGGAGCTGGCGGTGGTCACCCACGGCGGCGGCAAGCAGCTCACCGAGCCCGTGGTGGTCCGGCCGACGAGCGAGACCATGATCGGCGAGTTCATGGCCAAGTGGGTGGACTCCTACCGGGATCTGCCGCTGCTGCTCAACCAGTGGGCCAACGTGGTGCGCTGGGAGCTGCGCCCGCGGCTCTTCCTGCGCACCAGCGAGTTCCTGTGGCAGGAAGGACACACCGCGCACGCCACCGAGGCGGACGCCCGCGAGTATGCGCGCAAGATCCTCTACGAGGCCTACGAGGACCTGATGGTCAGTGTGCTGGGCATCCCGGTGGTGGTGGGGCGGAAGACCGCCCGCGAGCGGTTCGCCGGAGCGACGAGCACGTACACGCTCGAAGCGATGATGGGCGACGGCAAGGCCCTGCAGATGGGCACGAGTCACGAGCTGGGGCAGAACTTCGCCCGGGCGTTCGACATCACGTACTCCTCAGCCACCGGCAGCGTGGAGCATGCCTGGACCACTTCGTGGGGCAGCACCACCCGGCTGATCGGCGGCGTGATCATGGTGCACGGCGACGACGACGGGCTGCGGGTGCCGCCCCGCCTGGCACCGGTCCAGGCGTACGTCATGGTGGTCAAGTCCGGAGACGGGGTGACCGAGGCGGCGGCGAAGCTGCGTGACGCGCTGCGCGACGCCGGAGTCCGGGTGGCCCTCGACGACCGGGTCGACACGCCGTTCGGCCGCCGGGCCGTCGACGCAGAGCTGAAGGGCTTTCCGGTGCGCATCGAGGTCGGCCCGCGCGATCTGGCCGCAGGCAACGCGGTGGTGGTCCGCCGCACGGCCGGGACGAAGACGCCGGTGCCGGTGTCCGACATCGTGTCGACCGTGCTCGCCGCGCTCGACGCCGACCAACAGGCGCTGTACGACGAGGCGCTGGCGCACCGCGAGTCCCGCACCGTCACGGTCGACTCGCTGGCCGACGCGATCGAGGCCACGGCCACCGGCTGGGCCCGGGTGCCGTGGTCCGAGGTGGGTGCGTCCGGTGAGGCCGAGGCGAACGGCCAGGGCGTCACGGTGCGCTGCCTGGTCCGGCCCGACGGCTCGGTGCCCGACTCCGAGGACGAGCCCGGCCTGGTCGCGATCCTGGCCCGCGCCTACTGACCCGGACCGGCCGTCCGTCTGGCGGCTGCCCGTTCAGGTGGCTTGCGCCGCCTGGCGGGCGGCCACGAACGGCACCCGGTCGAAGATGATCCTGACCTGGGTGATCGTGTCGTCGGCGATGGTGAGGCACTCCGCGCCGGGAGCGTTGAGCACCGGCACGGTGTCGGTGTCGTACATCAGCAGCGCGGTGTGTTCGTCACCGAACGCCGCGAGCAGCTCGGAGCGAGTCACGGTCTTCGTGAACGGCTCCATGAAGGCGCGGAAGGCCGCGGCGCCCTCGAGCCGGCCGGCCGGTGCGTGGCACACGACGTCGTCGGCGATGAAGGTCATCGCTCGGTCGAAGTCGTGTGCCGTCCACGCCTCGTAGTAGGCCAGCGCTGTCTGCAGGGCCGTGCTGGTCCGGGTCATGACGGTCTCCTCGTGTCGGCGGTGATGTCTGTTGAGACACCGCCGCGCGCGGGAACGGAACGGTTCCGCGCGGATTTCCGTCAGGTGCGTCGAGCAGCGCCTGCGCGACGTGCCACGATGCGTCCGTGAGCAGCTCCCTCCTCGACCGCGCCCGGACCGGGGACGGGCGGGCCTTCGACGAGCTGACCGCGCCGCATCTCCGCGAGCTGCATCTGCACTGCTATCGGATGCTCGGCTCACTGACCGACGCCGACGATCTGCTCCAGGAGACGCTGATCGCGGCCTGGCGTGGCCTGGACGGCTTCGCCGGTCGCTCGTCGCTTCGCACCTGGCTGTACCGCATCGCGACCAACCGCTGCCTGAACGCTATCCGCGACGCCAAGCGGCGCCCGCCCGCCGAGCCCGTGCCTCCGTTCGTGCCGCCCGACCCTTCTCGCGTCGGCGACGTGACGTGGCTGCAGCCGTACCCGGACGCCTGGCTGGAGCAACTCGCCGACACCGCACCGGGGACGGCCGCCCGGTACGAGACGCGTGCCGACGTCCAGCTGGCGTTCGTCGTGGCGCTGCAGCGGCTCCCACCGCGGCAGACCGCGGCCGTGATCCTCACCGACGTGCTCGGATTCTCGACGCAGGAGGTGGCCGGCCTGCTCGACACCAACCCCACCGCGGTCAAGGGTGTGCTGCAACGCGCGCGGGCAGCCCTGGCCCGGCAGCGCACGGTGGCCGACCACGAGCCCGCAGACGGGCGGGGCTCGACGGCCGAACGTGACCTCGCGGACCGGTTCGCCGCCGCCTTCACCTCAGACGATATCGACGGCGTCGTGGCGCTGCTGACCGACGACGCGTGGCTGGCCATGCCTCCGGCGCCGCACGAGTACGTGGGCGGGGAGGCGATCGCCAGCTTCCTGCGGACCAGCACCGACTGGCGCGACCGGCGGCGGCTCCGGCTCGTGTCCACGCGGGCGAACGGCCAGCCCGCCTTCGGCTGCTATCTCGGGCTGCCGGACGAGCCCACCGCGTACCCCACGGGCGTCATCGTCCTCACGATGTCCGGCGACCGGATCAGCGGCATCACCCGATTCCTCGACGCCGCGTTGCGCCGGCCGTTCGGGCTCCCCGAGTCGGTCGGCCCCGGACCGGTCAGGTAGCCGCCGAAATCCGCTCGCCCCGGTGCCCGCCCGGATGTGACGATCGGCCGGTGAGGATGCACGCCGACCAGGTCGACGTCACGGCGGACGTCGTCGCGGCGCTCGTGGCCGCCCAGTTCCCGCAGTGGAGTTCGCGTCCCGTGCGCCCGCTCTCCTCGCACGGCACGGTCAACGCGCTCTTCCGCCTCGGCGACGACATCGTGCTGCGGTTCCCGCTACGACCCAGCCGCGACCCCGAGCTGCGCGAGGAACTGCTGGACGAGCAGGACCACGCACGCCGCATCGCCGCCCAGGTGCCGCTCGCGATCCCGGAGCCTCTGGCCCTCGGCGAGCCGGGGGAGGGCTACGACGGCCCGTGGACGGCGTACCGCTGGATACCCGGCGACACCGCGAACAGCCGCACCATCGGCGACCCGCACCAGTTCGCCCGCGACCTCGCCGGCTTCGTCAGCGCCTTCCGTGCCATGGACACCGGTGGCCGCGGCTGGAACGGGCTCACCCGAGGCGGCCCGCTGCGGACACGGGACGACGACCTGCGACGATCCCTCGCCGAGAGCACCCACCTCACCGACACGGTGCGGCTCGCCCGGATCTGGGAAAGCTGCCTCGAGACAGCACCCCACGCCGCTGCCGACGTCTGGATCCACGCCGACCTGATGCCGGGCAACCTGCTCGTGCGCGACGGCCGGCTCGCGGCGGTCATCGACCTGGGCGCCGTGTGCGTCGGCGACCCGGCGGTGGACCTCATGCCGGCCTGGAACCTGCTCGGCCCCGATGCCCGGGAGGTCTACCGGCAGGCACTCGACGTCGACGACACGACGTGGGAGCGCGGGCGCGCCTGGGCCATGGTCCAGGCCCTGGGCGCCCTTCCGTATTACGTGGACACCAACCCGGTCATGGCCGGCACCGCCCGCCGTACCCTCGACGCCGTCCTCGCGTGACCCCGGCTCGTCGGGCCGGCCCGTGTCGTCTCGGCGTTCGTGCGACTGGACACGCAGGCCGTCAAGCGATCAGAAACCAGATGGAAACCCTCGTCGCGATGCTGAGGTGGTGTGCAGCTACGAACTGATTCCGGGCCTGACGCGCCCCGCGCCGGCAATGAGGTAGAGCGGCACTGGGCGGACGATCACCCGGTGCTGGAGGTAATCCGTGCCCGCCGTCGATCCGGACGCCCGGCCGGTGGACACGGCGACGGCCACAAGCTCGGGTTGGCGATCGAGGGCGGCGGCATGCGCGGAGCCCTCTCGGCAGCGATGCTGACGGCGCTCGACGACCTGGGTCTCCGGTCGGTGTTCGACGTGGTGTACGGGACGTCGTCGGGAGCGGTGAACGCGGCCTACTTCCTGACCGGCGACAGCTGGTACCCGTTGACGATCTACCTCGACGAGCTGCCGACCCGGCAGTTCGTCGACTTCCGCCGGGCCTTCGTCGGGCGAGCCATCCTCGACCTCGACTATGTGTTCGAGCAAGTCCTGGAGACGACGAAGCCACTCGCCTACGACAAGCTCGTGAGCACATCACCCCAGCTGCAGGTGGCCGTCTCCATGGTCGACACCATGGAGACGGAGAGCGTCTCGACGTTCGAGTCCGGTGTCGATCTCAAAGCCGCCCTGCGAGCGAGCTGCTGGATGCCCATCGCCGTTCCGGGCGTCGGCGAGTTCCGTGGCCGGCCGGCCGTCGACGGCGGCGTGCTCACCGCGCATCCGACGATCCTGGCGGCGCGCGACGGCTGTACCCACGTGCTGTCCCTGAGTACCCGGCCGATGGGCGCTCCGGTGAACTTCTCGGCTCTGGTGAGCCGGGCGACTGGTGCGATACTCGACCGCACGGCCCCCGGGCTCGGGACTCGATACGTCGCCTCCCTGGACGAATATCGGCAGCATCGCGCCCGATGGCAGCGGTGGAGAACCGAACCCGGCGACAGCCCGCCATACGTGCTCGACCTCGCACCACTGCCATGGATGCGCGAGATCCCGCGCCACGAGCGAGACGTCACGACCATCCTGACGGCCATCCGGCAGGCGCACGCGCTCGCCCACGCCGCCATCCTCGGCATCCCCACCGCGGAGATCCGCGACGGCCGGTTCACGTCGATACCTCGAATGATCCCCGTGCGGCACAAGACTCCGCTCCGGCCGGAGGTGACAGGAGAGGACGCTGCCCGCGCGCCCTGGGCCGCCGGGGCGGACGTCGAGACCTGAGCGCGCGCCCGGCACCGCCCGCCGCGGAGATCAGGGCCAAGCGGCGACGATCAGCCCGATCGCCAGCAGCTTCACCAGCCAGTCGCCAGCGTGAATCGCGGCCAGCTTCAGCGGCGTGCGCTCGTGGAACATCGCGCCGGTCCAGAGAACGAACGGGAAGCCGATCCACAACACCAGCCCGAGGACCACACCCCCGGTCCACGTGTCGACCCCGCCCAGCGCGGCGACACCGGCGACCACCGTCGCCAGGATCAGGGCACGGACCACCTCGACGACCGGCACCTGCCACGGCGGCCGATCGGCGCCAGATCCGGCGCTCACCTGTGCCAGTTGGCCGCCGAACACGCCGTAGAACACGAAGCCCAGCACGAACGCCGCGAATGTGGCGGCGAGGACGGCGAGCGGTTCGATGTCAGGCATCGGCTCCGCCCTCCTCCAGCCAGGACTTGAGCGTGGTCAGCCGGGCCCGCCACCAGGCCTTGGTCTCGGCGGCCGAGGCGGCGTCGACGATCCGGGAGTGCGCGACCGCGACCAGGCTCTTCGCCTCGTCCTTCGCGGCGAACGTGACGGCCACCCGGGTCTCGCCGCCGTCCCAGTCGTACCGGGCCGAGGCCGGTCTGGTCGCCGTGCGTTCCCGCAGCTGGCCGTCGGGGAGCCACTGTGCGCGGATCGACTCGTCGACGAACGCGTCGTACAGCCGCTCGATGTTCACGTCCACCGTCCTGGACGCGGTGACGGTGAACCCGTCGGGATGCTCGCCGACGGCCTGGCCGAGCCGGGCCCGCTCGTAACTCTTCGTGACCGCCTGTGCCGCCCAGCCGAGCGGCACGATGCCCAGCTGCTCGGCCACCCAGCGGGCGATGTCGCGGTGCGATCGTTCGGCGGCGCCCCACTCGTCGAGCGCGTCGAACCACTCTTCCCAGCCGCGCCCGGTCCGCTCCCGGATCGCGTCGTCCGAGGTG
>DATCVR010000352.1:0-5569 GCA_036566745.1 Jiangellaceae bacterium | reverse complement strand
CGGCGCCCCATTGGCCGGCACCGCGGCCGAGCCGGCCGCATCGGCCGGCACCGCGGCCGGCGCACCGCAGTCCGCACCGCCGGCCCACCGACGGGAAACTCAGCGCAGCCCGAGTGGACGTGCCAGTGCCGTCGCGATCAGACGGTCGACCAGCGCGCTGTAGGACAGCCCGGACTTCTCCCACAGCATCGGGAACATCGACGTGGGAGTGAAGCCCGGCATGGTGTTGACCTCGTTGACCACCAGCGAGCCGTCGGGCCGGAGGAAGAAGTCGACCCGCGCCAGGCTCTCGCACGACAGCGCGGTGAAGGCCTGGGCCGCGACGTCGCGGACCTCTTCGACGAGGTCGGGCTTCAGGTCGGCCGGGATGTCGAGCCCGACGTCGTCTCCGGGCAGGTACTTGGCCTGGAAGTCGTAGAAGTCGTGGGAGTCCCCGAAGCGGACCTCGCCGACGACGCTGGTGTCGGGCGCCGCACCATCGATGCCCTCGAGCACCCCGCACTCGATCTCGCGGCCGACGACGGCCTCCTCGACGAGCACCTTGGGGTCGTGTTCGCGGGCGGCCAGGATCGCGGCCTCGAGACCCTCGGGCCCAGTCACCTTTTCCACCCCCATGCTCGACCCGGCTCGCGCCGGCTTGACGAACACCGGCCAGCCCAGCTCGGCCACCTCGGCCACGACCTGGTCACGCTGGCGCTCCCACGATCCGGGGCGCACCAGCACGTGGCGGGCGACCGGGATGCCCGCGGCGGCGAGCAGCAGCTTCATCACGTGCTTGTCCATGCCGACCGCCGAGGCCAGGACGCCGGAGCCGACATACCGGACGTCGGCCAGCTCGAGCAGTCCCTGGAGCGTGCCGTCCTCGCCGTAGGGGCCGTGCAGCAGCGGGAAGACGACGTCGACCGAGCCCAGCTCGCGCGGGACCTCGTCCGGCGACTGCACGACGAGTCCGCTGCCGGACGGGAGCACCACGGTGCCGCCCTCGTCGGCGACCTCGGGCAACGTGCCGTCGGTGATGGCCAGCCGCTCGGGCTCGGCCGGCGCCAGCACCCAGCGCCCGGCCGTCGTGATGCCGATTGGCACGATCTCGTACCGAGCCGGGTCGAGCGCGGCGAGGACGCCTCCGGCGGTGACGCACGAGATGGCGTGCTCGGAGCTGCGTCCGCCGAAGACGACGGCGACCCGGATGCGGCGGTGTTCAGGCGTGGTGTTCATCGGCGCCGACCCTACCCGTCCTCAATGTCCGTGCCGCTCGGGCTTCGCCGAGCGAGACAACAGCGAGCGCAGCATGTCGCCGGGCGACATGTCGCCGCGGACGACCTGCGCCACATGGTCGACGATGGGCATGTCCACGCCGTTGCGCCCGGCCAGGTCGAGGATCGACTCGCAGGAACGCACCCCTTCGGCGACCTGACGCGATGCGGCAGCAATCGCCTCGACCGACTGACCCATGCCCAGCTTCTCGCCGAATGTCCGATTGCGCGAGAGCGGCGAGGAGCAGGTGGCGACCAGGTCGCCCAGGCCGGCCAGCCCCTGGAACGTGTACGCATCGGCGCCCAGCACGGCACCGAGCCGGGCGGTCTCGGCCAGGCCGCGGGTGATGACGCTGGCCCGGGCGTTGTCGACGAAGCCGAGCCCGACGGCGATCCCGACCGCCAGGGCGATGACGTTCTTCACCGACCCGCCGAGCTCGGTCCCCACGACGTCGGTGTTGGTGTAGGGCCGGAAGTACGGCGAGTGGCAGGCCGCCTGCAGACGGGTCGCGAGCCTGTCGTCGGCGGCCGCCACCACGCTGGCCGACGGCTGTCGCTGGGCGATCTCGCGGGCGAGGTTCGGTCCGGACACCACGCCGATCCGGTCCGGGCCTGCGCCTGTGACGTCGGCGATCACCTCACTCATCCGCTTGGCGGTGCCGAGTTCGACGCCCTTCATCAGGCTCACCAGGACCGCCTGTGGAGGCAGCACCGGGACCCAGGCGGCGAGATTCTCGCGCAACGACTGGGACGGGACCGCGAGGACGACCAGCTCGGCGCCGTCGGTGGCGACCTCGGGGTCGTGGGTGGCGCGGATGCCGGCCGGAAGCTCGATGTCCGGAAGGTAGTCGAGGTTGCGATGCTGGGTGGTGATCGCGTCGCACAGCTCGGGGCGTCGACCCCACATCGTGACCTCGGCACCGGCGTCGGCCAGCACGAGCGCGAACGCGGTACCCCAGGAGCCCGCGCCGAATACGGCCGCGCGCATCAGGCAGTGGGTCCGTCGGTGTCAGCCGGGGTCTCGCCCGCGGCGCCGCCGCCCGCAGCCGCAGCGCCGCCCGCGGCCGGTCCGCCACCCGCGGCTCCGTCGGCAGGCTCGTCGGCGTCGGTCGACGGCTTCGACGGATCGCCGGTCTTGGGCAGCCTGGACTGGCGCGGATCGAAGCGCACGGCCGGAGGTTCCTCGTTCCGGAGGACCGCCAGCTCGTTGGTGATCGCGTCGAGGATGCGGTCGCTCGCTGTCCGGAGCAGCGCCGGCGTGACCGGCTGACCGCGCAGGTCGGAGAGGTCGACCGGCGCCCCCGCGCGCACGTGCATGGTCTTGGGAGGGATCAGGCGGGGCCGCTTGGAGTACGGCGCCAGGATCTCGTGGGCTCCCCACTGGGCGATGGGGATCACGTCGCAGCCGGTGTCGAGCGCGATGCGGGCCGCGCCGGTCTTGCCCTCCATGGGCCACAGGTCGGGGTCGCGGGTGATGGTGCCTTCGGGATAGATCGCCACGCACTCGCCCTTGCCGATCGCGGCCACCGCGTCGCGGAACGCCAGGGCGGCGTCGCGCGACTCTCGATAGACCGGGATCTGCCCGCAGGCTTTGATGATCCGCCCCGCGACCGGGATGCGGAACACCCCTTCCTTGGCCAGGTACCGCGGTGCCCTCCCGTTCTCCCACAGGAAGTGGGCGAAGGTCAGGGGGTCGACGTGCGAGATGTGGTTCGCGACGACCAGCACGCCGGTGCCCACGGGCGGCAACCGCTCGGCGCCGGTCCAGTTGCGACGGGTGAACAGGTAGAGCAACGGCCGGACGATCGCGGCCACGAACCGGTAGGCGAAGCCCAGCCGTTGTCTCGGACTCGCCACTGGTTTCCTCCTTCACGTGCCCGCCGATCCGGGCGTGTTGGGACGTTCGCTCGACGATTCGAGCCGAGCCAGTCTGACCCCCGCATGGTGCCTCAGTCGAGTCCGTGATGAGAGCATGGGTCCGATGTCGACGCCGCAACGCTGGTCGATCGTGGTCCCTGTGAAGCGGCCCGAGTTCGCCAAGACCCGTCTCGCCGAGACCGTGGGCGAGTTGCGCCCGGTGATGGCGCGCGCCTTCGCCGCCGACACCGTGGCCGCGGCGCTCGCCTGCTCACTGGTCGAGTCGGTCGTGGTGGTCACCGACGACGACGAAGCAGCCAAGCAGGCCGTCACGCTCGGTGCCGAGGTCGTCGACGACGCACCCGACGCCGGTCTCAACGCAGCACTGCGTCACGGCGCAGCCTGGATCCGGGATTCGCACCCGGACGCCGCGGTGGCATCGCTGGCGGCGGATCTCCCGGCGCTACGCCCCGTCGAGCTCGAGCAGGTCCTCTCCGCCGCCGCCGAACACCCCGTGTCGTTCGTCGCCGACGCCGCGGGGATCGGCACGACCATGTACGCCGCCATGCCCGGGGTCGCCTTCGAGCCGCACTTCGGCGGGCGCTCGCGGGCAGCTCACCGGACGAAGGGCGCGGTCGAGCTGGAGCTCACCGGCATCCCGTCGGTACGGCGCGACATCGACACCGCCGTGGACCTCTGGGACGCGATGCGGCTGGGCCTCGGACCCCGCACCGAAGCCGTGGTGGTCCAGCTCGACGTCGCCTTCTGAGGCAGCGGCGCGTTCAGTCGCCCGAGGCGCCGGACGGCGGGGCCGCGGCCGTCGAGGGTGCGGCGGTCTTGGCCGCGGCGGTCGTCGCCGGGGCCGCGACCTTCGCGGCTGTCGTCTTGGCCGGAGCCTTCTTGGCTGCGGTCGTCTTCGCGGCCGTCGTCTTGGCTGCGGTCGTCTTCGCGGCCGTGCGCTTGGCCGGAGCCTTCTTCGCCGCCGTGGTCGTGGCTGCCGTGGTCTTCGCGGCCGTGCGCTTGGCCGGAGCCTTCTTCGCCGCCGTGGTCGTGGCTGCCGTGGTCTTCGCCGCCGTGCGCTTGGCGGGCGCCTTCTTCGCCGCCGGAGCCTTCTTCGCGGCGGTCTTCCGGGCCGGGACCTTCACCGGGGCCTTGCGGGCCGGAGGCGCGACCTCCGACGGCTTGTCCGCGTTGGCGTCGTCGTCGCCGAGCCCGCGCACGGCGTCCGCAGCGGCCCGCGCCGCACTGGACGCCGCCCGAGTCGCCTGTTCGGCGACCGCCGCGGCCTGAGCCGGGACGACGGCGAGCGACCCGAGGACCCGCTCCTTGACCTTCTTCGCGCCGGCGACGACGTCCTTCAACTCCTCGGACGGGTTGAAGGTCGGTACGGCCCGCTTCTTCTTCGACTTCGGGTCCTTGGCCGTTTCGCGATCGAACACGCCAAGCCGTTTGACCACGACCTTCTCACCGGCGGCGAGCGACCTGGAGATGGCGTCGACGACGGAGTCGAGCGCGTGCTGAGCCACCTCGCGGTTCCCGTCGAACCGTTCCGCGATCCGGTCGACCAGTTTCTTCGTCTTCGCCACCGTCGCTCCTCATGTGACTGGGTGATCGGTCAGGTGGCCCATTGTGCCCGTTACGGCACCAGGACGCCCTCGCACCACGACAATCGTCGTCGGCGCGTCGTCAGGCGTTCCCCTGCCACCACGAGGCGTTCACCTGCACCACGAGGCCTGCAGCCCTGGCGGAGCGAGCAATGATCACGTGGACGTGATCATTCCGCCAGGGCCGTGCCGGGGAGGGGCGAGGCGGCGCGGGGTCAGACCAGGGTGCGCGGCTTGTGGGCCGGCCGCATCGCCTCGTACGCGTCGATGGCGTCGGTGTGGCGCAGGGTCAGGCCGATGTCGTCGAGACCCTCCATGAGGCGCCACCGCGTGTAGTCGTCGACCTGCATCGGCGCGACGACGTCGCCGCAGCGAACCTCACGCTGCTCGAGGTCGACCGTGACCTCGGCGCCGGGGGCGTTGTCGAGGATCTTCCAGATCAGCTCGATGTCGGCCTGCGCCAGCTCGCCGGTGAGGAGCCCCTGCTTGCCGGAGTTGCCGCGGAAGATGTCGGCGAACCGCGCCGACAGTACGGCCTTGAAGCCGTAGTCCTTCAGCGCCCACACGGCGTGCTCGCGGGAGGAGCCGGTGCCGAAGTCGGGACCGGCCACGAGCACGGTGCCGGCGCGGAAGGCGGGCTGGTTGAGGACGAACTCCTCGTCGCCGCGCCAGGCGGCGAACAGCGCGTCCTCGAAGCCGGTGCGGGTGACCCGTTTGAGGTAGACGGCGGGGATGATCTGGTCGGTGTCGACGTTGCTGCGGTGCAGCGGGACCCCGACGCCGGTGTGGCGGACGAACTTCTCCATGGTGTCTTCTCCTCCGCCGTCTACTTCGCCGGCTGCAGGTCGGTGGGGG
>DATCVR010000351.1:0-15025 GCA_036566745.1 Jiangellaceae bacterium | reverse complement strand
GACGTGAAGCGCACCTTCCAGCCGAACACCCGCCGTCGCGCGAAGACCCACGGCTTCCGGCTGCGTATGCGTACGCGCGCCGGCCGCGCGATCGTCACCTCCCGCCGGCGCAAGGGCCGTGCCAGCCTGTCCGCCTGACCTCGCCGAGGCGCGGGCGGCAACCGGATCTCACGATGCCGTGTTGAAGCCCGAGCATCGGTTGCGGCGGCCTGCGGATTTCCGTTCCACCGTACGCAGAGGCGTGCGGGTCGGTCGGCCGCTCGTGGTCGTCCACGTCGTCTCCGCCGGCGCAGGTGACGCCCCGACCCGCGTGGGTTTCGTGGTCGGGCGCACCGTCGGCGGTGCCGTGGTCCGCAACGCCGTGCGCAGGCGGCTCCGACATCTCGTCCGCGACCGACTGAGCGCACTGCCCCAGGGATCTCAGCTCGTGGTGCGCGCCCAGCCCGAAGCCGCCCACGCCCCGTCCGCCGTGCTCGCCCGCGACCTCGACGCCGCGTTGAGCCGAGCCGTCGAGCGGCTGGAGGCCCGGCGATGAAGTGGCTTCTGATCGCGGTCCTCAAGGGTTACCGCCTTGTCGTCAGCCCGCTCTACGGGCAGACCTGCCGGTACTACCCCTCGTGCTCGGCCTATGCGCTGAAGTCCGTCGAAGACCACGGCGCGTTACGCGGGAGCTGGCTCGCAGTGCGGCGGCTCGGCCGTTGCCACCCGTGGTGCGAGGGAGGAGTCGACCTCGTGCCCGGCCGCGCCGAGTACCGCTGGTGGGGCCGGGCGGCCGGCACCGACGGCGGCGACGACGCCGACCCGGAACCGCAGCCGCACCGCCACAGTTCTACTTCTGACGTCCCTGCCCTTCGAGGAGCCTGACCACCCGTGGACACCCTGCTCGCGCCGCTGTACTTCCTCGTCAGCTGGATCATGATCGGCTGGCACTGGCTCTTCGACTCGCTGTTCGGTGCCGAACACAGCGGCGTGAGCTGGACGTTGTCGATCATCGGCCTCGTGGTCGTGATCCGCACCATGCTGATCCCGCTGTTCGTCCGGCAGATCAAGTCGCAGCGCAAGGTCCAGCTGCTCCAGCCGAAGATGCGCGAGCTGCAGAAGAAGTACAAGGGCGACCGCGAGCGTCTCCAGCAGGAGACGATGAAGCTCTACAAGGACAGCGGCACCAACCCGTTCGCGTCGTGCCTGCCGATCCTGCTCCAGGCGCCGTTCCTGTTCGCGCTGTTCCGGGTGCTCGACGGCATCGCCAAGGGTCACGCGCGGGGCGCCTTCGCCAATCACCCGGAGCTGTTCGCGTCGGTCGAGAGCGCAGAGGTCTTCGGGATCAAGATCACCGACAGCTTCCTCACCACGGACGACATGGCGACCAAGGTCGTCGCGATCGTCATGGTCATCCTGATGGTGGTCACGCAGTTCATCACGCAGCGCCAGATCATGCGCAAGAACATGCCGAAGGAGTCGCTGGAGGGCCCGTTCGCCCAGCAGCAGAAGGTCCTGCTGTACGTCCTGCCGCTCGTCTTCGCGTTCTCCGGCGTCTACTTCCCGCTGGGCACCGTCCTGTACTGGCTGACGTCGAACATCTGGACCATGGGCCAGCAGCTCTACGTGATCCGTCGGATGCCCGCGCCCGGAACCGAAGCGGAGAAGGCCCACCAGCGGCGCCTCGAGGCCAAGGCGCGGCGCAAGGGACTGCCGGTCGGGTCCGCCGCCGTCGAACCCGCCGCCGAGGCGGCCACGGGCGGCGAGCAGACTGGTCCCCAGGGGCGCGTCCAGCCGAAGCGAACCTCTCGATCGCAGCGCAAGGGCAAGAAGTAAGCCCTCCGCTGATCGTGATCACCGACAGACCACGAACATCCCTCATGAGGAGTCTCACGTGAGTGACGCCGATACCACCACTGCCCCCGCGGCCACGGACTCGTCCGCGCCTGCGGTGAAGCACCTCGAGCATGAGGGCGACGTGGCTGCCGACTACCTCGAAGGCCTGCTGGACATCGCCGACCTCGACGGCGACATCGACATGGACGTCGAGGGCGACCGTGCGGCGGTGTCCATCGTCGGCGACGATCTCGACGTGCTCGTAGGCCCCGACGGCAAGGTCCTCGAAGCGCTGCAGGAGCTGACCCGGCTCGCCGTGATCCGCGAGACCGGCGAGCGCAGCCGGCTGATGCTCGACGTTGGCGGGTTCCGCGCGGCACGACGGGCCGAGCTGGTCGAGCTGGCCAAGCGCGCGGCAAGCTCGGTGCGCGAGTCCGGAGAGCCCGAGGCGCTCGGTGCGATGACGCCGTTCGAGCGCAAGGTCGTGCACGATGCGGTGGCGGCCGAGGGGCTGCGCAGCGAGTCCGAGGGCGTCGAGCCCAAGCGCTATGTGGTGGTTCTCCCTGCGTGACCACCCGAGCCGAGAGCTCGGACCTCGATGAGTAGTCGTGCCGACGGCGCGCCGGACCACCGGCGCGCCGTTTCACGTGAAACGGCACCTCCTGAGGCTCCGGCCGAGGCCGCCGAGTTCTTCGGTGACCGTCTCGCCCTGGCCCAGGCGTACGTGGCGCGCCTCGCGAGTGCGGGGATCGAGCGCGGACTCCTTGGCCCGCGCGAGGTGCCCCGCCTGTGGGAACGTCACGTCCTCAACTGCGCGGTGGTCGCCGACCTGATCCGTGACGGCGAGCGGGTGGCCGACGTCGGCTCGGGCGCAGGGCTCCCGGGGGTGGCGCTGGCCCTGGCCCGCCCCGATCTCGAGATCACCCTGATCGAGCCGCTGCTGCGCCGTGCGACGTTCCTCCGCGAGACGGTGGACGAGCTCGGGCTGTCGTCGGTAACGGTGCAGCGCGCCCGCGCCGAGGAGATCCGCGACGGCCGCGGCTACGACGTCGTGACCGCTCGCGCCGTGGCGCCGTTGGAGAAGCTGGCGGGGTGGACGCTGCCCCTTCTGCGCCCGGGCGGTCGCCTCCTCGCACTCAAGGGCGCTTCGATCGCCGACGAACTCGCCGCTTCTGCCGCGTCGTTGACGCGATCGGGCGCGTCGTCGTGGAGAGTGGAGGAAGCCGGTTCGGGCGTCGTCGATCCACCGACGCTGGTGGCGGTCGTCATACGCGCCACGGGGAGCGCGCCGCCCACACGACCACCCGGCCGGCGGAGGAGGAAGGCATGACCGCGTACGCCACCGCTCCAGGTCTGGGATGGCCCCTCGGGTCGCAGAGCAGTCCCTCGGAACCCGTAGGATCGGTGCGCGTATCGGCGCTCGGCTGGCCGATCGTCAGAGATCATGTCGCTCCGGCTCGGACGCCGGATACAGAGAGTGAGGCGTCGGTGAAAGGTCACGAGGAGAACACCACCGGAGCTGTGGGTTCGCCTGTCCGTACCGCCGCCGAACTCAGCGACATGTCGTTCACCGGCTCGCTGGCCGACTACGACACCCCGATCGCCCGTGAGGCCGCCGCCGCCCTGGTGGCCATCGGGCGGCGTCGCGAGCCCATGCCCAAGCCCGACCACACCCGCGTCATGGTCGTGGCGAACCAGAAGGGCGGGGTGGGCAAGACGACCACCACGGTGAACATCGCCGCCGCCCTCGCGGTCAACGGCATGCGGGTCCTCGTGGTCGACCTCGACCCCCAGGGCAACGCGTCCACCGCGCTCGGCATCGACCACCACGCCAACATCCCCAGCGTCTACGACGTCCTCATCGAAGAAGTCCCGATCGACGACGTCGTCCAGAAGGTCGATGGGTTCGACGATCTCTGGTGCGTGCCGGCGACGATCGATCTGGCCGGTGCCGAGATCGAGCTGGTGTCGCTCGTCGCCCGTGAAGCCCGGATGCGCCAGGCGCTCGAAGCTCACCTGCGCGGCCCCCAGGGCGACTACGACTACGTCCTCCTCGACTGCCCGCCCTCCCTGGGGCTGCTGACCGTCAACGCCCTGGTGGGTGGCGACGAGGTCCTCATCCCGATCCAGTGCGAGTACTACGCGCTCGAGGGGCTGAGCCAGCTCCTGAAGAACATCGACATGGTGCGAGCCCACCTCAACCGCTCGCTGGCCGTCTCCACGATTCTTCTGACGATGTACGACGCACGGACCCGTCTGGCGGCCCAGGTCGCCGACGAGGTGCGCCAGCATTTCGGCGACACCGTGCTCCGGACGACTGTGCCGCGATCGGTGCGCATCAGCGAGGCGCCGAGCTACGGCCAGACGGTCATGACCTACGACCCCACGTCCAGCGGCGCGCTCTCATACCTCGAGGCTGCCCGCGAGATGGCTGAGCGGGGCGCAGGTACGGGGAACGCACGAACGGAGGACGGACAGTGACTGAGCGCCGTAGAGGCCTGGGTCGCGGGTTGGGTGCCCTGATACCCACCGCGCCGCCCGAGGCGAGCACGTCCCAGGAGTCCGTCAAGGCTCCACCCTCTCCGGTCGATGTCTTCTTCCCCGATCCAGCCAGCCGCAACGGCCATCCCACGCAGCCGGTTTCACGTGAAACGACGTCGTCGCCGGCCTCGGACCTCGTGCCCGTCGACGGCGCGACCTTCGCCGAGATCCCGGTGTCGGCCATCTCCCCGAACCCCCGGCAGCCTCGCCAGGTGTTCGACGAGGACGCTCTCGCCGAACTGACCCACTCCATCACCGAGATCGGGCTCCTGCAGCCGATCGTCGTGCGGGTACTCGAGGACAACCGCTACGAGCTCGTCATGGGCGAGCGGCGGTGGCGCGCCACTCAGGCCGCGGGGCTCGAGACGATCCCGGCCATCGTCCGCACGACGCGCGACGACGACATGCTGCGCGACGCACTCCTCGAGAACCTCCACCGCAGCCAGCTGAACCCGCTGGAAGAGGCTGCCGCATACCAGCAGCTCCTCGACGACTTCGGCTGCACTCACGACGAGCTCGCCACCCGGATCGGGCGGAGCCGCCCGCAGATCTCCAACACGCTCCGCCTCCTCAAGCTCCCGCCGCTGGTGCAGCGCAGGGTCGCCGCCGGGGTCCTGTCCGCCGGCCACGCCCGCGCGCTCCTCGGCCTCTCCGACGGCGCGTCCCAGGAGCGGCTCGCCCAGCGGATCGTCGCCGAAGGGCTGAGCGTCCGCACGGTCGAGGAGATCGTGGCACTCGGCGTCGACGACACCCCGGCCGAACGTCCGCGCCGAGCCGCCCGCCCGGTGGCGCCACGGCTGGCGGACATCGCCGAAACACTCTCCGAGCGGCTCGACACCCGAGTGAAGGTCGACCTCGGCCGCAACAAGGGCAAGGTCACCATCGAGTTCGCCAGCATCGACGACCTGGAGCGGATCGTCGGGACCATCGCGCCGACCTCGGATTCCGACCACAGCTGACGCCGCCGCTACTGACGCCGCCGCTGCTGTCGCGGCGGCTACTCACGCTTGCCCGACTGACGCGCGAACAGCTGGAGCCCGGGACAGCTGACGGCTCCACTCACGCCGACCGGAGCCTCGACCACGTGAGCCGGGACGCTTCACGTCGGCGAGCCTCAGCCCTGAGTGAGGGCTCAACGGTGTCGAGCGACCGCCGCCACCAAAAGATCGCGCGCCAGCACGCCGAGATCGAGTCCAGCAGCCTGAACCGACTGCGGCAGCAGCGAGGTCTCGGTCATGCCCGGCGCGACGTTGACGTCGATCAGCCACGGCGTGCCCGCGGCGTCGACGATGAGGTCGGTGCGGGAGAGGTCGCGGAGGCCGAGGGCTTCGTGCGCGGTGATGGCCGCCTGGGCGACGCGTTGGGTCGTGGAGGGCGTCAGCCGGGCCGGCACGAAGAACTCGGTGGCGCCGGCGGTGTAACGCGCGTGGTAATCGTAGATGCCCGACTCGGGAACGATCTCGACCGCCGGCAACGCCCGAGGACCCTCGCCGGTGTCGACGACCGACACGGCGACCTCGGTGCCGTCGATCCACTGCTCGATCAGGGCCGGCTCGCCGTACGCGAAGCACTCGACCATGGCGGCCGGGAGATCGTCGGCACTGCGCACCACCGACGTCCCGAGGGCCGAACCGCCACGCGTCGGCTTGACCACCAGCGGGAGGCCGAACTGGTCGACGATGGCGCCGAGCAGCACCGCCGCGCCCAGCTCGCGGAAGGTCGACTGCGACAGCACGGCCGACGGGAGTGTGGCGACGCCGGCCCGCTCGGCGATCGACTTCGCGACCGGCTTGTCGAAGCTCTGCCGGCACGCCTGCGGCTCCGAGCCGACGTAGGGCAGCCCGGCCAGCGACAGGACCTCCTGGATCGCGCCGTCCTCGCCCTGGACGCCGTGGAGCAGCGGGAAGACCACGGCCGGAGGGTCGGCGCGGACGGCCGCGAGCAGGCCGGCGTCGGCGTCACGCTGCTCGACGTCGACACCGGCCTGACGCAACGCCTCGGCCACTCGCCGCCCCGAGCGCAACGACACGTCGCGTTCGTGGGACAGCCCGCCTGCGAGGACGAGGACGCGGCCGAGATCGCTCATGCAAGGAACTCCTGGTCAACTCTGGTCGGGTGCGGGCGCATCGAGGCCGGGACGACGGGTGGTGACGGACGCACCGAACGTCGCCCGAAGCTCCATCTCCTGCTCGACGACCTGGGACAGCCGCCGCACTCCCTCACGGATCCGCTCCGGGGTGGGGTAACAGTACGACAGCCGCATCGAGCGGGAGCCGAACCCGTCGGCGTAGAAGGCCGTGCCCGGCACGTACGCGACGCGATTGGTGACGGCCCGCGGCAGCATCGCCTTGGCGTCGAGCCCTTGGGGCAGCGTGAGCCAGACGTAGAACCCGCCGATCGGGTGGGTCCAGTGGGCTCCCGGCGGGAAGAGGTCGTCGAGCGCGCCGAGCATGGCGTCGCGGCGCTCGCGATAGGTCTCACGGAACGCCTTGACCTGCCCGAGCCAGTCGTGACCGGCCAGATACTCCGAGACCGCCAGCTGACTGAAGGCCGGGGGACACAACACGCTGTTCTCGGCCGCGAGCACGAGCTTCTCGCGCACGGCATGCGGCGCCAGCGCCCAGCCCACCCGGAAGCCCGGCGCGAACGTCTTGGAGAACGACCCGAGGTACACCACGCCGTCGGCGTCGTCGGCGCGCATCGCCCGGGGCACGTCGCCGTCGAAGCCCAGCAGGCCGTAGGGGTCGTCCTCGATGATCAGGACGTCGGCACGCCGGCAGATGTCGAGGACCTCGGCCCGCCGCGACGCCGTGAGGGTGACGCCGGCCGGGTTGTGGTAGCTCGGGATCGTGTAGAGGAACTTGATCCGCCGCCCGGACGCCTCGACCGCGGCGATCGCCTCGCGCAGCCGGTCGGGCACCAGGCCGTCGTCGTCCATCTCGACGTGAACCACGTCGGCCTGGTACGACCGGAACGTGCCGAGGGCTCCGACGTACGACGGCGCCTCGGCCAGGATCACGTCGCCGGGGTCGATGAAGATGCGGGTGACAAGGTCGAGGGCTTGCTGCGAGCCGACCGTGACGGTGACGTCGTCGGGATGGGCGTTGATGCCCGCCGGCTGCATGACATCGCAGATCTGCTCGCGCAGACCCGGGTCGCCCTGGCCGGAGCCGTACTGCAGTGCCGTCATGCCGCGCTTGTCGACGAGGTCGTGGACGAGTGATCCGACCACGTCGAGCGGCAGCCCGGAGATGTTGGGCATGCCGCCGGCAAGCGACACCACCTCGGGTCGCGAGGCCACGGCGAACAGCGACCGCACCTCGGAGGCGGTCATCCCGTGGGTGCGGGTGGCATAGCGGTCGACGTACGAATCGAGCCGCGAGCCGGTGGTGGTTGCTGCTGCCTCGGTCGTCCTTCGGTTCGTGCCGGGCGACTGGCCCATCTCCACACCTCCACCGTCGGGTCGACCGATTGACCCCTTAACGATGCCCCATGACCAGGCCGGATGGCCAACCGGAAGGCGCCGGATGAGACGGGCGGCGGAGACCGGGCGACGGGCGGGCCGTCAGGTGCTGGCGAGATCGCCGAGGTGGAGCGCGCCGGTCTGGGCGTCCTCGCCCGACGGTAGGTAGACCCGCTGGACCGCCACCACCACGGCCTCGGCGACGACGTCGCGGAAGTCGGGATCGGACAGCCTGGCGGCGTCGCCCTCGTTGGTGATGTAGCCGAGGTCGATGCGGACCGCGGCCATCCGGGTGTGGCGCAGGAGATCCCAGGTCTTGGCATGGGCGTGGCAGTCGACAAGGTCGGTGCGGGCGACGATCTCGCGCTGGATGATGCCCGCGAACTGCTCGCCGATGGCGCTGGTGGTGCCGGGGCGGTCGCCGCCGTAGAAGTACGTGGAGACACCGCTGGCGACCGGGTTGGTGTGGGCGTCGACGTGCAACGACACCATGAGGTTGGCGTCGGTGTCGTTGGCGAAGGTGGCCCGGGCGATGTCGTCGAGGTCGGCGTCGCTGCCGCGTCCGCGGGTCAGGAACGCCTGGACGCCGGTGGCCGCGAGCCGCCCCTCGATGCGTGCCGCGAGGTCTTCGACCACGGCCGCCTCTTCCAGCCCGTTGCCGACGTGTCCGCGGTCAGCGCCGCCGTGACCAGGGTCGATGACGACGATCTTGCCCGGAAGGCGCTTGCCTGCCTGGCGCAGCGCCTCGGAGGCGCGCAGCCGCTCGGGCCGCCCGCCGGTGACGATGGGGGTGAGCCGGCCCAGCGCCTTGAACGTGCTCGGCCCGCAGGTGCCGTCAGCCGGCAGCCCGACGTTGCGCTGGAACTCGCGCAGCGCCTCGCCGGTGCGCGGGCCGAAGACGCCGTCGACTCGCCCGCCGTCGAAGCCCAGCTCGGTGAGCCGCCGCTGGAGGCTGATGACATCGTCGCCGGCTTGAGGGTTGGCCACGACGTACGACAGCAGGCGATCGCCCAGCCGCCACCGCGCCTCGTCGAGCACGCGGTACGTGGTGGGGTCGACCACGCCGTCGGCGATCAGCCCGCGCTCCTGCTGGAACTGGCGCACGGCCTGGTCGACGTCCTCGTCGAAGGTGTGCGGCCCCGGCTGGGTGTCGTCGAGAAGTCCAAGCTGGCTGAGCTTGGTGCGGATCTCGGCGATCGCGGGGCCGGTGTCGCCCAGCCGATAACGGTGCGACGTCATCCGCAACTCGTCCTTCCCTGGCAGTCCGTGGAATCCTACCCGCCTGAGCGGTTCGTGAACGCCCACCGTCCACAGGTGTGGACGAGGTTGGGCATGAAGTGACCGGCGAAGCTCAGCTCGTGGGTCCGCGCTCGGCCACCCACGACTCGAGGTAGCGCTCGAAGCGCCCGAAGGACTCGTCGTCGAGCACTCCATTTACCCGTTTTGGTGGGTTATACCCGAATTGCACCCGAAACTCGGCCGGCTCTGCGTCGATCTCGAGGTCGAGGACGGTCCAGCGGCGGCCGTCGCCCTTGGCCATCACCTCGTTCAGGGCCAGCACCTCGTCGTACAGATCCTCGTCGTAGCCGAGCTGGCCGGCGCCCCAGCCACCGTCGGACGCCACCACGGCGAGCGTGACGTAGTTCAGCGCCAGGTCGTCGGCTTCCTGGTAGGTCTCCCAGTTGCCGGCCAGCCGGACCCACCCCTCGGGCGCGATGGCGTCGAATCGGCGGACGATGCGCTGGATCTGCTCCTCGTACACCGCCATCCGGGCCGACGGTCCGCGGCTCGGATCGACCACGCGGGCGAGTTCGTCGAGGTCAGCGCGGTGATCGGCGACGTAGTCGTCGAAGCGGGTGTCGTCGAGCGCGCCGCGCAGGCGGCGGGGAGGGCCGGCGTCGACGACGGCCTGGTGCGACCCGTCGGCGTCGACATGGAGGTGGAGGACGGCCCACGGCTCGCCCGCGCTGCCGGCGTGACGTTGACGTGCGCGGTCGAGCGCGGAACCGAGTTCGACGTCGTAGTCGAGATCGACGGCGACCGGCTCGCCGTCGCCGTCGCGTACCACGGCGAACAGCACGAGATCGGTGACCGTCGAGCCGCCGCCACCACCGGCGTCAGAGCCACCGGCGTCGTCATGGGGATCGGCCTCGGCCTCGTAGTCGAGCACGACCCGCAGCCAGCCCGGGGGCGCGATCTCGACGAGGCGCCGGACCACGTCCGTGAAGTCGTCGTCGTGATCGGTCATGGGCGCCTCATTTGTTGACGAACGTACGGTGTTTGAACCGGCCGTCGCCGACCTGGTAGCTGTAGACGAAGAAGTCCGGCCGGGTGGACGTGTTGTCATGATCGTAGACGGCCCGGATGCGCACCCGGACCCTCCGCCCCTCCTTCAGCAGCTGGCTGATCTCGAGCTCGAACGACTTGTACTCGCCCTGGTTGAGGTTCGGCTTTCCGTCGCCGATGGACCGGCCGTTCCCCGGCACCACGTTCAGCCGATTCGTCGGGCCGCCCAGCGAGTGAGCGAGCAGGTGGAAGCCGACGTCAGTGGGCCTGCCCTCCTTGCCGATGGTGTTCTGCAGCCGGCTGCCGAGGCGCTTGGTGAGCCCGGAACGTCGCTTGACCCGCCCCGAGACCTGCACCGGCCGGGCCAGATGATCGGTCTTCCAGCGAACGCCACGATGCTGGTACACCGTGTTGGGCTCGGCCCGGTTGGCGAGCTGGTTGAACGCCAGGGTGCCGACCACCCTGACGCGATGCCACGGCCCCCGCTTGACCGAGTCCAGCTCGGCGCAGGCATCGGCGATCACGTGTGTCACCTCGGTCAAGACCTCAGCGCACAGGTCGGTGGCGTGCCGCGCCTCCCGCTCGATGACGCGGGCCGGCTCCGCTGCACGGTGACCACCGGAGAGCTGCGCTGCCTGGTCGACCAGCCGGGTGACCTCCTTGGCTCGACGCCGGATCAGCTCGTCGAGCTCCCTGCCGAGCGCGTCGCCGTCCTCGCGCGCCCGCTGGAGCAGCGCCAGGCCGGACGTGAGGTGTGGGCTCGCGTCCGGCATGGCGCTTCCTTAGGCGGTCATCGATACGACGGGAGCGCCGTGTGGGTCGCCCGCCGCCCAGGGGTGGGCAGGAGCTCCTCGATCAGCGCGATGGTCGCATCCTCCATGTCGCCACCGAGGTCGTCGGTGATCGCCGTGAGCCTCGCCACGGCATCCTCGATGCCGGAGCGGTTCCCAGCGATGTGCTCGGCCTTGAGGCGGTCGCGCCACAGGAGCTCGATGCCGGGCTCGACCTGGAGGCCGATGGTGGCCGCCTTGCGGGCCACGTGGGCGTCGCCGGCGCTGAGCCCGCGCATCGCGAGCTCGTGGGCGGCGTCGACGATCGCCGCGATCATCTCCTGCTTGAGGTGCTCGGCCCAGGCGTAGCGACGGGGGTTGACCCCAGCGAACGGCTGGCCGCGGACCAGCTGGAGTGCTTCGGTCAGCCGCTCGGTGGGTGCCTGACGCGGGTCGTCGCCGACCCAGGCGCTCCACAGCTGCCAGTCGGTGCTGACGGCCTCGTTGAAGCGGTACCCGGCGTCGACACGCGGCAGGTAGTCGACGCCGGTGTCGTTGCGTCCGAACCACCGGCGGAGCTTGGAGATCGCGGTGTTCCGGGTGTTCTGGGTGACGGGGTTGCCCGGCCAGATCGCCTCGTCGAGGGCGGCGTGACCGCGTCCCGGGTGGAGCGCGATGTAGGCCGCGATCTCGGTGAGCTGGCGGTACTTGGACTGCTCGATCGGCCCGTCGGCGCCCTCGACCTCGATCGGGCCGAGGAGCAGGATCAGCGGACCGTCGCCGACCACCGGTGCCGGCTGGATCGGCCCCGGGGCGGACGACTGGGCCGACGAGACCGGCACCGGAGCCGGTGCTGCGGCGACGGGCGCCACGACCGGAGGTGCGGGCACCGGCGGTGTGGACGGCGACTCGGCCATCGGAGGAGCCGGCACGGGGGGTGCGGGGACCGGAGGCAGCGGGGCGGGGACGTCGACGTCGTCGAGGGCGTCGACGGCGGGCTCGAGCTCGGCGACCTCGGCACGGAGGGTGTCTCGCCGGACCGCCTCGGCCGCTGCGGCGTCCTCCTCGCCCTGCGCCGTCGCGCGGAACAACGACAGCTCGTCTTCCGTGTCGGCGTCGTGGAAGAGGTGATGCGAGTCGGCGTCGGCAGCAAGCGCCCGCACGGCCTCCTCGTCGTCGAGGACGTCGTCGGGTGTGGAGCCGATGGCCGCGGCGCGCAGGGCGGCACGGTCCTCGTCGGAGAGCTCGACCTCGGCCCGGATGGCGGGCTCGGGCTCGGTGTCCGGCACCGGGACCGCCTCGGGCGACGGCTCGACGGTGACGCCGGGCTCGGACGTCACCTCGGGGCCGGCCTCGACCGGGACCTCGTGGACCTCTGCGTCGACCTCGACTTCAGCGTCCGCGTCGGCCTCGGGGTGGGTCATGCCGTGCGGCGCGTACTCCGGCTCGACGGCTTCACGCTGACGCTGAGCGGGCAACGCGTCGGCGGCGGCGGCGGCGGCCCGGAAGAACTCCTCGTCCTCGTCGGAGAGCCGGTCGTCGAAGCTCGCCGCCTCGGTGACGGGCGAGAAGTCGCCGCCGCCGGTGGGGCCGAAGTCGTCGTCGGGACGGCCGCGCCCGGGCGGGAGGTCGTCGTCGCCGGGCTCGTCCGAGGGCGGCTCGTCGTTGGGGGGCGCGTCGCCACGGATCGGCAGGTCGGCCAGGTTCGGCTCCGAGCTGCCGCCGGACCACAGCTCGGTCTCGGAGGCGTCGGCGACCCCGAGCAGCTCGAGGATCTGGCGGTACTGGTTGTCGTCGAGGCGCTGCGGGCTGACATTGACCTCGACCGGGTTCAGCACGGCGAGGTCGTCGTCGTCCGGGTCGAGGTCAATCGACCACTCGCCGACGGCCTCGGCGCCGCTGGTGACGGCCGCGACGGCCACGCGGGGCAGCTCTTCGACGAGGTCGGCGAGCTGGTCCTGCTGCTCGATGTCCAGGCGCTCGGCGAGCAGCACGATCTCGGGCGTCCACGCGGCGGGGGCGACGCCCCGGGCACGGGCCTCGTCGAGCGACCCGACGCCGTCCTCGGCCAGCGCCGAGCGGTCCTGGCGGGCACGGGTGGTCAGCTCGTCGAGCAGGCTGCCCACCGTGGGGAGGTAGCGCACCCGTCCGGTGTCGAGGCCGCTGGCCAGCTCCTTGCAGGCTCCGACCAGGGTGACCTGGAGATCGTCGGCCCACGGGCTGGTGGCCAGCTCGACGGCCAGCGCCGCGAGCACCGCGCGGGTCTGGCTCGGGGAACCGACCAGGGCGAGGGTGCCGATCCGCTCGAGGTCGAGCAGAAGGTGGCCGTCCTCGGGCCCGTGGCCGATGGTGACGAGGCTCGGGTACGGGGCCGTGACCTGCGCGACCTCGGCGGCGTCGAGTTCGGCACGGGCGCTGCTCGGCAGGAGCCAGACGTGCCCGGCAGCCGTCGCGACGAACGGCGCCGGGAGCTCGGCGGCCTCGGTGAGGTACAGCTCGAACTGGTCGGCGGTGAGCCGGGCCAGCCGCACCGGAGGAAGGGGAACGCCCCGCTCGGCGCAGTGGGCGGCCAGGCTGCGCAGGGCGAGGTCGACGGTCTCGACACTCATCGGGTCGTTGACCGAGCGCAGCTCCTGCTCGACGGCGGCCGCGGCACCGGTGGGCATCGCGATCCGCTGACCGGGCTTGCGGCGGCGCTGCTGGGTGCGGCGCTTGGCGGCCAGGTACGCCAGCAGGCCGGCGGCGAGCAGCGCTCCGACTCCCGCGGCGGTGCGCACCGGGAACGCCTCGTCGCCGGCATCGGCGCCTTCGTCCTGCGTGCCGTCGACGCCCGGGTCGCTGACCTCGGGCTGCTCGACCTCCGGCTCGTTGACCTCGGGTTCGTTGACTTCCGGTTCGTTGACCTCGGGCTGCTCGACCTCCGGCTCCTCGACGACCGGCGGCGGCTCCTCCACCACAGGCGGGGGCTCCGGGTCCGGCTCCTCGACGACGGGCGGCGGCTCCTCCGGCGGCTGCACGACCGGCGGCTGGACCACCGGGGGCTCGGGGGTGACCTCGCCCGCGACCGGCACGGTGATGGTCCAGCCCGGCAGGATGACGTCGGGGTCGGTGAGCTGGCGGCCGTCGGGCTGGATGGTGTCCTGCGAGGCGTCGACCAGCTCGGGGAAGCGGGTGCCGTCGCCGAGCTCGTCGTCGGCGATCTCCCACAGGGTGTCGCCGCTCTCGACCACGTGGGTGGTCTCGGCGGCGGGTGTACCGGTCTCCGGCAGGGTGGCCGACGCGGCGTCGGCGGGCAGCAGGAGGGTCCAGCCCGGGTCGATCCAGTGCGACTCGTCGAGGGCGTACCCACCGGGCTGGTCGACGCCGTAGTTCAGCTGGGCGATCTCGGTCCAGCGGGCACCGTCGCCGAGCTCGTCCTGGGCGATCTTCCACAGGGACTCGCCCGGCGTGACGACATGGGTGGGGGGCGGCGCGGGAGCCTGCTCGGCCACGGGCTGGGCGGCCGGTTGGGGTGCCGGTGTGGTGGCCTCGGGGGTGGTGGTGGCGCTCTGCTCGGGCGCGGCGTCGGGGGTGTCGACGGTGCGGACGTTGGCACCGGTGTCCTGGGTGGTGGTGGGCGCTTCGGCGGCACCCGCGGTGGCGACGACACCCACCGGGCTGACGGTGAACAGCACCGCCGCGGCAGCGACCAGCCCGGACGCGGTGCGCTGCTGGAACCGGAGCGCGGGCAGGCGAGGAGCCTTGCGCCCCCGCAGCGCGGAGGGGATCTCGATGAGCAGTCCGAGCGCGAAACTGGCCCAGCCGATCCAGGCGATCCAGGTGAGGATGCCGATGAACAGTGATCCGTCGTCACGCTGCGTCAGCGCGGACAGAAGCTCGTCACCACTGGGGACGGCGCCGGGCAGCGGGTTGCCCGCGACGGCGTAGAGGGCCAGCGGAATGCCGACGAGTAGGACGACGATGGCCCCAAGGGCGAGTAGCCCTCGCAGAATCGAGCCGACTGTGCGCTGTGGCGCACGCGCTCGAGAAGCTGTCGACACAGTGGACTCCTAGAGTTCGCCCGTTACACCGTATGCAAGTCGCGCAGTGGCCTCTCCCGTGACAGGGTCGGACCCAAGTCCGATGAGCGAGAGAAAAATAGTGTCGTAGG
>DATCVR010000350.1:0-4129 GCA_036566745.1 Jiangellaceae bacterium | reverse complement strand
AGGAGGACACCGGAATGGCAAGCAAGCTCTTCATCGATGGAGAATGGACCGGTTCCTCCGGAACTTCCGCGATCGACACCGTCGACCCCTCCACCGGACAGGTCATCGAGACCGTCCCAACCGCCAACCGGAGTGACGTGGATGCGGCTGTCGCCGCAGCGCGAGCAGCCCTGAGCAACCCCGCATGGGCCGACCTGCTCCCGGTCCAGCGCGCGGGCTTGTTGTTCAAGCTCGCGATCCTGGTTGACGAGCATCACGAGGAGCTGGCACAGCTCGAGACCCGCGACCAAGGCCAGCCGATCGGCATCTCGCGCATGGTGTCAGTGACCGGCGCTGCCGAGCACATCCGCTACTACGCGGGTTGGGTCACCAAGATGCAGGGCAGTACGAACCCGGTGTCCTTCCCGGACACGCTGAACTACACGCGCCGCGAGCCGGTCGGGGTCAACGCACTGATCACGCCGTGGAACTTCCCGTTGATGATCCTGACGTGGAAGCTCGCACCGGCGCTGGCGACCGGCAACACGGTCGTGATCAAGCCCAGCGAGGTCACTCCACTGACGAGCCTGCGCCTCGTAGAGCTCTGTGCCGAGGCCGGCTTCCCGCCGGGAGTCGTCAACATCGTGACCGGCGACGGCTCGGTGGGGGAGATGCTCACCCGTCACCCGGACGTGGACCACGTGTCCTACACGGGATCCACGTCCGTCGGGAAGCTCATCACGATGGCGAGCGCCGAAACCAACCTCAAGCGGCTCACCCTCGAGCTGGGCGGGAAGGCCCCGAGCATCATCGCCCGCGACGCGGACATCGACGCCGCGGTCGGCGGCAACATCATGGGCGCCACGCTCAACAGCGGGCAGGTGTGCGCTGCGTACACCCGCTTCTACGTCGAGCGCTCCCGCGAGCAGGAATTCGTCGACAAGATGGTCGGCGGTCTGGCCGAGGTGCCGATCGGGCCGGGCGCCGACGAGTCGAATGTGCTGGGCCCCTTGGTCTCGGCCAAGCACCTTTCGCATGTCGAAAGGCTGGTCGCGACCGGCGCCGCGGATGGTGCGGAACTGGTCGCCGGCGGCAAGCGCATCGACCGGGACGGGTACTTCTTCGAACCGACCGTGTTCACCGGTGTCAAGGACAGCGCGGCGATCATGCGCGAAGAGATCTTCGGGCCGGTCCTGGCCGTGACCGCGTACGACGACACCGATGAGCTCCACGACCTCATCAATCGCGCCAACGACACGCCGTACGGCCTGGCCGCCACGGTGTGGACCCGCGACATCGCCACGTCACAGCGTCTCGCGAACGGCATCAAGGCCGGCGCCGTGTTCGTCAACATGCCGCCCATCCCCGACATGGCCGCACCGTGGGGTGGCTACAAGGCCTCGGGATGGGGACGCGAGATGGGTCCGTGGGCGCTCGACGCGTACACCGAGCTGAAGTCCGTGTGGCTCCACCATGGGTACTGATCCGCCGAGCGAGGCGGCGAGGAGCCCGACGGCCAAGATGATCCGATGGCCTTTGCCCATTCTCAGTTGCGTTCGAGCCTCTTCTTCAGTCCGTTGGTCATCGAGCCGACCGCGAGCGAGAGCAGAGCCCGGACGATGGGCGCCGTGGGCCCGGATGCCTTCGCCACCTCGACCGCTACGGTCCAGGTGAGCCGGGAGCCGGTCGGCGTCGACTCGACGACATAGTCCTCCGCGAAGCGACGGATGCCGGGTCGGTTCGACTCGGCGACCGCGAAGGTCATCCGCTCGTTCTCGTCCCAGCGGTAGAACTTCTCGCGCACCGTGGCCACGCCGCCGATGGTGACCTCCCGCACCGTGCCGACGCCGTACGGTCGCGAGCCGACCCACCGCGTCTTCGTGGCACCAGGCCCCCACGAGACCACGGCGTCGTCTGCGGCCAGCGCCTCCCACAACGTCTCGACCGGCACGTCGACATCGAGCACCTTGGTGGTGGCCGCGCGTGCGGTCCCCAGGAAGTCGTCGTCGGCCGGTTGAAGGGCATACCAGCGGGTCATGTGGCCAACCTTTGTGAGCTCGAGGAGGGGACGAGGACATCTTCGTCGATACAGGATCGCAGGAACGTCGCGGCGCGGCGAAGCGCTCGGCGAGCTTCGGGAACCAGTCGGTACATCGTGACGTAGGAGTGGATCTGGCCACGCGAGACGATCAGCTTGTTGGGCACGCCGCCGCGGGTGAGCCGCTCGTGCAGCCGCTCGGAGTCGCCGACGAAACACTCCGTGCCCCCGACGTGGGTCTGGATCGGCGGGAAGGTCCGCAGCAACCCGATGCTCACGGTCAGTGGTGACAGGCACGGATCGCTGAAGTCGCCGCCAGGATGGAAGGCCTCCGCACACCGCGCCGCGAACGTCGGTGTCAGGACCGGGTCGTGGTGCCGGGCATCGCGGCGTACCGCCTCGGTCAGCGCCGGGTCGAGCAGCGGCGAGAAGAGCGTCACGCCTGCCGGCAGGTCGCGTCCACACCCGGCGAGTGTGGTCAGCAGGCCCAGCGCGAGGTGGCTGCCGGCCGAGTCGCCCGCCACCACGATCCGCTCGGGTGGGTGGCCCTGCTCCAGCAGCCAGTCGTACGCCGCCACGGCGTCGTCGAGCGCGGCGGGGTAGACGTGCTCGGGAGCACGCCGATAACCGACCGCCAGCACCGGCAGAGCGCTCAGCGCCGAGAGCGGCCCGGTGACACACCGGTAGGACCGCGGCGAGGACGCCACGTAACCCCCACCGTGGAAGTAGAGGATCACGCCGTCGTCGCCGGTCTCGGCGCTGCGGGCGCGGACCCACTCGCCGTCGAAGCGCGGGGTGCGGACCTGCTCGACCCGTGCCGTGGTCGGCCAACCGGCCAGGACACCACCGACCGCGATCACACCGCGCAGATAACGCAGCTGCAGGCCCTCGAGGCGCAGGTGGTCGATCTGTGGACGCACCGCGAACCGGGCACCGGCCATCAGCACACGACTCGTGGCACTCGGACCGAGCAGCTTCAGGTAGCGGATCACCCTCGTGTCTCCGCACGGGCCTCGAGGTCGCGCACCATCTCGTGCACCCGGCGGTCGTGGGCCAGCACCCGGTCGGCGCCGGCGTTGAGCACGCCGCGGAGCAGGGAGTAGGGAACCCACCGGGCGGGGGCGACGGTGGCGCCTGCCCGGTCGGAGATCCCGTCGGCGATCGACTCGGCCGCGGCGTCCGCGGAGATGCGGTGGTTCAGGGGCCAGCCGAGCAGCTCGTCGAGGCGGCGTCCCATGGGGTCGTCGTCGAGAGTCGCGGTGGCCAAGGGTGTGTCGACGAAGCCGAAGTAGGCGACTCCCGCGCTCGCCCCGTGGGGCGCCAGTTCGAGCTTGAGGGCACGGCCGATCTGCTCGGCGGCGGCCTTGCTCGACATGTAGCCGACGCCGCCGACGCCGGGCGAGAAGGCGGCGCAGGAGGCCACCACGACAACGTGCCCCTTCGCCGCGATCACCGCATCCAGCGCAGGCTGCACGGTGTTGAGCACACCGGTCTGGTTGATCGCGACCACCCGGTCGTAGTCGGCCAGGTCCATCGTGCGGATCGTGGCCGGCGGCGGGGTCACCCCGGCGTTGGCCACCACGACATCGAGCTGCCCGTGACGCTCGATGGTCCGAGCCACGACATCGGCCATCGCGGCACGGTCGGTGACGTCGGCGGCGACGGTGAGGACCCGCTCGGCGCCGAGGCTGGATCCGGCCTCCTCGAGCCCCGCCTCGTTCAGGTCGACCAGCGCCAGCTGAGCGCCCCGGTCGTGCAACCGCCGGGCCAGAGCCAGGCCGATGCCCTGCCCGGCTCCGGTGATCAGCACGACCCGGTCGCGTACGTCGTACTTCTTGCCGAACCAGCCACTCATGCCCGGATCCCCTCCTTCACGATGCGTCGTACGGCGTAGTGGGCGAGGTCGACCTTGCTGGTGCGGAAGCGGAAGCCCGCCGAGAAGCCCGGGTAGTGGGTGAAGTTCCGGCCGGTCGAGCTCAGGTAGTAGCTGCGGCAGCCGCCGGTGAGGAAGACCGACCTGCTCAACCCCTTGTCGACCCACTCGAGGAACTCGTCCTGGGCCTCGGCGGTCACCTCGAGCGAGGCCAGACCAGCCTTCTCCATCTCGCCGAG
>DATCVR010000349.1:0-4379 GCA_036566745.1 Jiangellaceae bacterium | reverse complement strand
CGTGAGCTGACCACCGACCGGGCCGTCTTCACCGAGGCGTACGCCGTGCTCCCCCGTGGCACCATGCGCGACATCGTCACCAGCAAGCTTCCGTTCTGGGAGGGCACTCGGCTATGGGTGATCGCCCGCCCGCTCTCGGGCTTCGCCGAGACGTTCTCGCAGTACATCGTCGAGGTCTCGCCAGGCGGCGGCAGCGACAAGCCCGAGCTCGACGCGGGGGCGGAGGGTGTCCTGTTCGTGGTCGAGGGCGCGCTGACGCTCTCGGTCGAGGGCGAGAAGCACGGCCTCACCCCCGGCGGCTACGCCTTCCTCCCGCCCGGCTCCACCTGGACGCTGCACAACACCAGCGACCAGGTCGCCCGCTTCCACTGGATCCGCAAGGCCTACCAGCGGGTCGAGGGCATCGACGTGCCGGACGCATTCGTCACCAACGAGGTCGACGTGCCGGGTGGCGAGATGCCCGGCACCAACGGCGCCTGGAAGACCCAGCGCTTCGTCGACCCCGATGACGTACGCCACGACATGCACGTCAACATCGTCAGCTTCGAGCCGGGCGGCGCCATCCCGTTCCCGGAGACGCACGTGATGGAGCACGGGCTCTATGTCCTCGAGGGCAAGGCCGTCTACCTGCTCAACAAGGACTGGGTGGAGGTGCAGGAGGGCGACTTCATGTGGCTGCGCGCCTTCTGTCCGCAGGCCTGCTACGCGGGTGGACCCGACCGGTTCCGCTACCTGCTCTACAAGGACGTCAACCGGCACGCCCAGCTGAGCCGGCAGTTCACCTGATGCCGGTCGCGGTCGTCACCGGTGCCGGCTCCGGGCTGGGGAGGGTGATCGCGCAGGCGCTGGACGACGCCGGCTTCCAGGTCGCCCTCCTCGGCCGCACCCGGTCGTCTCTGGAGGAGACCGCGTCGGTGATGGCGCGGTCCCTCGTACTGCCCACGGACGTCGCCTCCGCCGCTGAGGTGGAGACGGCGTTCGCCGCCGTCGTCGGGATGTGGGGGCGCGTGGACCTGCTGGTCAACAACGCCGGCACCTTCGGGCCGAGCGGCGAGGTCGACGAGGTCCCGCCCGAGGAGTTCGCCGCGACGCTGGCCGTCAACGTCACCGGCTCCTTCCTCTGCGCCCGCGAGGCGTTCGCCCAGATGAAGCGCCAGGACCCCCGGGGCGGACGGATCATCAACAACGGCTCCATCTCCGCGCACGTCCCGCGACCGGGCAGCGCCGCCTACACCACCTCCAAGCACGCGATCACCGGTCTCACCCGTTCCCTGGCCCTCGACGGCCGCGCCCACGACATCGCGGTCGGCCAGATCGACATCGGCAACGCGGCCACCGAGATGACCGCCGGCATCGCCGTCGGTGCCCGTCAGGCCGACGGCACCGTACGCCCCGAGCCGACCTTCGACCCCCAGCACGTCGCCGACGCGGTCGTCGCCATGGCCCAGCTGCCGCTCGGCGTCAGCGTCCCCGCGATGACCATCCTCGCGACCGGGATGCCGTACGCCGGCCGCGGCTGACGGACGTCGGGCTAGGGGCGGATCAGACTGTGGAGTAGCCCAAGCGATACGGCGCGGCAGAATTGAGGTCGCCGTACTTCGCCAGCGCCCACGCGGCGCTGACGCACTGGCCGGCATCCCAGATTCTCGGTTCGATCCACGTCGGCTGACTGAAGTAGTCGACCGTGAGGCCGAGCCTGTCAAACACGGTTGGTTCGAGGTAGCGCGCGCCTCCGCGCCCGCAGATGTAGACGTCTGCGCCGACCGCGCGTGTCAGATCGGCGAGGCGGGCGGAGCGGTCGGAGCGCGCGTCCAGGTCGCTGCTACGCACGACGGTTCCCGCCCAGCCGAAGGCATCGAGAAGGACCCGTGTGGAGAGTTCAGCGATCTGGTCCAGTCGATCCGTCTTCTCGATCAGATCTACGACGTGAGCGAACATTGTGCTGAGCTTCGACCAGTGATCGCTGCGAGCGTAGAACTGCTCCAGCATGCCGCCGACCCGCCGCTGGCAGCGGGCAGCGTCAATCACAACGGCGTCGCGTATGTGCGTGCCGCGACCGTTCGGTAGGTGCACGTTGAGCGAGAGCCACTGGTGCTCGCTGGGATCGTCAAGGCGAGCCAGTCGTGCCCGGTGCTGGTAGTCGCGGCGGCAGAACTGAACATCGTCAAGGACGACCCAAACATCGGCGCTGAGCAACTTGGCGACCGTGCTCAGGCGCGGGAGGAAGTTCGGCTGGTGGATCGCGCACGTGGTCATGGTCAACTCATGAGGCGTGAGGTGTAACCGGCGTCGATGAGTCGCTGGTAGGCGTCGCGGACCGGCTCCGGCACGTCTTGCTCGATCGCGAACCCATGCTTGGGGTATTCGATGACTCGTTGGAGGTCTCCAACGAGCATGTCGAGGACCAGGCGAGCGTCTCCGATGGAGTCGATGTACGCCTCGAACTTGAGCGGCTCGGAGGTGCAGACTGGCTCGACTTCGGGCCAGACAAGGCGCGTGGTGGCGTAGGCACGGCGCTCCATGTACGGCTTGGAGATCAGCAAGACCGTCTCGGGCACGATGCCGGCATCAGCGAGCAGTGCACGGGATAGAGAGATGTTCTGGCCGGTGTTGGTGGCCTCCGGCTCTATCAGAATGGCCTCGTCGGGCACCCCGAGGCTGATGGCGTGTTCGCGGTAGTGAACGGCCTCACCACGCGGGAAGCGAGCGCGGGTTGTAGGGCTGGTTGCTCCGCTGAACACCAGTTGCTGGAAGAGACCCTTGTGGTACAGCTCGGCGGCGTAGTCGGCCACGCCGAGGTCGTGGCTTCCGAGTCCGATTGCCACGTCGCAGGCACGCGGCTGGTGCCCCATCTGGTGGTAGTCCCAGATCTTCAGGGCGTCATCGAGCTGGGTCTCGGTTGGGGTGTCGCTCACGCGGCAGTCCTTCCAGGTTCCTAATGGTAGGTGCGGGTCGTTCGGGGTTCGAGGCCTTTGCGGATGCGGTCGATACTGGCCGTCTGATGGGCTAGTTCGTACTTCGCCGCCATCGCGTAGGTGGCATCGAACAACGTCAATCCACCTTCCCGTGTTGAGGGATCAGCACACAAGATGTGGGCGTGTGCCGTGTCCAAGCGAACCTGTTGCAGGGCCGAGTTCGTACGGCGGTTCTCGATTGCTATTCCGATCGCCTCAGATGCCTGAGAGGGGTCTCCGCTGGCCAAGTGCGCCAAGGCGAGCTTCTGGTGGGACACGCTCCAGTCGTCAGGCTCATCGAGGTCTTCAAACTCACGGATGGCCTGCTGGATGGAGGTGATCGTCAACTCCGCCCGGTCCTCGGTCAGCCGGGACTCCTTACTCAGCGCGGTTCCGACCCAAAGGCGTGCCCGCGCACGGTCCAATCCGCTGAGGCGTCTGTCGTCGGCCAGTGCGCGGTAGCGGGTCGCTGAGGCGTCGTGTTGGCCGCCCATCTCAGCGAGCACCGTGAGCAGTAGCTCCACTTGCGCGGTTCGCCGGGGCAGGCTGAGTGAGCCGTAGATGCTGAGGGCTTGTCGGTAGACCGCCTGTGCCGAGAACGAGCCCCGAAGCAGGCCTTGGTCACGGTGCACGTTGCCAAGGACCACGAGGCTCTGGCCCTTGAGGTAGAGCCCGCGTTCGTCCAAAGCGACCTGATCTGATCGGCCGAGCCAGCGCGTCATCAAGCGAGCAGCAAACGAGAAGTCCTGTCGGTCGGCGTGCAACCGAGCCCGGTCGATGTCGTCGGACCACGCCTCCCGATCGAGCGCGTCAGGCACCTGGAGCCAGGTGGGGGTTGTGGCGCGGATGCCGTTGCCTTCGGCGACCGCGTTCAGGAACCGCGTACGGGCGCTAGCGTCCGCGCGCTCCAGAACGGTGTCGAGCATGGCCTGCATGTGGGGCCGTGGCTCGCGGGCCGATCCCGCTTGTTCCCACTTGGAGATAGTGCGGGCCGGGATGCCGAGAAGGTCGGCGAAGTCGCGCACGCTGAGCCGCAGCGCCACTTTTCGCAGCAGCCGCGCTTCCGCCCCGGTCCAGGTATCCACCTCTGGCATTACACCAGGTCCAAGCGCTGAAAGGCAGGGTAAGGGCGACGGAAGGGCGACACCGGGACGTTACTGCGAGACCGAACGCCGAGGAGGCTTGAGAACGACACCCGGCACTGGCCCGAACGAACGAGTCGCTGGTGCCGGGGTCAGCAAGAAGAAGACCCGCCACCCCACCCAAATAGTCTCGGGAGCATCGTGAGCCCACCACGAATCGGTCCTCGGCGCCGCCGGCCAGGCCGGTCTCGCCTCGTGCCAGATCAGCTCGCAGGATCGCCGCGCGAGCAGGTCCTCGCCGGTACGGAAGTCGACGGCGGTGAGGTACCAGGCGTCGATGCCG
>DATCVR010000348.1:0-14079 GCA_036566745.1 Jiangellaceae bacterium | reverse complement strand
CCGTACGGCGGGTTCGCCCAGTCATGCATGCGCGGCACCGTCGGCGAACCGTGCCGGCGCTGCTGGAAGTGCGCCCGCAAGATCCTGCTCGAGTCGGCGCTGTCCGGGTCGTGGCCGAAGCAGATCGAGATCGTCCGAATGCTGACCCGCAAGAACACCCCGGGGTACCTCCGCAAGGAGCCGCTCAAACACGAAGGCGTGGTCGCCTACTTCGCCCAGCGCTACCCGCGCCGCGATCCGGACGACCTCCTCCGGCTGCTCGCCGAGCGGGTGAGCGGCTACGACGTCGACTGGCTGGGCCGCTGGTACGTACCGTCGCTCGACACCGCGCCGATCGAGCTGCGCGCGCCCACGGCGAGCCGTCTCGACGCCTTCTTGCCGCGCATGACCGACGCCGACGAGGGCCGGCTCGTGGGCTGGGACCTCGGCCCGCTGGTCGCCAGCGACGCCCGGCGCGCGGCCACGGCGGCGTTCCTGGCGGGGCTGGAGCGGCATGTCGCGCCGCGCCCGGCCGACGTCGCGGGCTGATCCTCAGCGCGCGACGGCTGACCCTCAGCGCGCGATGAACCCGATCATCCGGAGCATGACCGGATCGGGCAGGGCGTCGGGCTGCAGCGGCACCGTCCCGGACACGCCGTAGGAGCGGCTGATCGAGGTCATCCGCGCCGTCAGGTACTCCGGATAGGACCCGCTGGGCTCGACGCCGTGGAAGTCGTCCTCGCTCATGAGGTGCTCGACGGCGTGGCCCCGCGACCGGAACGCGCTCAGCTCGGCCGAGTCGACGACGAAGAGCGGCCGGAACGAGCCGGTGAGGTACTGCGCCTGCTCCACGGCGGCGGCCACCCGTTCGGCGTCGCCCGCCGCCATGCCGGTGCACACGAGGGCGATGGTGGGCAGGTTGCGCCCCCGGCCCTCGGCGAAGAACCGCCCGGGCGGGATGTCGAGCTGGTCGAAGCCTCCGCGGCGCAGCAGACGGGTCCGCGCGTTGCCCACCTCGTCGGCCAGGACCGCCCGCGCCAAGGCCCGCATCCCCGGGATCCGCCGCGCCGCTCGGATCAGGCCGGTGCGAATCCGGTAGTAGGCGCCCGAGGGCCGCGGCGCCGCCGGCTCGGTCTCCGACGTCTGGCCCGAGGCCTGGGCGGCCGGCTGGACGGTGGTCATGCGATCACTCCACGCTCGCGTAGCAGAGCCTCGATGGCCGTCATCGCCGGACCAGCGCCGTTGGCCGGGTAGTCGGCGGCGCGGGCGTGCATGGCAGCGCGGACGGCCTCCTCGGACAACCGACCGATCGCGTCGGCGGCGGCCGGCGGGGTGACGTCGCTGAGGCAGATTCCCACGCCCGCCTCCTCGGCGAAGCGGGCCCGGGCGAGCTGGTCGTCGGTCATCGTCTCGAGGTTGGGGACGAAGACCGTGGGCACGGCGGCCATGATCATCTCGTGGTAGCTGTTGTACCCGGCCGCCGCCACGGCACCGTCGAAGGCGCGGAGGTAGCGCGCGAGCGGATACACCGACAGCGTCCGGACGTCGGTGCGGGCGGGGCCGCGACCACGTGCGATCGGGGCCTTGGTGGCGTACACGTCCCAGCCCTGGGCGATCGCGGCGTCGGCCACCACGTCGAGCGCCGAAGTGGTGTCGTTGATGTTGCCAGCCCCCAGGGTGACCAGCAGCGCCGGCGCGTCGCCCTCGATGCCGAGCTCGGCCCGGGCGGCCTCGCGGTCGAGCAGCTGGTCCGGCTCGACCAGCGTGATCGGACCCACCCGGGTGGCGTCGTCGCGCCCCGCGGTGGGCCCACGGTCGTACGCCGCGGCGAACTCGCCGGGCTCGACGACGAGGTCGAAGGTCGCCGCATGGCGGAGCTGGGAGCTCTCCGTCTCGGCCCGCCACATCCCGCGGCGCGACCACACGTACAGCAGCTGGGGAAAATCGGCGCGGGCCTCGATCAGGCCGCGGTAGGGCCAGGTGCCGTCGAAGACCAGGGCGTCGGGCCGGAACGTCCGCACGACCTCGCGGAAGCGCCCGGCGAACATGCCGTTCCACTCGTTCGTGGCGATGCCGAGGTCGCCGCGCGACGGGCAGTACTCCCACGGGTAGCCGTAGGTGGCGACCACCGGCACCGCCTGTGAGAGCGAGAAGAACATCGGCTCGACCTGCTCGCTCGACCGGCTGGCCATGGCGAGCAGCCGGGTGAGGTGGCCCATCCCGGCGCCGTTGCTGCTGACGAACAAGACCCTCGCGCGGTCACGGACCCGTCGGCGCGAGCGCACCGGCAGCTCCGGCCCGGCGGCGGAGCCGATCAGCTGCTCGAGCCGGGCGGCGTGGACCTCGTAGCCGTGGGTGCGGGCGACGAATTCGACACCTCGCCGGGACTGCTCGGCGTACGCGGCAGGATCGGCGGCGAGCCGACGCACGATGCCGCGGACCTGTGCCGGCTCGGCGTAGATCGCGGCGTCGCCGAAGGACTCGCGGAAGTGCGCGGGCAGGATCGCCACGGCGCCGCCGGCCAGTGCCTCCATGATCGTCCGGCCGTACGCCTCAACCAGGTCGGAGCGGTGGAAGTAGACGAAGAAGTCGAGGTCGGCGACGAAGTCGCGGGGGTCTCGGGCGCCGAACGGCTCGACGATCCAGCGGCCCGGGATCGACCCGAGGGTGCGCCGCACCGGGTCGGCGCCGCCGAGGATCCGGACGTCGAACTCGTCGGTGTCCGGGTAGGCGGCCCGCAGGTCGGCGGCGTGCTCGGGCCACTTGGCCGGCTGCGGCCTGCTGTGCCGTCCGATGACCGGGCGGGCCCGCACGCCGCGCGCCCGGTCGACCGTCCACTCGTCGAGGTCGATGACGTTGAGCCAGTCGGCGTCGGCGAGCTGGAGCGAGGCCGCGCTGGGCCGCAACGACTCGCGCACTGCCGGGCCGATCGGGTACCACGTGGGCTTGACCCCGAGGACGGCGGTGACGGCGTCGTTGACCTGGACCGGGTCGTAGTGGCTGACCCCGCCGGCGTCGGCCGCGGTGTTGTTGGCGATCATCGCCACCGCGTCGACGACGACGTCGACGTCGGGGCTCGTGGCCGGCTCGAACACCGTGGGGTGCCGGAGCACCGCGAGCGGCGCCCGCACCCGCCGACCGGGCAGGACCAGCTCGGCCAGTCCCTCGTCGATGCAGCGGCGCAGGTGGGCGCTGACGCCGAGGTCCTTGCCGACCAGCTTGCTGTTGACGTGGACCAGTGCCGTCCGATAGCCCGTGGCAGCCTGGGCCCGGATCTCCTCGGCCATGCTCGCCGTCGTGCCGCCCGGAAGGCGCAGGTCGGACATCATGATGATGTCGTACGCGTCGATGGTGTTCACCCGTGCCTCATGATCGTCTTTCCCCGCTACGCCGGTGCGACAGTGTAGGCGAGCGCGACCTACGGGGCGACCATGGCCCGCGCGAGCGCCTCGTCGAGGCGTGGCGTCAACGACTCGACGTACGCCGTCGTCAGGTGGGTGCCCTGGCGGTACAGCAGGACGTTGCCGATGACCGCCGGGCACTGCTCGCCCGGGCAGATGTAATCGTTCAGATCGACCAGGTCGACCTCGGGCGACTGCTCGACGGCCAGGAGCTGGGCCACGCCCCCGCTGTCGGCCTCGCCGTCGGCGCGCGAGAACGCGCACGCCGACAGGTGGTCGTCGTCGGTGGCCACGCATTCGCGGACGTCGAGGGTGGGGCTGGGGTTGTCGCGCAGGACGATCACGTCCTTGCCGGAGTCCTCTAGCTGGGCCCAGGTGTCGCGGAGATCGTCGACCAGCATGGTGGTGCGCTCCGGCAGTGACGCTCCGTCGTCGAAGGCGTACCAGGTGCGCTGAGAGGTGACGACGTAGTCGATCGACGGGTCGTCGTGCAGGGCGGCGAGACGCTCGGCGTTGTACCCGCCGCACGACTCGTACACCCCGCCGTCACGGGCGATGTCGACCTGCGCCAGCGGGCAGGCGTCCTTGAGGTAGGTGAGCAGCCGCCAGCCGCGTTCGTCGGCGATCTTCTCGATGGCCGGGATCCACTGGTCCATCTTCGAGTCGCCGACGACCGCGACGGTCACCTCGGCATCGGCCGGACCGTACTCGCAGACGTGCAGGGTGTCCTCGAACGTGTCCAGGATGCAGTTCTCGCCGTCGAGGGTGGGTTCGTCGTCGCCGGCCGAGAGCACGTCGGGCACCATGACCTCGACCGAGTCGACCGGCTCGGCGTCGGGGTCGGAGGCCGGGTCGTCGCCGAGCACGGCCGCCCCTGGTGCCTCGGCCGGGCTGGCGGTGTCGGCAGCGGGCACCGAGGCGTACACCACCACGGCTGCCGCGGCCCCCACCGCGGTGCACACGACGCCGAGCACCGCGGCGCGCCAGGGGAACCGGGCGAACATCCTGGCGTGGTGCAGCGGTGCCTCGACCACTCGGTACGTGAGCCAGGCGGGCACCACCGAGGCGCCGACGACCATCACGCCCACCGGCGTCCACAGCGTGCCGTCCTCGCGCCCCCACGCCGCGGTCGCCGCGACGAGCAGGGGCCAGTGCCAGAGGTACAGGGAGTACGACAACGTCCCGATGTCGCGCATCGGCGGCACCGACAGCAGCCGGCCGACCCCGCGCCCGGAGTACGCCGTGCCCGCGGCCAGCACGGCGGCGGCCCCCAGGGTCGGCGCGAGGGCCGCATATCCCGGGAACGGCGTGGCGGCGTCGAAGCGCAGCGCGGCCACGACGATGGCCGCCGCGCCGATCCAGCCGATCAGGTGCGCGGCCACCACCGGCAGCCGGGCCATCCGGTGGCCCACGAGGGCGAGCAGGGCGCCGACCGCCAGCTCCCACACCCGGGTGGTCGAGACGAAGTAGGACCGGCCCGGGTCGGCGGCGGCGAGGTGGACGCCCCAGACGAACGACGGCACGGCGAGGAGCATGATGCCGCCGGTCAGGGTGCGCCGCAGCGACCAGCCACTGCGGCGGTGCAGCCACACCAGCACCAGGATGAGCACCGGCCAGATCACGTAGAACTGCTCTTCGACGGCGAGCGACCAGAAGTGCTGGACCGGGCTCGGCGCGGCGTCGGCGGCGAGGTAGTCGACCGACTCCTCGGCCAGCCGCCAGTTGACCACGTACAGCGAGCTCGTCAGCAGGTCCCAGCCGATCGACGGCCAGCGGGTGACCGGCAGGAAGGCGAGCGTGAGGGCGGCCACGGCGGCCAGCACCACGGCGGTGGCCGGCAGCAGTCGCCGTGCGCGCCGCGCCCAGAACCTCCCCAGGCTCAGCCGGCCGGTGCGGTCGACCTCACGCAGGATCAGCCCGGTGATGAGGAAGCCGGAGATGACGAAGAACACGTCGACCCCGACGAATCCCCCGGGCAGGAACGGCAGCCCGGCGTGGTAGCCCAGCACGAGCAGGACGGCCACGGCCCGCAGGCCCTGGATGTCGGCACGAAAGCCTCCGCCGCGAACGGTTCCCGAGGGTGGTGGCCGCTCCGCGACTTCCGTCGACACAGGGGCCGCGCCTACCGTCGTCATCGTCGAGCTTCATCCCTCGAGGTCTCGTCTCACATGTGCTCCGCGCCAGTAGTGTGCCCGACATGCCTCCCTCGATCGAGTCGGTGGTTTCCGGCTCCTGCTAATCTCGTCCCACCTTGTGCCGGGATGCGCACCATGGAGCCGAGATTGCGACGTCTAGCCCTGATCGGCCTCGGTGTCGTCCTCGTCGTCGCCGCCGTCCTGGTCTCCTCCGCGTCGAGCGGAGAGGCCGCGCGAGCGGTCAAGGCGACGTCGAGGCCACCCGTCCGGATCGTCGAGGTGTCCGACTACCGCACCACGGCACGCACCGACACCGAGGCGATCCAGGCGGCCATCGAGGCGGCCGGCCGCGGGGCCACGGTGCGCTTCGAGCCCGGGGTGTACCAGCTCGACCGGCCGATCCGGTTCGCCTCCGAGGTCAACTACGTGGGCTCCGACGGCGACCCGACGATCCTGCGCAGCAGCGACCCCGCCGGGCTGATGATCGTGCATGACGCCACCACGCCGGTCCACGACATCACGCTCCGCGGGATCGAGTTCGACAACGTCCGGCTGCGGTTCAGCGGCGACGACACCTACGAGTCCTTCACCGACATCACCCTCACCGACTGCGTCTTCCGCAACGGCGCGGTGTCGGCGCAGTGGATGGACGCCTACATCGCCTTGGTCTACACCGACGGCGTGACCATCGACGGCTGCCAGTTCCTCCGCGACCGCAACCACGGCGGCCGTGGCGTCACGGCCGACAAGACCCGCTTCACGGTGGTCAAGGACTCGTACTTCGGCACCACCCCGAACCTCGAGGCCGGCACCCCCAACGGCTTCTTCCGCAACGCGATCACGGTGGCCGGCCACGAGCTCAGCACGAGCACCGGCAGCCGCGAGACAGTGGTCGACGGCAACGTCTGGCGGCGCACCCCCAACGCCGCACAGCTCGGCAACTGCGCCAACTGCCAGGACCACGGCCTGTACGCCTGGGGCACGCAGGCGCTGTTCGTCGTGGGGAACCGCGCCGACGGCTGGGACGCCAGCTCGGCGGGTGGCGCGATGAAGCTGCGCAACCAGGAGGACACCTTCGTCCTGCGCAACCAGCTCCAGAGCTCGGGCATCCTCACCTACGTCTACGACAGCCCGACGATGCCGCACCACCTCAACCGGATCTTCATCAGCGACAACACGATCAACCTGGCCGGCTCGTCCTCGTCGTGCGTGACGTACTGCGGCATCAACTACTGGCGCAACTTCGTCGGCGACGGCGACGGCTCCTACGAGTCCGACGTGTACATCAAGGGCAACACCTTCAGCGACGGCGGTTCGATCACCCTCGTCAAGGGCCACGGCCCGGCGTTCTGCGCCGAGGACAACGCCAACGCGCAGCTCGACTTCCGGACCACCGGCGTCAAGACCGCCCGGTGCGGTGTCCCGCCGTCCTGGAACCGGCCCCTGGCCGGGGTCCATCGCGGCGACTTCAACGGCGACGGCATCGCCGACTTCGTCCAGGAGGTGCGCGACGACGACGGCGAGTCACGCTGGCGGGCGCACCTGAGCAGCGGCGACGGCTTCGTCAACGCCGACTGGGGCGGCGGGGCCTACACCTCGCCGCGCACCGACTCCTACGGCGTGCAGGTAGGTGACTTCGACGGCGACGGTCGCGACGACCTCACCTACGCCGGCTATTGCGGGCAGCGCGAGCCCTGCTGGCGCACCCACCTGAGCATCGGCAACGGCTTCGCCGAGCCGGTCAACTGGGGTTATCACGTCTATCCCAGCGACGAGACCGAACGATTCGGCTTCCACGTCGGCGACTTCAACGGCGACGGCCGCGACGACCTCGTGTTCCGGGGCAACTGCCGCGAGGCCGAGGCGTGCTGGCGCCAGCTGGTCAGCGACGGCGACCGGTTCGAGGTGCGGTTCGCGGGCGACGGCGCCCGGTGGAGCGACGTCGACGACTCCGACTTCGGCATCCTCGTGGGCGACTACGACGGCGACGGCCGCGACGACCTCGCCTACCGCGGCGTGTGCGAGGCCAAGACCAAGCCGTGCTTCCGGGTCCAGCTCAGCACCGACGACGGCTTCAGCGCGAACGACTGGGGCGGGCGGGGGTACTTCGTGGGCACGGGTGTCACCGAGCATTTCGGGATGCGCGTGGGCGATCGCAACGGCGACGGCCGTGCCGACATCGGCTACCTGGGGCGGTGCGGGTCCGACGGCGCGGTCCAATGGCGATACCACACCAGCACCGGCTCGGGGTTCGAGATCCGGTGCTCGGCGGCGTTCGGCTTCAGCGGCTGAGGCGCCGCTGGGGTCAGCCGCCGAGGTCAGCTGCCGATCTCGGCGGCGATGATCGCGGCGATCCGCTCGCCGGCGTGACCGTCCCAGAGCGGCGGCACTGGCCAGGTCTCGGCCCGCCCGGCGGCCAGCGCGGCTGCCGCGGCCTCGGGGAGGTCTTCGCGGGTGACCAGGCGGTTCGTGCCGTGGGTGATGGTGACCGGACGCTCGGTGTTGGGCCGGAGGGTCAGGCACGGCACGCCCAGGATCGTGGTCTCCTCCTGGACGCCGCCGGAGTCGGTGACGACGAACGCCGCGCCCCGCACGAGGCCGATGAACTCGACGTACCCCAGCGGGTCGACGATCGTCAGCTGCGGGTGGTCGAACAGGCCCGAGGCCCGCAGCCGGGCCCGGCCCCGGGGATGCAGCGGCAGCACGATCGGCACCTGGTCGGCCACCGCGTGCACGGCCTTGACCAGCTCGGCGGCGTCGGAGGGGTCGTCGACGTTGCCCGGGCGATGCAGCGTGGCCACCGCGTAGTCGCCGGAGATGCCGTGGTCGGCCCGGGCCCTGGCGCTGTCGAAGCGGTCGATGTTGGCCAGCAGGGTGTCGATCATGGGGTTGCCGACCAGGTGGATCTTGTCCGCCGGAACGCCTTCGTTGCCCAGGTGGGCGATGGCGTCGGGGCTCGTGGCGAAGAGGACGTCGGCCAGCCGGTCGGTCACGACCCGGTTGACCTCTTCCGGCATGGACGGGTCGAAACTGCGCAGCCCGGCCTCGACGTGGGCGAGCGGGATCTGTGCCTTGGCCGCCACCAGCGCCGCGGCGACGGTGGAGTTGACGTCGCCGTAGACGACCACCATGGCGGTCGAGCGGGACGCCAGGAGCTTCTCGAGCCCCACCATGATCGCGCCGGTCTGCTCGGCGTGCGACCCCGAACCCACGCCCATGTTGACGTCGGGCTCGGGCAGCCCGAGCTGGCGGAAGAAGATCTCGGACATCCGCTCGTCGTAGTGCTGGCCGGTGTGGACCAGCTCCTGCGCCACTCCGAGGCGGCCCAGTGCGCGGATGACCGGAGCGGCCTTGGGAAAGTTGGGGCGGGCTCCAGTCACATGAAGCACGAGGTCACCGGACACGGGGGCCTTCCAGGTTCGACGAACGACGGCGCCGGAGCAGGTGCTCCGGATCTCACCAGACGTAGGATGCCAGACCCGTGGCCGTGCCCTCCCACGGCGGCCTCACCGCTACCGGTTTCGGCCCACGAGACGGTCGCGCGATACCCTCCCCGCCATGACAATGGACCAGACCGCCGACGAGATCCGCGTCCACGACGCGACCAAGATCGAACTTGCCGACGGCGCGCTGGCTCAAATTCGCTCCCTTCATCGGAAGAATGCGCAGCTTCTCGCTGAGCGCGAAGATCATCGCCCTCTCACGGTTCGGGTGGCCCGCGGACTTCGACGGGCCCGGCGCAATGGCTGGCGAGTTCACCGCTATCCCCGCGATTTCCGCCGCGGAATGCTCGCGTCGAAGACGAGCAAGCTCGCGCGCGCCGACATCGACCGGCTGATGAATCTCATCACGAAGCGCAAGTACGGCCAGGCGATCGCCTTCGCCGCGGCACTTCTTCCCGACAAGGGCGATGACAAGGAGTTCCTCGAGACGGCGCGGTTGGCATTCACCCGCGCCGGAGCGATGAGCCTCCAGGTCGCGGCCGTGGCGGCGCTGAGAGCCCAGGGCGACTCGTCGGGGCTCAAGAAGCAGGAGCTCACGATCCTGAGCCGGATCCGCGAGACCGAGCCCGACTGGCTGCCGTCCGTCTCCCGCGACCTCCGGCTGCGTGAGGACCCCCAGCCCGGCCGGGTCCTCCACCTGCTCAAGGTGTCCATGCCGCACCGCCAGAGCGGCTACACGATGCGCAGCCAGTACATCCTCGACAGCCAGCGGGCGGGCGGGCTCGACCCGGTCGCGATGACCGCGCTGGGCTTCCCGCGCCAGATCGGCAACACCGACGGCGTCACGTACGAGACCGTCAACGGCACCCCCCACCACCGCCTCGACGTCGACGACCCGGATGAGCTGAGCCGCTTCTACGACGTCTACCTCGACGCCTACGCCGAGGCCGCGGCCGCCCGCATCGTCGACATCAGCCCGTCGGTGCTCCACGTCCATTCCGGCCACCACGGCTACGAGCCCGCCCTGGTCGGGCTCGCCCTCGCCCGGCAGTTCGACCTGCCGATGATCTACGAGGTGCGTGGATTCTTCGAGTCCACGTGGAGCAGCGATCTCGCCTGGAACGAGCGCGGCGAGATCTACGCGCGCCGCTACGCCACCGAGACCCGCTGCATGCGCGAGGCCGACGCCGTGGTGACCCTGAGCGAGTCGATGCGCTCGGAGATCGTCGCGCGAGGGGTCCCGGCCGACAAGGTGTTCGTGGTCCCCAACGGCGTCGACATCGAGAACTTCCATCCCCGGCCGCGGTCCGAGGCGCTGGTCGAGCGGCTGGGGCTGGCCGGGAAGTTCACGTTCGGCTACGTCAGCAACCTCGACCACTACCGTGAAGGGCACGAGGCCCTCATCCAGGCCGCCGCCGAGCTGCGGCGGCGCGGCGTTCCGGCGGTCGCCCTCATCGTCGGCGACGGCTCCCGCCGCGAGGAGCTCGAGGCTCTGGCCGCGAGCGAGGACGCGGGCGACTCGGTGATCTTCACCGGCCGGGTGCCCCACGACGAGGTTCTCGACTACTACCGCCTGCTCGACGTCTTCGTCGTCCCGCGGGTTCCCGAGCGCGCGGCGCGGCTGGTCACGCCACTCAAGCCGTTCGAGGCCATGGCGGCCGGCCTGCCCATCGTGGTCTCCGACCTGGAGGCGCTGCTGGAGATCGTCGGCGACGGCGAACGCGGCCGGGCCTTCGAGGCGGGCAACGCCACCTCGCTCGCCGACGTGCTCCAGCAGCTCCACGTCGATCCGGACCTCCGCACCGATCTGGCCAAGCGTGGCCGCGACTGGGTCATCGCGGAACGGCAGTGGTCGGTCAACGCCAAGCGCTACGCCGACATCTACGCCGCCATCGGCACCACCGCTCCCTGATCTCGAGACGCCGAGGAAGGCATGCCCACGCACGACGAGTTCATCGCTCGATTCGCCGAGCGCCTTCGACACGAGACCGGACCTGCTCCCCTGACCGCGATGCTCCTGCGGACCAGGAGCACGCAGGGCCGCGAGCTGATGGCGCACGCCGCCACCCACGGTGCGGTCGGCGACGAGGCGCTGGTCACACTGGCCAGGCGGGCGCTCGACCCGCTCGAGCGCCCGGCCGCCGCGCGGGAGGCGGCCGGGTTCGATGCCGTCTGGCTCGCCTCCGCCGCCAAGGTGATCGCCCTCCAGGGCAGCGGTGGCACCGATCAGCTCGACGCCCTCGGGCTGTTCGAACTGCTGCGCGAGCTCCAGGGCGCCGAGGCGCTCGACCCCGAGTCGGCCGCGCTGTACGCCCAGCTGCTGATGCGCCTGGACCGCATGGACGCCCTTCGCGAGGTGCTGCCCGACCTCGACCTCACCGACCAGGTGCGCTGGTCGCTCCGGCTCGACACGGTCAACCCGTTCATCGGTGCCGGCTCGGCCGAGGCCTGGCTCGAGGAGCTCAACACCGTCTTCGTGCCCGCCGGGCTCGAGCCGGTGACCCTCGACGGCTCCTCCGCGACCCCGTTCGACCAGCTGAGCGCCGACGCCACGAGCTACTTCGACGACGAGCTGGTCACCGTCGTCATGTCGGCGTTCCGCCCGAACGACAGCATCTTCACCGCGGTGCGCTCGATCCTGGCGCAGAGCTGGCGCAACCTCGAGCTGCTGATCGTCGACGACTGCTCCGGTCCGGAATACCACGACCTCCTGCAGCGGGTCGCGGCGTTGGACCCCCGGATCCGGCTGCTCACGACGCCGTTCAACGGCGGCACCTACCTGGTCCGCAACCTCGCCCTCGACGAGGCGCGCGGCGAGTTCATCACGTTCCAGGACTTCGACGACTGGTCGCATCCGCGTCGTCTCGAGCACCAGGTGTGGACCCTTCGGGCCACGCCGGGTGCGCTCGCGACCCGGTGCTGGTCGGTGCGGGCCTTCCCCGACCTCACGTTCACCTTCCCGGGTTACCCGCCGGACCGCGTGGCGGCGTCGTCGCTGCTGTTCCGCCGGCGTCCGGTGGTCGACCTCATCGGCTACTTCGACACGGTGCGCAAGTCCGCCGACATCGAGTACCCGTCCCGTCTGAAGGCCGCGGCGCCCGGCTCGCTCGTCGACATGCGCACGAGCCCGCCGCTGATGATCTACCAGATCCGCCACGACTCCCTCTCCCGCGGCGACGCCGTGCCCGGCTGGCTCCGGTGGACCCGCCTGGCCTACCGCGACGCCTACACCCACTGGCACCGCGACGTCCGCCACGGCCGTTCCTCGCCGATGTCGAAGGCCACTCCCCAGGCTCGGGCAATCCCGCTGCCGGAGGCGTCGTGGGCGGGTCCGCGCGTCTCCGCCCCCTCCCCCGTATACGACGTCGTGTACGTCACCGACTGGCGCAAGGGACAGGGCACGCACGCCGCGGCCGCCACCGAGGTCCAGCTGATGTGCGACCGCGGCCTCCGGGTGGGCGTCGCGCACGTCGAGATGCCGTTGCCGCCCGCGCCCCGCCGCGAACCGCCCGCCGCCTCGATCCAGGAGCTCATCAACGCCGGCGTGGTCGACCTCGTCCACATCGAGCAGCCGCTCGAGCCGGCGCTGGTCGTCATCGGCGATCCCGGCGTGCTGCAGTTCACCCCGGGGGCGACCTCGGCACTGAAGGCCGACCGCGTCGTCATCGTGGCCGAGATCCCCCGCAACGGCGGCGACGATCCCGAGGTGCCGTATCTCGTGGCCGACTGTGTCGCCCACGCCACCGAGCTCTTCGGCAGCCGGCCGCAGTGGCTGCCGCGCGACGCCCGCACCCGCGGCTACCTCGAAGCCCGCCTGGACGACGCCGGCGACCTCGTCGAGTTCGATCTTCCCGCCGCCATCGACCCCGGCCGGTTCGCAACCACCAGACGACGCCCGGGTCCGGGCCGGCCGGTGATCGGGCGCACCTCCACGGACCGCCCCGACGACTGGCCCGCCACACGGTCCGAGCTCCTCGCCGCCTACCCCGACGACGACCGCTTCGACGTCCGCGTGGTGGGCGGGCACAGCACCGTCCTCGACGTGCTCGACGCGCCCAGCCTGCCGCCCAACTGGGTGGCGTTCCGCGGCAGCAAGATGGCCACCCGCCCCTTCCTGGCCCAGCTCGACTTCCTCGTGCACTTTCCCCGTGAGGGAGCCGACGTGGCACCGCCGGGCGTGGTCATCGAGGCGATGGCCGCGGGGTGCGTCGTGATCCTCCCGCGCGTCTTCGAACCGGCGTTCGGCGACGCCGCGCAGTACTGCGCGCCCGGCGAGGTACGCCAGCTCGTGCGGCGCCTTCACGCCTCGCCCGAGGCGTACCACGACCAGCAGCAGCGCGCGCTGGAGCACGTCGACAGCCTCCACGGCCCGCGGGCCTGCGGCGACCGGCTGGCCCGGCTCGTGGGCCTCGGCCAGGACGCCGGCGATCGGGCGCTGCGGTAGGAGCGCGCCGCCGCGCCCTGGCGCCGCGGCGCGCGCATCCGGTGCGTGGTTGTCGGTTCCGGCCTCTACGTTGGCCTCATGACTACGGCACCCATCGTCCTGGTTCCTGGGTTCTGGCTCGGCGCGTGGGCGTGGGACGAGGTCGCCGCCGCCCTGCGCGCCGACGGCCACGACGTCACCGCGCTGACCCTGCCCGGTCTCGAGTCGGTCGACACCGACCGGTCCACGATCACGTTCGCCGACCACGTCGACGCGATCTGCGCGACGGTGTCGGCCGCGGGGCGCCCCGTCGTGCTCGCGGTCCACAGCGGAGCCGGCGCGACCGGCTACGGCGTCACCGACCGCATCCCGGAGCAGCTCGCGGCCGTGGTCTACGTCGACTCCGCCCCGGCCACCGGCCCGCTCGACCCCGACCTCACCGCACCCGAGCTGCAGCTGCCCTCAGCCGAGAAGCTCGCCGAGGAAGAGAATCTCGACGGCCTCACCGAGGAGCAGCTCGAGACGTTCCGGCGACGGGCCGTGCCCGAGCCGGGTGGCGTGCTGCGCGAGGGACCCGTGCTGACCAACGACGCCCGCCTCGACGTGCCGAGCACGGTCGTGTGCACGGGGTACTCCTCCGACCAGGTCAAGGACGCGATGAAGGAGGGCTACGCCTGGCTGGGCGGGCTGGCCGACCT